>JBGGNI010000051.1:0-31937 GCA_041287585.1 Xanthobacteraceae bacterium
CGGTTGCCGTTATTGGTGGTCTCCAGCGCGTTCAGGATCTCCGGGAGATGATCCTCGAACTGCACGTCGACCACGGCGCCGATGACCTGGGTAATGCGTCCGCCCGATTTCGCCATGTCTGTCGTCCCTCTGGTCCGTGCCTCACAGCGCCTCGGCGCCGGAGATGATCTCGATCAATTCCTTCGTGATCATCGCCTGGCGGGTGCGGTTGTAGGTCAAAGTCTGCTTCTTGATCATGTCACCCGCATTGCGGGTCGCATTGTCCATCGCGCTCATGCGCGCGCCCTGCTCGGAAGCGCCGTTCTCGAGCATCGCCTTGAAGATCTGGGTGGCGAGGTTGCGCGGCAGCAGGTCGGCGAGGATTTCCTCCTCGCTCGGCTCGTATTCATAGGCCGCCGAGGCACCCTCGCCCGCCGGCGTCGCCGGGAAGCTGGCCGGAACGATCTGCTGTGCGGTCGGCACCTGCGAGATCACCGAATGGAAGCGGCTGAAGAACTGGGTGGCGACGTCGAACTCGCCGGCATTGAACATGGCGGCGATCTTCTCCGCCACCGCGCGTGCGTCGGCAAAGGTGGCGCCCTTGTTGGCGCGCAGCTCGACCAGCTCGACGATCTGCTTCTCGAACAGCCGGCGCAGCGGATCATAGCCCTTGCGCCCGACGCAGAAGATCTTGACCGTCTTGCCCTGCGCCATCAGCGCATAAGCCCGCTCGCGGGCCAGACGCACGATGGAGGAATTGAATGCGCCACACAGGCCGCGCTCGGCAGTCAGCACCACCAGCAGATGAACGTCGTCCTTGCCGGTGCCGGACAGCAGGGCCGGAACGTCCGGTCCGGGCACCAGCGACGCGGCAATGTTGCCGAGCACGGATTCCATGTGCTGGGCGTAGGGGCGCGCGGCCTCCGCAGCGGTCTGCGCCCGCCGCAGCTTGGCGGCGGCGACCATCTGCATCGCTTTGGTGATCTTCTGCGTCGCCTTCACCGAAGCGATGCGGTTGCGCAGATCCTTGAGGCTGGCCATCTGCCGCTCGGCGCTCCGCTCAACCGAAGGTCTTCGCGAAGGCGTCGAGCGCCTTGGCGAGTTTTTCGGTGGTCTCCTTGGACAATTCCTTGGACGTGCGAATGGTGTCGAGAATGCCGGCGTGGTTGGAGCGCAGATACAGCAGCAGCGCCTCCTCGAACGGGCGCACCTTGTTCAGCGGCAGCGCGTCCAGATAGCCGTTGGTGCCGGCATAGATCACCGCCACCTGCTCCTCGACCTTGAGCGGCGCGAACTGGGACTGCTTGAGCAGCTCGGTGAGCCGGGCGCCGCGGTTCAGCAGCTTCTGCGTCGAGGCGTCGAGGTCCGAGCCAAACTGGGCGAAGGCGGCCAGCTCGCGATATTGCGCCAGCTCGCCCTTGATCTTGCCGGCGACCTGCTTCATCGCCTTGATCTGCGCCGAGGAACCGACGCGGGAGACCGAGAGGCCGACATTCACCGCCGGGCGGATGCCCTGGAAGAACAGGTCCGATTCCAGGAAGATCTGACCGTCGGTGATGGAGATGACGTTGGTCGGGATATAGGCCGACACGTCGTTGGCCTGGGTCTCGATCACCGGAAGGGCGGTCAGCGAGCCGGCGCCGTTCTCGTCGTTCAGCTTGGCGGCGCGCTCCAGCAGGCGCGAGTGGAGATAGAACACGTCGCCGGGATAGGCCTCGCGGCCCGGCGGGCGGCGCAGCAGCAGCGACATCTGGCGGTACGCCACGGCCTGCTTGGACAGGTCGTCATGGATGATCAGCGCATGCAGGCCGTTGTCGCGGAAGAACTCGCCCATGGCGGTGCCGGAGAACGGCGCCAGGAACTGCATCGGCGCGGCATCGGAGGCGGTCGCGGCGACGACGATGGAATATTCCAGCGCGCCCTGCTCCTCCAGCACCTTCACGAACTGGGCGACGGTGGAACGCTTCTGGCCCACCGCGACATAGACGCAGTAGAGCTTGGCCTTCTCGTCGGTGCCCTGGTTAATCGGCTTCTGGTTCAGGATGGCGTCGAGCGCCACCGCGGTCTTGCCGGTCTGCCGGTCGCCGATGATCAGCTCGCGCTGGCCGCGGCCGATCGGAATCAGCGCGTCGATGGCCTTGAGGCCGGTCTGCATCGGCTCGTGCACCGACTTGCGCGGGATGATGCCCGGCGCCTTCACGTCGACGCGGCGACGCTCGGTCGCCTCGATCGGGCCCTTGCCGTCGATCGGGTTGCCCAGCGCGTCGACCACGCGGCCGAGCAGGCCGCGGCCGACCGGAACCTCGACGATGGCGCCGGTGCGCTTGACCGTCTGGCCTTCCTTGATCTCGCGGTCGGAACCGAAAATCACGATGCCGACATTGTCGATTTCGAGATTCAGCGCCATGCCGCGCGTGCCGTTCTCGAACTCGACCATCTCACCGGCCTGGACATTGTCCAGACCATAGACGCGGGCGATGCCGTCACCGACCGAGAGCACCTGACCGACTTCGGAGACTTCCGCCTCCTGGCCGAAATTCTTGATCTGGTCCTTGAGGATCGCAGAAATTTCGGCGGCACGGATATCCATCAGCGAACCTCTTTCATGGCATGCCGGATCGAATTGAGCTTGGTCTTGAGCGAAGCATCGACCAGCCGGCTGCCGAGCTTGACCTTGAGGCCGCCGAGCAACGAGGGGTCGACCTCGACGGCGAGCTTGACATCCTTGCCGGTCATCGCGTCCAGCGCCTGCTTGAGCGTGGCGGCGTGCTGGTCGGACAAGGCATGGGCGACGGTGACTTCGGCGACGACTTCGCCGCGCGCCTGCGCGGCCAGCGCCGCGAAGCCGCGCAGAATGGATTCGATGGCGAACAGGCGGCGATTGGCCGCCACGGTCTTGATGAAGTTGGCGGCGAGCCCGGCGATGCCGGCCCGCTCCAATATGGCGGCGATCGCCCGCTGCTGCTCCTCGGCGGAGAACACCGGGCTGCGCACCAGGCGCTTCAGGTCGGCGCTCTCGGCGACCAGCGCCTCGAAGCGGTCGAGATCCGCCTTCACCGCGTCGATGGCGCCGGCCTCGCGTGCAAGCTCGAACAGAGCCGTCGCGTAGCGTCCCGCCACACCGGATACGATCGTCTCGGCCACCGCGCCTCTCTCGGGCTCGTCCGGGTGGTTCCGTCACCGTCGCGGTGCGGCCCCGATCCCAGAATTTGCAAGGGTTTCGAAGGTGCCGAAGGGCAAAGACAGCCCAGCCCTCCGGGTAGGTCGGCGGTTCCCTAACACGGCTTCCGGCACGCTGCAACACAAGGCGCGGCGCAGTTCCGGGCCTGAATTGACGCAGCGGCGCCGGAGGCCGCTTCGGCGGCTGCGGCGCATTGCTGCACCGCCCCGCAGGCGATCCGGTTCAGCGCGCCGGGGCGCCGAACAGATAGACATCCGAGATCACCGCCTCCTCGCCGCCGGCCAGGAAGCCATTGGCGTGGTGCGCCGCCTCCACGGTGACGAGTTGGCCGGTGCGCCCGATCTTCACCGAAACCGTGGCGCCGTTGCGATAGACCTCCGCCGTGCCGACCGGCCGGCCGTCGAGCTTCACCTTGAGATCGGCCCGGCGTGTCGGCCCGACATTGTCATGGGCATAGAGCTGGAGCGTGCCGATGAAGCGCGGCTGGTCCAGCCGCACCATATAGGCCGGCGCCGGCTCGCAGGCGGGCGCTGCCGCCGCGCAGAAGCTGGCGCACAGCGTACCGCCGATGCACACCGGCTTGCCGTGCTCCTCATAGAGAATGCCGGCGGACGCGGTCGCGGCGGCGCTGCGTACCACGGCGGTGGCCGGCGCCGTATCGCGCGCCGGCGGCCGGGTCTCCGCCATGGCGGGCTTGGCTTCCGCGACCGGCGGCTTCGCCTCGGCGGGCCGGGTAGCGGCAGGCGCCGAATCGGCGCCGGCAGCGCCCTCGGCGGCGGCGGTGCCGCTCTCGCTCTGCGCCGCGGCGCCGGACAACGGAATCATGACCAGAAAAATGCGCGCCGCGGCACGCACGGTGAAGGATGCGGTCGGCATGGCCGGCCTCCGTCGCGGTCGGCCCCCCAGCCCGGATCCCGCGGCGGCCAGCATGACGCCGAATATGGCCGCACCGGGCCGATTCCGGGGCACGCCGACCGGAGGCCTACTCGCGCGTCGCCCGCAGCGCCGCCGCGGCGCCCACCGGGCCGAGCACCAGCGCGGCCAGCGACAGCCCGAGCAGCACGCGGAACGGCGTGCCGAACGGCGCCTCGCCGCTGGCCGCCGCCGAGGTGGCGGCGACGGCAAAAATCAGCACCGGAATGGTCAGCGGCAGCACCACCACCGCGACCAGCAGCCCGCCACGCCGGAACGCCGCGGCAAAGGCGGCGCCGATCAGCCCCAGCCCGGTGATGGCGGGGGTGCCGACCAGCAGCGTCAGCGTCACCGCGCCGATGGCGGCCGGCGGCAGATTGAGCAGCAGCGCCAGCACCGGCGCCGCCAGCACCAGCGGCAGCCCGGTGGCGAGCCAGTGGGCGAGGCCCTTGGCCGCCGCGGTCAGTTCCAGCGGCATCTCGACCATGAACAGCAGATCGAGCGAGCCGTCCTCGCCATCCACCGCGAACAGCCGGTCGAGGCCGATAAGCGCCGCCAGCAGCGCCCCGATCCACAATATCGCCGGGCCGATGCGGGCCAGCAGCACGAGGTCCGGCCCGATGGCGAACGGCGTCACCACCACGACGGCCAGGAAGAACACGGCGCCAAGCCCCGCCCCGCCGCCGGCCCGCAAAGCCAAGGCAAGGTCGCGCCGCAGCAGCGCAAGAAAGGCGGCCCTCATGATGCGGGCCTGCCGCCGAGCCGAAGTTCATCGCAGGGCCCGATATCGAGCGGGACATGGGTGGCGGCGACGATCAGGCCGCCGGCGGCAAGATGCGCGCCGGCAATGGCGGCGAATCGCGCCTGGCCCTGGGTGTCGAGCGCGGCGGTCGGCTCGTCCAGCAGCCACAGCGGACGGTCGGCAACCAGCAGCCGGGCCAAGGCGAGGCGCCGCTTCTGCCCGGCGGAGAGCAGCGCGGCCGGCAGCCGCGCCAGCCCGGCCAGCCCGACCTCGGCCAGCGCCGCTTCGACGCTGCGTGCCGGTCGCCCGAGCACGGCGCGCCAGAATTCGAGGTTTTCCGCCACCGAGAGCGGGGCCTTGAGGGCGTCGAGATGGCCGAGATAATGGGTGCGCTCGGCCGGCAGCGCCTCATCGGCCGGCACATCGCCCTCCAGCCGCAGGGTGCCGGCCGCCGGCTCGGCGAGGCCCGCCAGAATGCGCAGCAGCGAGGACTTGCCGGCACCGTTGGCGCCGGTGACCAGCAGCGCCCGGCCGCTCTCCAGCCGCACATCGACACCGCTGAACAAATGCCGCACGCCGCGCACGCAGCTCAGACCTTCGGCGACCAGCCGCATCGCGACGCTCCATTCGCACCGCAGCGCACAAATTGCCGGGGCACCGCATCAAGCCTCTATGATCGACATTTGAAATAGCTCTATAGTTGGGCCGATGCACCCGGGCCACAGCGCGCTGAGCTATAGCCCGCGGCCGTGCTCCGTGTCCAAAGCCGGCGCCCCGCGCGCCCCAACCTTCAGGGGACCTTCCTGCCGTGACGTCGCTCGACAGTTTCAACAGCCGCAAGACCCTCACCGTCGGATCCAAGAGCTACACCTATTTCAGCCTGCCCGATGCCGAGCGCAACGGGCTGGACGGTGTTTCGGCCCTGCCCTACTCGATGAAGGTGCTGCTGGAAAATCTGCTGCGCTTCGAGGACGGCCGCTCGGTCAGCAAGAAGGACATCGTGTCCATCAAGGACTGGCTGGTGAATCGCGGCAAGCGGGAAAGCGAGATCGCCTATCGCCCCTCCCGCGTGCTGATGCAGGACTTCACCGGCGTGCCCGCGGTGGTCGACCTCGCCGCCATGCGCGACGCCATGGTCTCGCTCGGCGGCGACCCCAAGCGCATCAACCCGCTGGTGCCGGTCGACCTCGTCATCGACCATTCGGTGATCGTCAATTTCTTCGGCAACAAGGACGCCTTCGGCAAGAACGTCGAGGAAGAATACAAGCAGAACCAGGAGCGCTACCGCTTCCTGAAATGGGGCCAGTCGGCTTTCGACAATTTCCGCGTGGTGCCGCCCGGCACCGGCATCTGCCACCAGGTCAACCTCGAATACCTCGCCCAGACGGTGTGGACCAAGACCGAGGACGGCGAGACCGTGGCCTATCCGGACACCTGCGTCGGCACCGACAGCCACACCACCATGGTGAACGGCCTCGGCGTGCTGGGCTGGGGCGTCGGCGGCATCGAGGCGGAAGCCGCCATGCTCGGCCAGCCGGTCTCCATGCTGATCCCGGAAGTCATCGGCTTCAAGCTGACCGGCAAGATGAACGAGGGCATCACCGCCACCGACCTCGTGCTCACCGTCACCCAAATGCTGCGCAAGAAGGGCGTGGTGGGCAAGTTCGTCGAGTTCTTTGGCCCCGGCCTCGATCACCTCTCGCTCGCCGACCGCGCCACCATCGGCAATATGGCGCCCGAATACGGCGCCACCTGCGGCTTCTTCCCGGTGGATGCCGAAACCATCGCCTATCTCGACGAGACCGGCCGCACCGACGATCGCATCGCGCTGGTGGAAGCCTATTCCAAGGCGCAGGGCATGTGGCGCACCGCGGAAACCGCGGACCCGGTGTTCACCGACATTCTCGAACTCGACATCGGCACCGTGCTGCCCTCGCTCGCCGGCCCCAAGCGCCCGCAGGACCGCGTGCTGCTGTCCGGCACCAAGGCCGGCTTCCTCGCCGCCCTGGAAGGCGAGTTCAAGAAGCCGGGCGAGGCGGGAAAGCGCGTGCCGGTGGCCAATTCCGACTTCACCCTCGGCCATGGCGACGTCACCATCGCCGCCATCACCTCGTGCACCAACACCTCGAACCCCAGCGTGCTGATCGCCGCCGGACTGCTGGCGCGCAACGCGGTCGCCAAGGGCCTGAAGTCGAAGCCCTGGGTGAAGACCTCGCTGGCACCGGGCTCGCAGGTAGTGGAAGGCTATCTGAACGCCGCCGACCTGCAGAAGGACCTCGACGCCGTCGGCTTCAACCTGGTCGGCTTCGGCTGCACCACCTGCATCGGCAATTCCGGCCCGCTGCCGGAGGACATTTCCGAGGCGATCAACAAGAACGACCTGGTGGCCGGCGCCGTGATTTCCGGCAACCGCAATTTCGAGGGCCGCGTCAATCCGGACGTGAAGGCGAACTATCTCGCATCGCCGCCGCTGGTGGTCGCCTATGCGCTCGCCGGCTCTCTGCAGATCGACCTGACCACCGAGCCGCTCGGCACCGGTTCGGACGGGCAGCCGGTGTTCCTCAAGGACATCTGGCCGTCGAACCAGGAGATCGCGAAATTCATTCGCGAGAACGTCACCAAGAAGATGTTCCAGGAGAAGTACTCCGACGTCTTCAAGGGCGACGAGAACTGGCAGAAAATCTCCATCCCGGTCGGCGAGACCTATGCCTGGGACGACCGCTCCACCTATGTGCAGAACCCGCCCTATTTCGAGGGCATGGCGATGGAGCCCGAACCGATCACCGACATTGTGAGCGCGCGGGTGATGGGACTGTTCCTCGATTCCATCACCACCGATCACATCTCGCCGGCCGGCTCCATCAAGGAAGCCAGCCCCGCGGGCCATTATCTGCGCGACCACCAGGTGCGCCCGGCTGATTTCAACCAGTACGGCACGCGGCGCGGCAATCATCAGGTGATGATGCGCGGCACCTTCGCCAATATCCGCATCAAGAACCAGATGCTCGGCGGCAAGGAAGGCGGCCTCACCCGGCACTGGCCGGACGGCACCGAAATGCCGATCTACGACGCCGCCATGCTCTACAAGCAGGAAGGCGTGCCGCTGGTGGTGTTCGCCGGCAAGGAATACGGCACCGGCTCTTCGCGCGACTGGGCGGCCAAGGGCACCAAGCTGCTCGGCATCCGCGCCGTGGTCTCGCAGAGCTTCGAGCGCATCCACCGCTCCAATCTGGTCGGCATGGGCATCGTGCCGCTGGTGTTCCAGGGCGAGGACAGCTGGCAGACGCTGGGGCTGAAGGGCGACGAGGTCGTCACCATTCTCGGCATCGAGGGCGACCTCAAGCCGCGCCAGACGCTGACCGCCGAAATCGTGTTCGGCGACGGCACGGTGAAGAACGTGCCGCTGACCTGCCGCATCGATACGCTCGACGAGCTGGATTACTTCCGCAACGGCGGCATCCTCCACTACGTGCTGCGCAACCTCGCAGCCTGACCGGCGGCTCCGTGCCGCCGGTATTCAGGGGCGGCCGGGATGCCGCCCCGGCACGCACCCGAATGTGACTGGCACGGGCCGGCGGCCCGGCCTATTGCGTAGGCTCAGTCATGTTGGCGCCGGTCGCGGCGCATGAAGGATGTCCCGGCCGGTCATGCTGCGCCCGCCCCCTCGCCTCTTCGCCCTGCTCGGCCTCGCCGCCTGCCTCGGTGCGTCGGCCGCCGGCGCAGCGGAGCCCGCCGGCAAGGCGGTGGTCGAACTGTTCACCAGCCAGGGCTGCTCTTCCTGCCCGCCGGCCGACAAGCTGCTGGGCGAGTTCGCAGCCCGCGGCGACATCATCGCGCTCACTTTGGCGGTGGATTACTGGGATTATCTCGGCTGGAAAGACACGCTGGCCAAGCACGGCCATTCGCTGCGCCAGAAGGCCTATGCCCGCGCCCGCGGCGACGGCAAGATGTTTACGCCGCAGATCGTGGTCAACGGCACCGCAATGGCGGTGGGTAGCGACTTTGATGCGGTGACGCAGGCGATCGCCGCCGCCGCCGCCGCGCGCACCGTGCCGGTCAGCCTCGATGTGCATGACGGGCGGCTGCGCGCCACGGTGGGGCACGGCACCGCGCCCTCCATCGGCGGCGAGGTCTGGCTCTGCCCGGTGGCAACCAGCCAGACCGTCGCCATTGGCCGCGGCGAGAACCAGGGCGCCACCATGACCTACCATAATGTGGTGCGCCGCTGGGTGAAGCTCGGCACCTGGAGCGGCGGCGAAGCGACCTTTGATATCCCGCTCGACGAGGTGCGCGGCGGCGGCGCCGACGCCATGGCGGTGCTGGTGCAGGCCGGCTCCCAGGCCGAACCCGGCGCCATTCTCGGTGCCGATCTTATCGTGCTGCCCTGACAGATCGTTGGGGCCTGCAATCGGTGGCTGCCCCATGATCGATACCAGCGAACTGCGCCCTGCCGAAAAGGCCGTCGACTGGCCCGGCGCTGACGATGCCCGCCTCATCTTCATCGGCCGCATCCGCACGCCCTGGAGCGCGCGCGCCGACTGCCCGCGCCAGGGCCGGTCGGACGGGCCGCTCTGCCGCATCGAGCTGTTCGCACCGTGGCAGGAGGCACTGCACGGCATCGAGAACCATGCGCGGCTGGAGGTGCTGTACTGGCTGCACCGCTCCCGCCGCGACCTCGTCTTGCAGAGCCCGCGACGGGACGGCACCGCCAAGGGCACCTTCGCGCTGCGCTCGCCGGTGCGGCCGAACCCGATCGGCAGCTCTCTGGTGGTATTGGAGGGCCGCGACGGCGACACCCTGCTGGTCCGCGGGCTGGATTGCCTCGACGGCACGCCGCTGATCGACCTCAAGCCGGAACGCTGCGCCTTCTCCCCGGCCGCGGACTGAGGCTTACACGTCCTTCATCAGCCGCAGCGCATCATAGACGGCGGCGTGGATGTTGCGGCTCGCCACCGCATCGCCGATGCGGAACAGCCGGTAGCGCCCTTCCGCGTTGCGCAGCACCGTTTGCGGCCGGCCGGCCAGCAGCGCGTCGTAATCCACTTCGCCGAGATTGGACGAACCCGGCTTGAGGGCGAAGTAAAGCTCGTCCAGCGGCAGCGTGCCGTGGTCCACCACGATCTGCCCGGCGCGCTTCTCCACCCGGCGGCGGCCATATTCGTCATGGAAGCTGGCGACCAGTTCGTTGCCGTCGCGGCGCACCGTCTCCAGCCGCAGATTGATCGACACCTTGGCGTCGGCCTTGGAGAAGGCGCGGAAATAGGCGGGATAGGACGTGCCGCCGACATCCGGGCCCAGCGTGCGCTCCGGCGTCACAATCTCCAGCGCCGCGCCGCTCTCGGCGACGAACTCGGCAACCGACATGCCGGGATGCGCCCCGTTGCCGTCATAGACCAGCACCGAATCGGCGGTACGGGCGGCGCCCGCCAGCAGATCCCAGCTCGTCGTCACCAGATCGTCGCCGGCATCGAGAAAGGACAGGTCCGGCAGGCCGCCGGTCGCCACCACCACGATGTCGGGGGTCTCCGCCAGCACCTCGTCCTCGCCGGCATAGACATTGTAGCGGATCTCGACGCCGAGCCGCGCGCACTCGGCGAGCCGCCAGTCGATAATGCCGAGGATTTCGCGCCGGCGCTTCACCGCGGCGGCGAGCCTGATCTGCCCGCCGGCCTGGTCCGCCGCCTCGAACACCACCACGCGGTGGCCGCGCTCGGCCGCAACGCGGGCGGCCTCCAGGCCGGCCGGCCCGGCGCCGACCACCACCACCGTGCCGTGCGGCCCGGCCGATCGGCTTACCTGGTGCGGAACGTCGGCCTCGCGGCCGGTGGCGGGGTTGTGAATGCAGGCGGCCTGGCCGGCATAGATGCTGTCGACGCAATAGGCCATGCCGACGCAGGGGCGGATCTCGTGCTCGCGCTTTTCCATCACCTTGCGGGCAATGTGCGGGTCGGCCATGTGGGCGCGGGTCATGCCGACCATGTCGAGCTTGCCGCTGGCCACCGCATGGCGGGCGGTAGCGACGTCCTGGATGCGGGCGGCATGGAAGGTCGGCAGGCGGGTGGCGGCACGCACCTCGCCGGCAAAGTCGAGATGCGGTGCGGAGCGCGCGCCCATGCCGGGAATGACGTGGCTCAGCCCCTCTTCCGAATCGATATGGCCGCGAATGACGTTGATGAAGTCGATGGTGCCGGAGGCCGCCATGCGGTCGGCGATGGTGAGCCCCTCCTCGCGCGAGAGACCGCGCTCCCAGTCTTCGTCGCACACCATGCGCAGGCCGACGAGAAACGCCCCGCCCACCCGCGCACGGATCGCCGCCAGCACCTCATTGCCGAAGCGCATGCGGTTTTCCAGGCTGCCGCCATAGGCATCGTCGCGCTTGTTGGTCGCCGGCGACCAAAACTGGTCGATCAGATGGCCGTAGCATTCGAGCTCGATGCCATCGAGACCGGCGACCTGCACCTTCTCGGCCGCATCGGCATAGGCCGCGATGATGCGGGCGATGTCCCAGTCTTCCATCACCTTGGGATGGGCGCGGTGCGCCGCCTCCGGCACGTCGGAGGGCGCCAGCACCGGCAGCCAGTCCGCCTTCGACCAGTTGGTGCGGCGGCCGAGATGGGTGATCTGGATCATCACCGCCGCGCCGTTGGCGTGCACGTCGTCGGCCAGCTCGCGCAGCCAGCGCACCGATTCGTCCTTGTAGAGCAGGATATTGCCGAATGCCTGCGGGCTGTCCGGCGCCACCACGGCGGAACCGCCGATCATGGTCAGCGCGATGCCGCCGCGGGCCTTTTCCGCATGATAGTGCCGGTAGCGCTCCTTCGGCAGGCCGTCGTCGGTGTAAGCCGGCTCGTGCGCGGTCGACATCAGGCGGTTGCGCAGCATGAGATGCTTGAGCCGGTAGGGCTGCAGCAGCGGATCATTCGAGGCGACGATCGTGGTGACGTTGGTGTTCATGGGGCTCCCGGCGTCCGGCCCCATCCCGGCGGAGCCGCGCCGAGCATCGGCCAAGCCTTCGCGCCGGTAAACCGGAAATCAGCCCCCGCGCACCACAAGATCGTCGCGGTGCACCATCGCCGTGCGCCCTTCGAAGCCGGTAATGCCGACGATCTCGGCCGAAGAGCGGCCGCGGATGCGCTCGGCATAGTCGGCATCATAGGCGACCAGCCCGCGGCCGATCTCGGCGCCGTCCGGCCCGCGCAGCAGCACGGCATCGCCGCGCTCGAACACCCCTTCGACACGCATCACCCCGGCCGGCAGCAGGCTGGTGCCGCGCCGCAGCGCCGCCACCGCGCCGGCATCGAGATGCAGCGTGCCGCGCGGCTCCAGCGCCCCGGCGATCCAGCGCTTGCGCGAGGCGACGGGGTTGGCGGGAGCGAGGAACCAGGTGCAGCGCGCGCCCTCGCTCACCGCGCGCAGCGGGTTTTTCACCTTGCCGGAGGCGATCAGCATGTGCGCGCCGGCGGTGGTGGCGATCTTTCCGGCCTCGATCTTGGTCTTCATGCCGCCGCGCGACAGCTCCGAGCCGGCCGAACCGGCCATCGCCTCGATCTCGGCGGTAATGGCCGGCACCACGGGAATGAAGGCGGCGTCCGGATTGTCGTTGGGCGGGGCGGTGTAGAGCCCGTCAATGTCGGAGAGCAGCACCAGCAGATCGGCGCTCGCCATGCCGGCGACGCGGGCAGCCAGCCGGTCGTTGTCGCCGTAGCGGATTTCCGAGGTCGCCACCGTGTCGTTCTCGTTGATCACGGGAACGACCTTCATCTCCAAGAGCTTGGCAAGGGTGGAGCGGGCATTGAGGTAGCGCCGCCGCTCCTCGGTGTCGCCGAGCGTAATGAGGATCTGCCCAGCGGTGACGCCTTCATGCGCCAGCGCTTCGGACCAGGCGCGGGCAAGCCCGATCTGGCCGACCGCAGCGGAGGCCTGGCTCTCTTCCAGCTTCAAGGGCCGCCGCGGCAGCTTCAGCAGGTTGCGCCCCAGCGCGATGGCGCCGGAGGAGACCACCAGCACCTCGCGGCCTTCGCGGTGCAGCGCGGCGATGTCTTCGGCCAGCGCCGCCAGCCAGGCATGGCGTAACCGGCCGCGGGCGGAATCCACCAACAGGGCCGAGCCGACCTTCACCACGATGCGGCGGAAGGAAGCAAGAGCCGGGAGCGCGGAAGGCGTATCGGTCACGGCGAGCATCTGGTCCATGGCGGCTCAAGGCAATAGGGCAGCGGCGAGGTCGGTGGCGGCGAAATCGGTGCCCTTATAGAGCAAGGGCACGCCCTTCGTCTTCGCCACCGCATAGGACATGCAGTCGCCGAAGTTCAACCGCGCCGGATGGCCGCGCCCTTTGCCGAAGCGGTCGAAGGCGTCGGCCGCCGCCTTGTAGAGGACGGCATCGAAGGCGACCGTCTGCAGGCGTGGCATGCCCAGCAATTTGTCGAGCACATCGAGACCGGCCTCTTCGCGGATGCCCGACAGCACCATGCGGCATTCCAGCACCGTCGGCCAGCCAATCATGCAGCGCCGGCTGGCGATGATCTCGCTGAACAACTGCGCCTCGGGTTCGACGAGCGCGATCGCGACAATAGCCGAACTATCAATGGCAATCATCAGCCGGTCATTTCGGCAGGCCGTTCTCATCGTAAAGATACGAATGGTCGGAGGTCATGCCGGACGGGGCCAGAGCGGCGCTGCGCCGCGCGAGTGCAAGCAATTCGTCAGCGAAAGCGCGTTGCGGCGGCGTCAGCGTTCGTACGCCCTTCCGTTCGGCATAAGCATAAAGCGCCGCAAGCACCACATCGGTGCGCGAGTGACCGGTGCGCCGCGCCAAATCGGACACGATTTCATAGGCTTCGTCGCTGCGGATGTTAAGCTGCCGTTCCATTGCTAGCATCTCCCCGATCGCCTGCTAGCATAGCATGCGCGCCCGCATCCGGGAACGCCGCCTGTCACGGATGCCAGGTCTCCGTTACCTCGCGCGCCGCCTCCACCGCGCGGCCTTCGTCCACCACCCGCAGCAGCGCCCGCAGCGCTTCCGGCACGCCCTGGCCGGACTGTGCGGACAGCACGATGGGCGCGCGCTTGGCCGCACGCTTCAGCCGCGCCGTCTGTTCCTTCAGCACGTCGGGCGTCAGCGCATCGGCCTTGGAAAGCGCGACGATTTCCGGCTTGTCGGTAAGCCCGTGGCCATAGGCGGCCAGTTCCGCACGCACGGTCTTGTAGGCCTTGCCGGCATGCTCGCTGGTGGCGTCGACCAAGTGCAGCAGCACCCGGCAGCGCTCTATATGGCCGAGGAAACGGTCGCCGATGCCGACCCCCTCATGCGCACCTTCGATCAGCCCCGGAATATCCGCCAGCACGAATTCGCGCCCGTCGACCCGCACCACGCCGAGACCGGGATGCAGCGTGGTGAAGGGATAATCGGCGATCTTCGGCTTGGCCGCCGTGGTGGCGGCGAGGAAGGTGGACTTGCCGGCATTGGGCAGGCCGACCAGCCCGCCATCGGCGATCAGCTTGAGCCGCAGCCAGATCCAGCGCTCTTCGGCCTCCTGGCCGGGATTGACCCGGCGCGGCGCCTGATTGGTGGAGGTCTTGAAATGGGCATTGCCGAAGCCGCCATTGCCGCCTTCGAGCAGCTTCACCCGCTGGCCGACATGGGTGAGATCGGCGAGCACGGTCTCGCCCTCCTCGTCCAGAACCTCGGTGCCGGCCGGCACTTTCAGCACCACATCCGTGCCCTTGGCGCCGGAGCGGTTCTGCCCCATGCCGAAGCCGCCCTTCTTGGCCTTGAAGTGCTGCTGGAAACGATAGTCGATCAGCGTGTTGAGCCCGTCGACGCATTCGACCCACACATCGCCGCCCCGGCCGCCGTCGCCGCCGTCCGGGCCGCCGAACTCGATAAATTTCTCGCGGCGGAACGACAGGCAGCCGGCACCGCCGTCGCCCGCGCGTACATAGATTTTAGCCTGGTCGAGAAACTTCATGACGTCCGTTCAAACTGTGCGCCGCCCCCGCAGAATGCGGGGGCGGCGGGATGGGGGCAAGCGGTTCCAAGCGGTTCAGTGCGTGCGTAACGTGCGCGCCCGGTTCGGGTGGGCGGTGGCGCCCCAGGCCCGCAGCGACGCCCAGATGCGCCGCTCCAGCCGGAAGCGATCCACCGGCACCGAAGCGCTGAGGGCACGCACCCGCGTGAGCCCGGCGCCGGTCCACTGGAATCCGCACTTCTCGATCACGCGCCGCGAGGCCGGATTGACGACGCGGGCGGCGGCGGCCAGCGCCTCCAGCCCGAGATCGCCGAAGGCATAGTCAATCAGCGCCCGCACGGCCTCGGTGGCGATGCCGCGATCCCAATAGGGTTCGCCGAGCCAGTAGCCGATTTCGGGCGCGTCATTGTCCTTCTGGACGAAACCGCACATGCCGACCGGGATCGGCGGGCCGACCGGGTTGCGGCCGTCATTGCGCAGGAAAATGGCGAAGGTGGCGGCCTGGGGTGCCGCCGGCAGCTTGGCGATGAAGGAAGCGGCATCGGCCATGCCGTAGGGATGGGGGATGTTCGCGGTCATTTCCGCGACTTTCCGATTGTCGGCGAGCTCCGCGATCCAGGCCATGTCCTCGATGCGCGGCACGCGGAGCACCAGCCGCCCGGTCTCGAGGACGGGGATACAGCTCTCGGCAAGGATCGACCCTGGGGTCGCTTCGACGATGGTCATGACGGTCTCCTGTGTCTGGAACGACGAAGGGGAAGCGATCGTCTCGCCTCCCCCGGTCAAACGACACCCGGAATCTCCGTCAGGGTGCCACCGGTTCGACGAGACCGGTGGGACCCTTGGATCTCACCGTCTTATTCAGCGGCCTCGGCCGCGGGCACCACGAATACGAAGGTGCGGTTATTGGCTTTCGTGCGGTACTCGACGCGGCCTTCGGTGGTAGCGAACAGCGTGTGGTCCTTGCCCATGCCGACATTGGTACCCGGATGCCACTTGGTGCCGCGCTGACGCAGAATGATGTTGCCGGGAATCACGACTTCGCCGCCGAACTTCTTCACGCCAAGGCGCTGACCGGCCGAATCACGACCGTTGCGGGAGGAACCGCCTGCTTTTTTATGAGCCATAGTGCTCTCCTAAATCCTGCTCGGGCGGTCTCTCAGAGGCCGGTGATCGACGTGATACGAACCACGGTGTGGTCCTGGCGATGGCCGATCTTCCGGCGCGAATTCTGACGGCGGCGCTTCTTGAAGGCGATGACCTTCGGGCCGCGCGACTGGCGAACCACCTCGGCCACCACCGAAGCGCCCTCGACCACCGGTGCGCCGACCTGCACGGTCTCGCCGCCCAGCATCAGCACCGGAAAGGTCACGCTGGCGCCGTCCTCGGCGTCGAGCTTCTCGATCGTGATGAGATCGTCGGCGGCAACCTTATATTGCTTGCCGCCCGTCTTGATGACCGCGAACATATTGTGTCCCTTCGTTCGAGCCCGGTCTCAGCGCTGCGGAGCAGCATCGGACCGGCTTCTTTCGGTCGGTGAATGTACGTGCGAATGCGCGCGGAAATACCCCCCGCGCGACGGTCGCTTCTTACAGGCGGCCAATGAAGCCTGTCAAGGCAGCACGCCGATCGTGGAGGCATCCTGTCACGAACCGGCGCGCCGGACGCATCGAACCAAACCGCGCCGGCCGCGTTGACAGGCAAGCCTATTCACACTCGCACAGGAGCACGCATATGGACAGGAACCGCATCACCGGCGCCGCCCGTCAGATGGGCGGCCGGCTCAAGGAAGCCGCCGGCACGGTCGGCGAGACAGCCGGCCTTCAGGCCGAAGGCGTGTACGATCAGGTCGTCGGCCTCGGCGGACGCGTGCTCGGCCGCACACGGGACCAGGCGCGCGACTTTGCCGATGAAGCCTATGAGGGCGGCCAGCAGCTCTATGAGCAGGGCGTGCGTACGCTCTCCCGTCAGGCCAACGCGCATCCGCTGGCCCTGGTGCTGGCCGCCGGCCTCGCCGGTGCCGCCATCGGCTGGCTGCTGACCTCGCGGCGCTGAGCGCAGACGAGACGAACGCGCCGGACGCCGCTGACGGCGTCCGGCTTTCTGCCGTCGACACACCCGGCATGGTGAGCGTGCGGTGGTCGCGTATGCCCAAGGCACTTGTGCTAACTTCCACTCTCCGCTATTGAGCCCGCGCTCCCGAAGCGGCCCGACCGGCCGCATTCGCCCCGCGCGGAGAGGTGCCGGAGTGGTCGATCGGGACGGTCTCGAAAACCGTTGTGCGTGCAAGCGTACCGTGGGTTCGAATCCCACCCTCTCCGCCAAAGCCCATTCTCTGGGCACTCACTGACAATCACCGACTATTCGAAACAGCCTGGAACTCCAGCTAGTTGCCGGGGTCGAGGCTCTACCCATGTCCACCGGCATTCACTGCAATCTACGTCGTCTGCTGGGGCCGGGGGATTGGCGGGGATGGGGCGCGAGACCAAGCGGCTGACCGCTCGCACTGTGGCGGGGCTCGCGACGCCTGGCCGATATGCCGATGGCGGCAACCTGTATTTGTCCATTTCTGATCATGGCGGCCGCCGGCGGGTCTTCCTCTATCATAAACGGCATCACGGGTCCGAGGGCGGATCGAGCACGTTCTTGACGCCGCCAAGGCGAATGGCCTGCGCTCCGGGGAAAACCCGGCCCGGCGGCGCGGTCACCTCGGCACGGATGCCGACTTCATTTTCCCTTGGGGCAAGAGGGGAAGGCCGCTGTCCGTGATGGCGCTCGATATGCTCCTGCGGCGCATGGACGTCGACGTTACGGTTCATGGCTTCCGCTCATCATTCCGGGATTGGGCCAGGGAAGAGACATCCTTCCCCCGCGAGGTTGCCGAGGCCGCGCTCGCGCACACGGTCGGCAATGCGATCGAGCGCGCCTACCGCCGCGGCGACGCGCTGGAGAAGCGCCGGAGGCTGATGGATGCCTGGGCGGAGTTCGTTGGGGGACCAAGGCTGACAACGTGCGGGCGCTGAACGCGGGGTGACCGGCACCGTTGAAGACGTCGTTCGTGGTCAGGTGCCGCTCTGCTTCAACGCAGTCGTTGAGGGCGGCGAAGGAAACTATCCGGCGGCTGCGTCATTCTGTGCAATTCGACTATGGCCGGCAATTCGAGCCTGGATCGGCTCTTGCCGGCCACGATAACATAAGGCGTCGTCCGGCGCCGCCGAGCACGCAAGCCCGCGAGATGTCATGCCCGGCTCGTTACTGTCAGCCTCCCTCCGCATGACCTCTCTCCGACGCGGCGGGATGCGCGCGGGGGCGTTGGGCCTAGCAGTCGTGCTGTTCGCTTCGGCCCCCGCAGCGGCGCATGTGAAATGGTTTGCGCCCTATATCGTCGGCGCGCCGCCGCAGCCGATCTCAGTCACTCTGTCCAATCCATGGTTCTGGACAGGCATCGCCCTCGTCTTGATCTTTTTCCTGGCGACCCGCGCGATCGAAAAATCGCCGGCCGGAGAGACGGTCCTGGCGGCAATGGACCGGGTCACCGACCCGCTCTGGCAGCGGCTCGATGAGTTCGTGCGCCTCGTCATCGGCGCCTTCTTCGTCGCCATCTTCGCAGTCGGCGGCGTCTATCTTACGCCCGACCTGAAGACCCCGGCCGAATGGGTGTCGTGGGCACAACTCCTGATCGCCGTCCTGGTCTTTCCGCGTGCGACACGGCCGGTCGCCGCCGCCGGCATCATCGGCTTGTGGCTGCTGGCGCTGCGCGACTACGACATCTTCCACCTGCTCGACTATCTGGCGCTTGGCGTCGGCGTTGCGGCCTATCTCGTGCTGGAGGCTTCGGGCAATCCGGATTGGCGAAAGCACCGCTTCGAGGTCCTGCGCTGGGGCGTTGCCATCGCGCTGATGTGGTCGAGCCTGGAGAAATTTGCCTATCCGGACTGGTTCTATCCGCTCGTCATCGAGAAGCCGTTCCTGACATTCGGCATGCCGCGGGATGTCTTCATCCCGATGGCGGGTGTCGCCGAGTTCACCATGGGCTTCGGCATGATCTGGACGCCGCTGGTGCGGCGGCTCTCGGCAATCGCGCTTTTCGTCATCTTTAATGCCGCGGTCTACCCTTTCGGCCGCATCGATCTGATCGGTCATGCATTGATCATGGCAATCGTGGTCGCCATCGCCGCCGACCACACCCGAGACGTACATGTCTTGCCGTCGCTTAAGCGGCGGCTCGCAGGCGTTCCCGCCGGACTTGCCGGCGCTCTGGCCATTTTCGCGACCGGCTATTGGGGACTTCATCTCTCGATTTACGGGCCGGAAGGGCGGGCGGGTCCGCCGACCGGTGGAATGGCGACCCATTCGCACAGCCCGGAGTATCCGCACGGCCCGGAGGCACCTGGAGGGATTGGAGCGCCGCCGCGTTAGGCGGCAGCGCGGCCAGCGGTAGCCTGAGTAAGAAGGTGCAGTCGAAGCCGAGCGCGTGAGGCCCCGAACTGCGTCGCCTGCGCGCCGTCGACCAGGGCCGGGATGTATCATTTCGGCGGGCTAAGGGTGCTACAGGTGATACAGGGTCGCTAGTCCGTTGGAACAGAGACAAGGGCGCAGTTGGCGATGCTCTGGTCTCCATCCAGCGCGCCATCGTGATGGGACTTTCAAATGAACGATTATGTAATATGCATAATTGTCTTAATGTCGATTTTTGGTAGTTCTTTATTTGGTATTTTTCTAGGTTGGATGTTGCCCAAGCAACAACTTAGCCCCGAAGCACGTGACGTGATCAGGATCGTGATGGCTATGCTTGCCACACTCTCAGCGGTGGTCATTGGTCTACTCACGGGCTCTGCGATCAATTCGCTGGCTGAGAAGGAAGGCGAGCTTCGAAGTGCTGGCGTCCAGTTCATCATGCTCGACCGGTCTCTGGCATCGTACGGACCGGAGACGAAGCCGATCCGCGAACTTCTCCGAAGCGTGCTTGCGGAACGAATCGAGCAGATATGGCCGGAGGAAGGTGAAGCCAGCGTATCGCTTGCCGCTCTCAGTAGCGGACCTGGAGTGGATCTTGTGAGGCAGCACATCTTCGCGCTGACGCCGCAGACCGACGAGCAGCGGTGGCTCCACGCCAATGCGCTGCAATTCGCCAATGCGATTGCGATATCGCGCTGGACGACCGTCGAACAGATCGGAAGCCGCTTCCCCTGGCCATTCTTCATTGTCGTGGTGTTCTGGCTGGCCATCGTCTTTGCAAGCTTCGGCCTGTTCGCTCCTCGCAACACATTCGTCATAGCGGCGCTGTTCGTCGCCGCCCTCGCACTGACCGGCGCCATATTCATGATCCTGGAGATGGACCAGCCTTATCGCGGCGTTGCAAAAATCTCGAGCACGTCGCTCCGGATCGCGCTGGACCAGCTCGGGCGCCCCTCGGACCTACCCGCCGCGCCCCGATAGGCCGCCCTACGGACCGCTCGCCGGAAGGAAATTTACGAAGCGCTCCACCCGGAGACGAAACAGCATGCAGCTGGGACTGGCCGCCACCAACTCATGATCCGAAGGGCAGCGCAATGGTGCCAAGCTCTAGCGCCGGCTCGGACAGCGGGGATTCCGCGGCAGTCTGAGGGTCGTCACGGCATGGGCCACGCGCCGCCGGCGGGCTGAGACGGTCGAGGGCGGCATCTTGAATCGGACGCCATCCGCGCGAACCCTTGCACGCTTGATGACCATCGCCCGCGACAAGCTCTCCAGATCCGAAACCGTGCTGATCGCAGCGATCGAGAGCGGCATGCCCTCGCTCGTCGAGGTGCGCGACATCATCGCCGCCTTCCAGGGTATGATCCGCAAGAAGGCTCTTGCCGATCTCGGTCCCTGGCTGGAACGCGCGAGCTCACATCGCTCACGCGCTCGTGGAACAGGTCGCTCATCGCTACTCTTTGAGCCAGCAAGCCGAGGCATGCACCAAGGTTGCGGCATTAGAGGGCTATGGCGTAGCCACCGCGCCAGCCGGAGCCAAGCTCAACCCGCTTGGGGAGCGCGAAAGACTTGGGGAGCGCGAAAGAATCGCCGGTCGAACTTCACGCGCTGCTCCGGGTTGTCCTGCTGACTGAACAACAGGAGATCGAAGATATGACGCAGCACGAGGGCCGAGGCCCCGATGACCTCAAGGATCGGCGAGCTATAAGGTTTGGCATGCGCGGCGACCAGGACATCATTGATTGCATGGTCAGCTGGGAAACGCTGGAGTGCCTGGAAGGCAAGCCGGCAGCGAACCGGGCCGAGCGACTGGAATGGTTCGAGCGGCATAGGCCGCAGATCGAAGCTGCAGCCATCGCCAAACGCCATTCCGCCGGGTCGGATGTCCGCACCATCTCCCTCGGCCCGGAGGACCTGCACGCGCAAGTCGCCTGATTATGCAGTCGCCCGCTCCAAGGGCCGGTGTGGGCGATCGGCTTTGTGCACTTCGCCGCGTGCCAAGCGGCGATCAGCACGGCTCACGCTGAGATCGAAGGGACTGTTTCACCCCCCAAGCGAGCGACGGGCGTCGGCGAACGCCTGCCCAGCCCGATCTACCAGCAACATCGCCCGTTGGGCCAGAAGACCGAGCCCGGCGTCGCCCGGCATCGTCATCGACCTGACATCCGCAGCGGCTAATCCGGGCTCGACCGATGCTCGGAGATCCGGAATGCGCAGATTGCTCGCGGCCCTCGCCCTCACCAGCGCCCTCGTGCCGGCGGCGCAGGCGGCCACCATCTATCCGCTGGACCGTGCCACCATCCTGGTCGGCTCGCCGTTCGACGCCAAGGTGGAGTTCGCCGCCGTCGTCAAGCCGGAAGAGGTCACGGTCACCATCAACGGCCAGCCGGCCGAGGCGGTGCTCGGCCAGAAGGTCCAGTTCATCGAGAAGGAAGCCGGCGTCGAGGCCTCGGCGGTGCTGATCCGCGCCGCCACCATCGCCGCGCCCGGCACCTACACGGTGGAGGCCACCGCCGGCGGCGAGACCAAGACGGTGACGTGGGAGGTCTTTGCCACCCCCGCCGTCGCCAAGGCAAAGAACATCATCTTCCTGCTCGGCGACGGCCTGTCGGTCGCGCACCGCACCGGCGCCCGGATCATGTCCAGGGGCATGACGGAAGGCAAAGCGAACGGCCGCCTGAATATGGACGGCCTCGACCACATGGCTTTCGTCGGCACCTCCGCGACCAATGCCATCGCCACCGACAGCGCCAACACCATGTCGGCCTATATGACCGGCCACAAGACCGCAGTGAACGCCCTCGGCGTGTATGCCGACCGCACCAAGAGCAGCCTGGACGACCCCAAGGTCGAGACCATCGCCGAGGCGCTGCGCCGCACCACCGGCAAGTCGATCGGCATCGTGTCCGGCGCCGAGATCGAGGACGCGACGCCGGCCGCCGTGGTCGCCCACACCCGGCTGCGCGCCGACAAGGCCGAAATCGTCGGCATGCTCTACGATGTGAAGCCGGACGTCATCCTCGGCGGCGGCTCGGCCTATTTTCTGGCCAAGTCCGTGCCGGGCTCCAAGCGCAAGGATGACAAGGACTATATCAAGCTGTTCCAGGACGCCGGCTACACGCTGGCGATCGACAAGGCGGGGCTGGAGGCGGCCGCCGGCACCAATACCGGCAAGGTGCTCGGCCTGTTCCACACCGGCAATATGGACACCGTGCTCGACCGCCAGTTCCTGAAGAAAGGCACGGTCGAAAAATTCCCGAACCAGCCCGGCCTCGTCGACATGACCGAGGCGGCGCTCGGCCAGCTGGCGAAAAATCCGGACGGCTTCTTCCTGATGGTGGAGGGTGCCTCGATCGACAAAATGTCCCACCCGATGGACTGGGACCGCGCGCTCTATGAGACCATCGAGTTCGACCAGGCGGTCGGGGTCGCCCTCGAATTCGCCAAGACCCACCCCGACACGCTGATCGTGGTGACCGGCGACCACACCCACGGCGTCTCCGTCATCGGCACCATCGACGACAGTAAGCCGGGCACTGAGATGCGCGAGAAGGTCGGCGTCTATGCCGATGCCGGCTTCCCGAACTATGAGGACAAGGACGGCGACGGCTATCCCGACAAGGTCGACGCCTCGCGCCGCCTCGCCGTTTTCGCCTCCAATTTCCCGGACTATTACGAGACCTTCCGCCCGAAGACGGACGGCCCGTTCGAGCCGGTGGTGCAGAACGAGAAAAAGGAATTCGTCGCCAACGAGCGCTATAAGGACGTGCCGGGCGCCGTGCTGCGGATCGGCAATCTGCCGCGCTCGTCCGACAGCGCGGTGCATGCCGTGGACGACGTCGTGCTCCAGGCCACCGGCCCCGGCGCCGAAGGTTTCAAGGGCTATATGGAAGAAAGCGACATCTACCGCGTGCTGGTCGACGCTCTCGCCATCGCCCCGGCGAAGAACTGACCCTGCCGCCGTGCCCGCCGCGCCGCAGAACCTGGCTTCGCGTCGCCGCCTGTCGCGCCGCCAGGTTTCGCGCGGGCTGGCGCTGGCCGTCCTGATGCCGCCGGGGCTGGGTCTGCGCACCGCCGCCGCGGCCGCGCGGATCGATTTCGGCGACCTGTACGGCACGGTCGGCGTGCTCGGCCTCGCCTTCTCCGACACGGTGAAGACGCTGGCCGGCCATACCGTCGCCATGCGCGGCTATATGGCCCCTCCCTTGAAGGCGGAAGCCGACTTTTTTGTCCTCACCGAGATCCCGATGTCGATCTGTCCCTTCTGCGCCGCCGATGCCGACTGGCCGGACAACATCGTCGTCATCTATCTCGACACGGCGCAGACCTTCGAGCAGGCCAATGCCCTCATCGATGTCGAGGGCCGGCTGGAGGTCGGCTCCTGGACCGACCCCAAGACCGGCTTCGTCAGCCTGCTGCGCATCGTCGGCGCCCGTTTCAGGGCCGCCTGACCGATGCCGGCTCTGGCGATCCGCGACCTGGAGATCCGGTTTCCCGGCCTGGAGCGCCCGGCGCTCGCTATTGCGGCGCTCGACCTCGCGGCCGGCGAGCAGGTCGCGGTCACGGGACCCTCCGGCTCGGGCAAGACCACGCTGATCAATATCCTCACCGGCCTGGAGCCCGCCGGCCGCGGCGTGGTCAACTGGCAGGGCACCGATCTGGTCGGCTTGTCCGAAGGCCGGCGCGACCGCTGGCGGGCCGCCCATGTCGGTCTGGTGATGCAGGAATTCCACCTCTTCCCGGGGCTGTCGGCCTTCGAGAACGTGCTGCTGCCGCAGCGCCTGGCGCATTGGCGGCTGGCGCCGGCGGCGCGGTCCGAGGCGGCGCGTCTGCTGGAGCGGGTCGGCATCACGCAGCCCGATCAGAGCGTCGAGACCATGTCGCGCGGCCAGATGCAGCGCGTGGCGGTTGCCCGCGCGCTGGCGGCGCGTCCCGAAATCATCGTCGCCGACGAGCCGACCGCCAGCCTCGACGCGCAGGCCGGGGCGGCGGTGGCGGATCTGCTGCTCGAGCTTGCCGGCGAGGCGGGCGCCAACCTCATCGTCACCAGCCACGACTCGCATCTGGTCGGCCGCCTCGGCCGCGTGCTGCGGCTCGATGGCGGTCGGCTCGACGGCTGAGGGGGCCCTCATGTTGCGGTTCATTGCCGCCGATCTGCGGCGGCACGCCCTCGGCGTGGCGGCGGTGGTGCTGCTCATCGCGCTCGCCACAGCGCTTGGCGTGGTGGTCACGCTTCAGGAGCGGGCGCTGCGGCTCGGCAGCGCCCGCGCAGCGGATTCGTTCGATCTTGTCGTCGGCGCCCCCGGCAGCGAGGCCCAACTGGTGCTCTCCGCCGTCTTCCTGCAGCCGGCGCCGCTGCCGCTGGTGCGCGGCAGCGTGCTCGCCGGGCTGCTGGCCGATCCACGGGTCGCCTGGGCGGCACCGGTCGGCTTCGGTGATTTCGTTGCGGACAGCCCGGTGGTCGGCACCATGCCCTCCCTGGTGGAGGGGCTGGGCGGGCTCACCGAAGGGCGCGGCTTCGCATATCTGAACGAAGCGGTGGTCGGCGCCAGCGTGCCGCTGCGCATGGGCGCGCGCGTCCACCCGATGCACGGCCATGCCTTCGGCGTCGGCCTGGTGCACGGCACCGTGACGTATGAAGTGGTGGGACGGATGGCGCCGACCGGTACGGCCTGGGACCGCGCGGTGCTGGTGCCGATCGAGGCGGTGTGGCGCGTCCATGCCGCGGAGGGCGGCGCGCGGGCCGCTCCGCCGGACCTTGCCGCGCCGGTGCGGCCCGAGGCGGTCGCCGACCCGCAGGCGCCCGGCCTGCCGGCGATCCTGGTGAAGCCGCGCAGCATCGCGGATGCGTACAAGCTGCGGCAGGACTACCGCACCGAGCGCACGCTGGCGGTGTTTCCGGCCGAGGTGCTGACCCGGCTGTACGGCACGCTGGGCGACGCACGGCAGGTGCTCGCGGCGGTGGCGCTGGGGGCGCAGGGGCTGGTTGCGGCGGCGATCCTGCTGGTGGTTACCGCCCATATCGCGCAGCGGCGCCGGCAGATCGGCGCGCTGCGGGCATTCGGCGCGCCGCGCGCGAGCATCTTCGCCATCGTCTGGCTGGAGGCCTTCTTCATCATCGGCGCCGGCCTGCTGGCCGGCTTCGGCTTCGGCTACATCGCCGCGCGGGCGGTTTCGGCCTGGCTTACGTCGCAAAGCGGCGTCGCGATGCCGGTGGGCTTTGCGGCGCAGGACCTTGTCGTGGTGGCGGGATTCCTGGCGGCAGGCGCGCTGTTGGCGGCGGTTCCGGCTTCGCTTGCCTTCCGCCAGTCGCCGGCCGGCGCGCTTCGCGGCTGAGCACCGAATTTGGGCAGCAGGACGACGCGCCCGCGTGCAGTCGTCGTTGTGAGTGCCGACCTCCGTCCGATCGGTCCGCGCTAGTTCACTGGCGCGAGCGCGCTTATCGGCTCCGGCAAAGTGCTCTCCCCAGGCTACCGCGACCGCGATCTGACCAACCCGCCGAGCAGCCCGGCGGACTACCGGCCGATCCCCGGCATCGATGTGCGCCAGCCTGAGCCTTTGCGAGCAGGACAACGCCTGCCGCGCCTTTACCTACAACTCAATGCGGCAGGTCTGCATCCTGAAATCCTCCTATGGCGAGGTGCGGAATTTTCCTGGCGCTATCAGCGGAGAAAAGCGCTGAGAGGGCCGTCTCCATGATACCGAGCCGAGCACGCCGATTTCCGCTGTAAATGGCGCAGAGCGTGCAAAGCCGCTCTCCATTCGATCCCATGATGCGAACTTCGGTCTCTGCGTGATCCCGCCGACAGCCGCCCCGGCTGACATTGTCGATCCATACCTACGGCTATACCATCGTCCCGCTGCGGTGCTGACCGCGCAGGGGGTGTTCATGAAATATGCGTTCAAATTGCTGCTGGTCGGGGCCTTGCTGATGCCCTGCGCTGTCCTGGCCGACGATGCTTCGGAGACGTCGGCCGTGGCGCAGCGTGTGGTCGATCTTTCGGTGGTACCTGGCCTCGATGCCCGCTTTGATCGGATGATCGGCGAGGCCGTGGCCAAGCAGCCGACTGACAAGCAGGCGCAAATGCGGGCCGAACTCACCGCAGCGGCCGCAGGCGTTCGCGAAAATCTGGTGAAGGTTTTCACCGGCTATTATGTGCAGTCGTTTTCCAGCGCCGAGCTGAAGGACCTGCTCGCCTTCTATCAAGGGCCGCTTGGACAAAAGGCGGTTCGGGTGGGCGAGCACAAGCCGCCGGACGTGAATGCCGCGATCGAACAGCAGATCATGAAACTGATCGTTCTGCTGCCCAGCCGCTGAGGAAACCGGTTACGGGCGCAGTTGCAGGGCCTCGATGACCTGTTCGCCGAACTGCTCAATCCAGCCATGCTGCTGCGCCGGCTCAAGCGAAGCGTCGGCGACCACCAGCGTGCAATAGCCGGCGATCAGCGCGTTGGCGATGTCGGCGAGGCGGGCCTTCGGGTTGGTGGTGGCGAGCGCGCCGGCGAGCCGCGTCGCGGCATCGCCGGAGAGCGGAAGCGTCGGCGTGCCGAGCAGCGTCGACGCCGTGCCGGCCAGCGCTTCAGGCACCAGCTTTCCGTCATTGGCCGGGCAGACCAGCGGACCGGCAAGGCTGCCCGGCTCGCGCGTCACCAGCGAACGGCCGGCCGCGGTCGCCCACACCATATCGACCGGCGGAAACGGCACGGCGGCGGCAGTGGGCGACACCGCGGCTGCCGCTTCCAGAGAGAAGCGGCGCAGCTCCGCCTTTTTCTGGTAGGTCTCCGCCGCGCTGGCCGCAACCACCGGGCAATAGGCGGACACCAGCGCGTCGACCACCTCGGCCGGGCTGGCCGAAGGCGCGGCGCCCTCATAGCTGTCGACCAAGGCCGGCACGTCGCGATTGCCGCCCGCAAGCGTCGCGGAGAGCGCGGCGACCGCTTTCGGGTCCGGGCCGGACGTGCCGGGTGCGCCGCCGACCTGCCCGCAATCGAAGGCGGAAGCGGCCTGCGTGCCGTAATCGGGAACCGGCACGGTGGCGCGCCAGGCCGCCACCATCTTGGCGCTGGCATTGGGCGCCGCCGCGTTGCCCCAGCTGGTGCGCACATAATTGGTGAGGTCGGCGAGGTCGCGGTCGGACAGGCGTCCGGCGAACGACGGCATGGCGCCGAACGACCCGCCGGCGGGAAGACCCTCCAGCGCCACGGTGATGATGTTGTAGGGCTCGGCGGCGGTCACGGCCGGGTTGCCGGCGAGCGGCGGCACGGCATTGGCCACGCCGGTGCCATGGTCCTGGTGGCAGGCGGCGCAATTGTCGATGTAGAGCGCGGCTGCGCGCTTGAACACCTCCGACGGCAGCGGCGAGGCTTTCTGGGGTGCGGGGGCGTCCGGCGGCGGCGGACTGTCGAGCAGGTAGGTCGCCATCGCCGCAAGGTCGGCGGCGGTCAGAAAGGCGAGGCTGTCGTGCACCACCTCCGCCATCGGCCCGAACACTACGGTCTTCTGCGGAGCGGAGCCCGTCTTGAGGAACTGGACCAGCGAACCCTTGTCCCAGGTCTTCGCCAGTGCGCCGGAGGCGATGTCCGGTGCGTAGAAGCCGTCGATCTCCGCCCCGGTGAACTGCGCCTTGCCCTTGATGCCGCCGAGAATGTCGCGCGGGCTGTGGCAGTCCGAGCAATGGCCCAGCGCGGAAACCAGATAGGCGCCGCGATTCCACTCCGCACTTTTTTGCGGGCTGGGCTCGAAGGTCGCCGGCGTGAAGAACAGCTCGCGCCAGGCCAGCATGCCCAGGCGGATGTTGAAGGGGAAGGACAGCCCGTTCTCCGTCTTCGGCGCCTCCACCGGCGGAATGCGGCGGACGAAGGCCCAGAGCGCCTTCAGATCGTCGTCCTCGATGCCGGTATAGGCGTCGAACGGCATGGCCGGGTAGAGGAAGGCGCCGTCGGCGCGAATGCCGTCATGCAGCGCGCGCTTGAAGGCCTCGTAGGTCCAGCGTCCGATGCCGGTCGCCGGATCCGACGTGATGTTCACCGAATAGATGGCGCCGAACGGCGTGTTGAGGGCAAGGCCGCCCGCATAGGGCTTGCTCTTGTCCGAGGTGTGGCACGGCATGCAGTCCGCGGCGCGGGCGAGATACGCGCCGCGCGCCACCAGCGCCGAATCGTCGGCCGGCGCCTGCGCGCACGCCAGCGACGTGCCGAGAAGCCAAGTAGCGGTGGCGACGTCGCGCACGGTCTTCAACGTCGGCACCCGTATCATCGCTGCGTTCCCACCCTGTCATTGACATCAGTTTAGACCGATCCCAGCCTCGCGCGCCACGCATCGCGGCGCCAATTGCGTGTCGGCTCTCTTTGCGCTTGCACGCCGGCCGAAGCTGTGAAAAATAGGCTTAATGGTCCAACCACTGGACATATGGACCAAAGGCGAGGCGCCGGTGCGGCAGAAAGAACCATCCTCCGTCCTGCCCGCGAAACCGGTGTTCCAGGCGGTCGAGCAGCCCCGGCTCTATGTCGCCATCGCCCGGCAGATCGCCGAGCAGATACGCCAGGCGCCGCTGCCGCCCGGCACCCAGCTTCCGCCGGAGCGCGACCTCGCCCAGCAGTTCCAGGTGAGCCGGACCACCGTGCGCGAAGCCATGATCGCGCTGGAAACCATGGGGCTGATCGAGGTCAAGGTCGGCGACGGCACCTATGTGCGCAGCCCGGCCGATGCCGCCCGCGCGCCGTGGGAACGCGGCGGCGATCCCGGCCCCGGCCCGCACGAACAGTTCCGGGCCCGCGAGCTCATCGAGTGCGCGGCGGCCGGCGATGCCGCCGTCCACATCACCGAGGCGGAACTGGCCGAGCTGGCGCGGCTGCTGGACGCCATGGAGCGGGACCTCGACGGGCCGACCGCGGAGGCCGACCGCTTCGCCTTCCACGACGTGGTGGCGCGGGCGGCGCGAAACTCCATACTCATCGGCGTGGTCCGCGAGCTGTGGGACATGCGCTCCGGCGACATGTGGCGAACCATCCGCGACCGCGTGGTGAAGCCCGAGCATCATGTGCAGGCGCTGAAGGACCGGCGCGCCATTTACGAGTGCCTGCGCCGCCGCGACGGCGACGGTGCGGTCGCCGCCATGCAACGACTGATGGACCGCATCCGCAAACGGTATTTCGAACAGATCGACCCGTGAAATCCGACCGGCAGAGCACGAATGTGCCGCCATTACTTGGGAGAAACGCCAATGAATCCGGCTCAACGCCTGGGCGCCCTGCTGGGTGCGCTTGCTCTCTGCTTCGTCTCGTCCCTGGCGATGGCGCAGACCGTCACCATGTGGACCTTCCTCGATCCATCCAAGCCCACCGGCCGCGACCGGGCGCTGAAGCAGATGATCGATGCGTTCGAAAAGGCCAATCCCGGCATCACCATCAAGGTGGAATCGCAGGTGTTCTCCGAGCTCGGCGCCAAGTTCCTGCTCGGCCACCGCACCGGCACGGCCCCGGACATCATCTTCGTCAATGCCGAGAATCTCGGCGCCCTGCTGCGCGCCAACGCCACGGCGGATCTGCAGAAAGCCTTCGTCAGTGCTTGGCCGGCCGGTCAGGATGCGGATTTCTACATGCGGGCGGCCTGGGACGCCGCCAAGGTAGGCGATGCCCGCTACGCCGTGCCGCTGTTTCCGGCCACCGCCACCATCTTCTACCGCCGCGACCTGTTCGCGGCCGCCGGCATCGACCCCGCCTCGCTGAAGACCTGGGACGAGCTCACCGCGGCGGCCAAGAAGCTGACCCGCGACACCAATGGCGACGGCAATCCGGACGTCTGGGGCATCGGCGCGCCGCTGTCGGTGGAACGCACCGCCGGCACCACGGCGCTGGTGCCGATGATGCAGTCCGGCCAGAGCGAGGTGTGGGACGGCGCCGCCTGCAAACCGCACTACGCCACCCCGGCCGGCGAGCGCGCCGTGCGCACCCATGCCGGCTGGATCAACGCCGACAAGGTGATGCCGCGCGAAGCCCTGGTGAACAACACCGACGACATTCTGGAGCAGTTTGCCGCCGGCCGCTTCGCCATGGTGATCGCGCCGTTCGCCCGCTTCGAGAATGCCGCCAAGACCGCGACCTGGGACGGTGCGGCCAATCTGGCGGTGATGCCGTGGCCGACCTGGGACGGCGAGCGCTCCGGCCCGCAGATCGTCACCGGCTGGTTCCTCGCCGCCTGGAAGAACTCGAAGAACCTTCCCGCCGCCACCAAATTCATCGACTACATGGTCAGCGAGGACGGCGTGCGACTGTGGGCCACCGTCGGCGGGCAGGTGCCGACGCGCAGCTCGGTGTTCAACGACGCGCGGTTCCAGGCCCCGCAATACGGCTATATGCGCACCATGCGGCAGGCCTGGTCCGACTGGAGCTTCATGCTGCCGACCGGCTGCAACACCGCCCGCTTCGATGCCGACCTGAACGCCGCGGTGCATCGCGTGGTGCTGGGCGAGGCCGCAGCACCCGCGGCGCTGAAGGAAGCCGAGGGCAAGTTCCTCGAACGCCAGTAGCCGGCTCGATAACCGCGCAGCGAGTTCACGCCACATGATGATCAATCGGTCGGACCGCACGGCCTGGTGGCTGGTCGCGCCTTTCCTCGCCATGGAGTTCGTCTTCGTGGCGATCCCGCTGGGGATCGGCGCCTTTCTCAGCCTCTACAAGGTCGATTTTCTGGAGCGGACCAGTTTTGTCGGCCTGGGCAATTACTGGGCGGTGATCACCTCGCCGGCGGTGCTGCGCAGCGTGTGGCTCACCGGCGTGTTCACCTTCTTCGCCCTCATCTTCACTTTTGTGGCCGGCTTCTCGCTGGCCCTGCTGCTGGAGCGCGACAGCCGGCTGCACGTCTTCGGCCGCGCCGTGGTGCTGGTGCCGTTCACCATCTCGATGCTGGTCGGCTCCATGCTGCTGAAATGGATCTTCTCGCGCGAGGCCGGGCTGATGCCCTTCGCCCTGGCGCCGTTCGGCCTCGGCGACGTCAGCATCCTCGCCGATCCCACCAATGCCATGGCCGCGCTGGTGTTCAACGCCATGTGGCGAGATTCCGCCTTTGCCATGATCCTGCTGATGGCGGGGCTGAAGAGCGTGCCGCTCCAGCTTTACGACGCCGCCCGCGTCGACGGCGCCGGGGCGGTTCGCGAGTTCTTCGTCGTGACGCTGCCGGGGTTGCGCAACGAGATCCTCGTCGCCTTCGTGCTGACGACGATCAACGCCCTGCGCAGCTTCGACATCGTCTACAACACGACGGCGGGAGGCCCGGGCGGGGAGACCATCGTCCCGTCGATGTACATGTACCAGAACGCCTTCCTGTACAACCGGGTCGGGTACGCCGCCGCCATCGCCACGGTGCTCGCAGTGGCCATCTTCGTGCTGGCCGGAATCGTGCTGCGGGTCGGCGACCGGAGTGAGCGGACCTGACCGCCGGGCGCCTCGACCGGGTCGGCACCTACCTCGTGCTCGGCACGTTCACGTTGCTCGCGGTCTACCCCGTGCTCTCGATCCTGTTCCTGGCGCTGCACCGCAAGACCGACCTGGTCACCGGCTTCGCGTTACCGACGCGACTCGATCTGTCGAGCTTCGAGGCCGCCTGGACGGAGGGCAACTTCGCGACCGGCTTCAAGTCCAGCTTCGTCGTCGCCGCCGCCGTCACCGCGGCCTCGGCTGTGCTCTCGATCGGAACCGG
>JBGGNI010000052.1:0-19654 GCA_041287585.1 Xanthobacteraceae bacterium
CTCCTGCGGAGGCTCCGCCGCCGCGTCAGGCACGGCCTCAGCCGGAGGCGCCGGCACGGGCCCCGGCCGAGCAGCGTCCGCCGCGCCAGCCGCGGCCGGAGCCCCAGGCGCAATCACGGCCGGAGCCGCAGGCCCAGCCGAGGCGCGCCCCGGCTCCCGACCAGGCGGAGCCGCGCCCGCCGCGTCCGCGGCCGGAAGCGCAACCGCAGCGGCAGGTTCAACCGCCGCCGCAGCGGCAGGCTCAGCCGCCTGCCCAACGTCAGGCGCCGCCGCCTTCCAGCGAGTCGCAAGGAAAACGGCGTCCGCAATGCCAGCCGGGGCAGGAGAACTGCCCGCGCTGATGCCGATATCGAGGGTGGCACCGCGCTCCGGCACGGTGCCGCCTTCCTCACCAGCGGCGTCATCCCGGAACGGCCGCAGGCCGTATCCGGGATCGTCTGGGAGGTTCACTCGGCATACGATCCCGGCTCTTCGCTTCGCTGCGGCCGGGACGACGGCGTGCCGGGGGCGCCTCAACCCCACGCCAAGTCCCTTCCGTAAGGCCATCCCGCCGCGGCGTGCCCGCAGGGCCACAGGTAGCGCCGTCCCGTCGCCGCGCCGCGGCGGCGGCCTTTCGGGGGCGGGCGTTTCTGTTATGGTCCCGCCGCTTTCGAGGGGCGTGGACACCGATGGTGCAGACGACAGGAGGGGCCGGCACCAGCGTGCCGCTCCCTCTCCAGGGCTCGCGGGTCGACCGCTATGGCCGCGGCGCGGCCGGCTGGATCGCCGCCGTGTTCGACGCCGCCGCCGGCTCGAACCGGCGGTCGTGCGCGCTGCTGGTGCTGCTGTGTCTTGCGCTGTTCCTGCCGGGCTTCTTTTCAATCCCGCCGGTGGACCGCGACGAGGCCCGCTTCGCCCAGGCTTCCAAGCAGATGGTGGAAAGCGGCGACCTCGTCGATATCCGTCTCGGCGACGCCACCCGCTACAAGAAGCCGATCGGCATCTACTGGTTGCAGTCCGCCGTGGTGGCAAGCGCGCAGGCGCTGGGCGTGCCGGATGCGACGCGCACCATCTGGCTTTATCGGCTGCCCTCGCTTGCCGGCGCCATCGGCGCGGTCTTGCTCACCTTCTGGGCCGCCATTCCCTTCGTCGGCCGGCGCGGTGCGCTGTTCGCCGCCATTTTGCTGGCGACCTGCGCCGCGTTGAACGTCGAGGCTCGGCTCGCCAAGACCGATGCGGTGCTGCTGGCGAGCGTCGTGGCGGCGATGGGGGCGCTGGCCCGCGCCTATCTGGCCGCACCGAGATCCACGGACGACCCTGCGGCCGCGCCGCCTAACATCCGGCTCGCCGCCATCTTCTGGCTGGCGATGGCCGCCGGAATTCTGGTGAAGGGGCCGATCACCCCGCTTTATGTCGGGCTGGCGATTCTTGCGCTCGGCATTGCCGATCGGTCGCTGCGCTTCATGCGCACGCTGGCACCGGTGCGCGGCGCGCTCGCCTGCCTGCTCATCGTCTCGCCCTGGTTCGTGCTGATTCTGCTGCGGGCGGGCGACCAGTTCCTGTCCGAATCGGTCGGCCACGACATGCTGGGCAAGGTCGCGGGCGGGCAGGAGGGGCACGGCGCGCCGCCGGGCTCCTATCTCCTCGCCTTCTGGGGCACCTTTTGGCCCGGTGCGCCGCTGGCGGCGCTGGCGGCGCCGATCGTCTGGCGCGCACGGCGCCTGCGCCCGGTGCGCTTTCTGCTCGCCTGGGTGGTACCGGGCTGGCTGCTGTTCGAGCTGGTGCCGACCAAGCTGCCGCATTATGTGCTGCCGACCTATCCGGCCATCGCCATATTGATCGCGCTCGCCACCGAGCGCAGTGCCATGGCGCTGGCCAACGCAAAGCTCGCGCGGCTGCTGTGGCTGTGGCCGGTGGTGGGCGCCATCATTGCCGTGCTGGCGCTGCTGGCCCTGGCGGTGCTCGACGGCACCACCGACCTTTTGGCCTGGCCCCTGCTGATCGCAGGCTTCTTCGCGCTTGTGGTGGCGGCGGTGTTCGTGCGCGACTACGGCATCGAGAAGGCGGCGCTGCTCGCGGTGGCCGGTATGGTGGTCTCCGGTTTCGGCGTCATGCAGATGATCCTGCCGAAAATGGAGAGCGTGTGGATTTCGCCGCGCCTGGTGGCGCTGGCGGAGCACGAGGCGTGCCCCGGCTCGCCGGCGGTGCCGCAGATCGTCTCCGCCGGCTATATCGAGCCGAGCCTGATGTTCCTGATGCCGGGCCGCGTGCGCTTCACCGACGGTTCGGGCGCCGCCGATTTCCTCGCCGAGGGCGGCTGCCGTGCCGCATTCGTGGATGCCCGCGGCGAGGCCCGCTTCGTCCGGCGGGCCGAGACGCTGGGCCTGCGCATCGAGCGCGGCGGCGACGTCACCGGCTTCAACTATAATGGCGGCCGCCGGGTGCGCATCACGCTCTACCGCAATGCCGTGCAGGACGTTCCGTGAGCGGCGCGATGCGAAACCTGGCTCTGGAGGCGGCGACGGTCAGCCTGGTGGTTCCTGTCCGCAACGAGGCGGAGAACATACCGCCGCTGGTCGCCGACATCGCCCGCATGCGCGCCGGCTTCGGTCTGCTGGAGGCGGTGTTCGTGTCCGACGGTTCGACCGACGCCACGGAGGCGGTGCTGGCCGCGCTCGCCGCCGAGCATGACTGGCTGCGCACGGTGGCGCACGCCCGCAGTTGCGGCCAGTCTGCCGCGGTGCGCACGGGTGTGCGCGCGGCGCACGGCGACATCGTGGTCACGCTCGATGGCGACGGCCAGAACGACCCGGCCTTCGTGCCGGCGCTGGTGAAGGCGCTGCGCGACGGCGGGCCGGCTCTCGGCCTGATACAGGGCGAGCGCAAGGGGCGGCGCGACACCCGCTTCAAGAAGCTGCAGTCCCGCCTCGCCAACGCCATTCGCGGTGCCATTCTGCACGACCATGTGCGCGACACCGGCTGCGGGCTCAAAGCATTTCGCCGCGAGGTCTATCTCGCTCTGCCCTATTTCGACGCGCTGCACCGCTTCATGCCGGCGCTGGTGCGGCGCGAGGGACTCGACGTCGCCACCGTACCGGTGGTGGACCGGCCGCGCGGCTTTGGCGTTTCCAATTACGGCTTCTGGAATCGCGCGCTGATTGGCGGCGTCGACCTCGCCGGCGTGTGGTGGCTCATCCGCCGCCGTCGCCGTGTGCCGGAGCTGAAGGAGCGCACCTCCAATGCTGGTTGATCTCGCCCATGCAGCCGGCAGCTATCTGCACGATGTGTTTCTGATCGAGTTCAATGCCTGGGTTGTGCTCGGCTTCGTTGCACAAATCTTGTTCACAATGCGCTTTGTCGTGCAGTGGTACGCCAGCGAGAAGGCCGGGCGCAGCGTTATCCCATTCGCGTTCTGGACGTTTTCGCTCGGCGGCGGTGCGCTGCTGCTGGTCTATGCGCTGTACCGCAAGGACCCGGTTTTCATCTGCGGGCAGCTGCTGAGCCTCGTCATCTATGTCCGCAACCTGCAATTCGTGCTGCGGGAACGTCGGCGCGACGCTCAATTGAGCTAAGCCAGCGCCCGCAACTGCGCGAGGCCGCGGTCGAGGTCCGCGATCAGGTCGTCGGGATCTTCCAGGCCGATATGCAGCCGCACGCCCGGCCCGCCGGGCTGCCAGACTGTCGCCGTGCGTGCGGAGCTGCAATCGAACGGAATGGCCAGGCTCTCGAATCCGCCCCAGCTGTAGCCCAGCCCGAACAGCGCCAGCGCATCGAGGAAGCCGTCGACGGCGGGCTTTGGCACCGGGCGCAGAATCAGGCTGAACAGTCCCGAAGCACCGGTGAAATCGCGCGTCCAGATCGCGTGGCCGGGGTGTTCCGGCAATGCCGGGTGCAGCACCCGCAGCACTTCCGGCCGGCCTGCGAGCCAGCGCGCGACGGTGAGCGCGGACTGCTGATGCCGGGCCAGCCGTACACCCATGGTGCGCAGGCCGCGGGCGGCAAGGAAGGCGTCTTCCGGCGCGACCGTGAGGCCGAGATCGCCGTGCGTCGCCTTAAGCTGCGGCCAGAGCCGGGCATTGGCCGAAACGGTGCCGAGATTGAGATCGGAATGCCCGCCGATATATTTGGTGCCGGCCTGAACCGAAAGATCGACCCCGAGGGCGTGCGGCTGAAAATAAAGCGGCGTCGCCCAGGTGTTGTCGAGAATGGTGGTGATGCCGCGTGCGCGCGCCACTTCGACGATTGCCGGTACGTCCTGCATTTCGAAGGACAGCGAACCGGGGGCTTCCAGATAGATGGCGCGGGTTTCCGGCCGGATCAGCGCGGCGATGCCGGCGCCGATCAGCGGATCGTAGAAACGGGTCTCGACACCGAAGCGGCGCAGCACGGTGGCGGAGAAATGCCGCGTCGGGCCATAGGCGGTGTCGACCATCAGGAGATCGTCGCCGCTCTGCAGCGCCGCCAGCAAAGCGGTGCTGACGGCGGAAAGCCCGGAAGGGGTGAGCACCACGCCGGCGCCGCCTTCCAGCGTGCGCAGCGCGGTCTCCAGTCCCTCGGAGGTGGGGTTGCCGCGCCGGCCATAGGTATACCGGCCGGTATGGCCTTCGAGATCGGCGACCGTGGGCGACAGTACAGTGGAGCCGCGCACCATGGGCGTGTTGACGAAACCGTCGAACCGCGCAGGGTCTCGTCCGGCCAGGACGAGCTGCGTATCGGCGGCGTAGGTCCTTATCGTGTTGTCGTCTGCGCCGGCCATGCGTCCCTTGCCCCGATGGAGCGCCATTGACCGCAGACCTCACGGTAGCGTCAAGTGCACCTCCGCTGCTTGTGCAAGACCGCAGCTTGACCGGACGCGACGGGAAAGCTCTGATGACCGTAGGTCAGGACGGGCGGTCGAGGGATGGCGCTATCGACGAAAGTCGTAGCGGGCCCGATGGCTCAACCGATCGGCCGGCATGCAAATTGCCTAATGTTGCCACCTGCTGCGTCTGGCGAGGCCGGACGCCGTACTCCTTCAGAAGATAGCTGAGAAGGCCACGATCCATGAAACGCCTCCTATCCACCTTTGCGCTCGCCGCCAGCTTCGGCCTGGCCGCTGCCGGCGCGCAGGCAGCCAAGCTCGACCAGATCAAGTCGAAGGGCTTCGTCCAGTGCGGCGTCAGCCAGGGCCTTCCCGGTTTCTCTAACCCTGACGACAAGGGCAACTGGACTGGCCTGGACGTCGATTTCTGCCGCGCTCTTGCCGCCGCCATCTTCAACGACGCCGGCAAGGTGAAGTTTACCCCGCTCTCGGCCAAGGATCGCTTCACCGCGCTGCAGTCCGGCGACATCGACGTGCTGTCGCGCAACACCACCTGGACCATCACCCGCGACACCTCGCTGGGCCTGAACTTCACCGGCGTCACCTATTACGATGGCCAGGGCTTCCTGATCCGCAAGGACAAGAAGATCAACTCGGCCCTCGAACTCTCCGGCGCCTCGGTCTGCACCCAGACCGGCACCACGACCGAGCAGAACGTCGCGGACTATTTCCGCGCCAACAAGATGCAGTATGAGGTGATCGCGTTCGCGACCGCCGACGAGACCATCAAGGCGTTCGATTCCGGCCGCTGCGACGTCTACACCACCGACCGCTCCGGCCTCGCCGCCGAGCGCCTGAAGCTGACGAACCCGGACGAGTTCATCGTCCTGCCGGAGATCATCTCCAAGGAGCCGCTCGGCCCGGTGGTCAGCCATGGCGACGACCAGTGGTTCGACATCGTCAAGTGGGCGCTTTACGCCCAGATCAATGCCGAGGAAGCCGGCATCACCTCCAAGAATGTCGACGAGATGCTGAAGTCGGCCAACCCGGACATCAAGCGCATTCTCGGCACCGAGGGCAAGTATGGCGAGGGCCTCGGCCTGACCAATGACTGGGCCTACCGCATCGTCAAGCTCGTCGGCAATTATGGCGAGATGTACGACCGCAATGTCGGCCCCGCGACCCCGCTGAAGCTCGAGCGCGGCACCAATGCGCTGTGGAGCAAGGGCGGCCTGCAATACGCTCCGCCGATCCGCTGAGCGCTTGACGCAACGGGGCGCCCGGCTGTTCGGCCGGGCGTTCCTGCCAAGACGCCTCGGGGGAGGCGGGCAGCCGAAGCGGATGCGGGGGCCTGAGAGCCGGGATATTGCTCGCGGCTTGCCGTCTCCGCCCCGGGTATCTGCGAAAAATCGTCGGGCACACAGCTCACTGTGGCGGGCAGGGGACAGATACGGATCATGGCAGATGTAGTGCAGGCCGGCCCGAAACCTACGGGCGGCAGCTCTTTCGTGAATGACCCTAAGGTTCGCAGCGTCGTGCTGCAGCTCCTGGCGGCGGCGCTGGTCATCTTCCTGGCGTGGGACTTCTACGACAACGCCCGGCAGAACCTTGCAGCCCAGAAGATAGCCAGCGGCTTCGGCTTCCTCGACAACACCGCCGGCTTCGGCATCAGCCAGGCACTGGTGCCCTACACCGAGACCTCGACCTATGGCCGCGCGCTGCTGGTCGGCGTTCTCAACACCTTGCTGGTGGCGGTGGTCGGCATCTTCTTCGCCACCGTGTTCGGCTTCCTGGTCGGCATCGGGCGGCTCTCCAAGAACTATGTGATCCGACTGATCTCCACCTGCTATGTGGAACTGCTGCGCAACCTGCCGCTGCTGTTCCAGATCCTGTTCTGGTATCTCGCGGTGCTGAGCGCGATGCCCGGCCCGCGCCAGAGCATCAATCTGTTCGACGAGGTGTTCATCTCCAACCGCGGCATCATCATGCCGCGCCCGCTGTTCGGCGACGGCTCGGACGTGGTGCTGTGGGCGCTCGGCCTCGGCGTCTTCGCCAGTGTGCTGTTCTCTGGCTGGGCCAAGCAGCGCCAGGAAGACACCGGCCGGCTGCTGCCGGTGTTCTGGATCAACGCCACCATGATCGTGGGCCTGTTGCTACTCGCGCTGATCGCCACGAATTTCCCGATCAGCTTCGAGCGGCCGGAGCTCCGGGGCTTCAACTTCGCCGGCGGCGTAAGAATTCTGCCGGAGTTCGTTGCGCTGACGCTGGCGCTCGCCACCTATACCGGGGCCTTCATCGCCGAGATCGTCCGCTCCGGCATCGTCTCGGTGAGTCACGGCCAGACCGAGGCGGCCACCTCGCTGGGCCTGCGCAACGGGCCGACGCTGCGGCTGGTGGTCATTCCGCAGGCCATGCGGGTCATCATCCCGCCGCTCACCAGCCAATATCTCAACCTCACCAAGAATTCTTCGCTCGCGGTCGGCATCGGCTATCCCGATCTGGTGTCGGTGTTCGCCGGCACCACGCTGAACCAGACCGGACAGGCCATCGAGATCATCGCCATCACCATGGGCATCTATCTGCTCATCTCGGTGATCACGTCGATCATCATGAACACCTACAATAAGCGCGTCGCGCTTATTGAACGGTGAGGGGAGCGACGATGAGCCTTGCCGACGACATCACCTTCGTACGCGGCGAACTGGCGACGCCGCAGCCGCCGCCCGGCCTCGCGGTCGGGCCGGTGGCCTGGATCCGGGCCAATCTGTTCTCCGGTCCGCTCAACACCGTTCTGACGCTGTGCGGCATCGCCCTGCTGGCGTTGATCGTGCCGCCGCTTATGCGCTTTCTCTTCATCGACGCGGTGTGGCAGGGCACCAGCCGCGAGGCCTGTCTCGGTCCGCAGGTTGGCGCCTGCTGGCCGTTCATTCAGGCCAAGTTCGGCCAGTTCATCTACGGCTTCTACCCGATCGACCAGCGTTGGCGGGTCGACATCGTGTTCGTTGCCGGGGCTCTGCTGCTGTTGCCCCTGATGGTGCCGAGCTGGCCGCAGAAGCGGCTGAGTTCCTTCCTGTTCTTCTTCGTCTATCCGGTGGTGGCGTTCGTGCTGCTGACCGGCGGCAACATCGACGCCTCCGCCTTTTTCCTGGAGCGCTTCGGCCTCATCCAGCCGCTGGTCGGCGATGCCACTTTGTTCGGGCTGAAGATCGCCATGTGGCTGGACTTCCTGCTCACCACGGCCCTTGCCGTGGCGATCGCGTGGGGCCTGTCGCGCCTTGTTGGCGGCGAAGGCTCCGGCGCAGCGACCACCGTGTTCTGGGTGTTTGCCGGGCTAGGCGTCATCATGCTGGCCTGGGACATCGATTTCGGCCTGGTGCCGGTGGAGACGCGTTCCTGGGGCGGCCTGCTGGTTACGCTGGTCATCGCGGTGACCGGCATCGTCGCCTCGCTGCCGCTCGGCATCGCGCTGGCGCTCGGCCGCCGCTCGCAGATGCCGGTGGTGCGCATGCTCTCGGTGATCTTCATCGAGTTCTGGCGCGGCGTTCCGCTGATCACCGTGCTGTTCTTCGCCACCTATATGCTGCCGCTGTTCCTACCCACCGGCATGAGCCCGGACGGGTTGCTGCGGGCCTTGGTCGGCGTCGCGCTGTTCACTGCGGCCTATATCGCGGAAGTGGTGCGCGGAGGTCTGCAGGCCATACCCAAGGGCCAGTATGAAGGCGGCATGGCGGTGGGCCTCACCTGGTGGCAGATGATGCGCCTGGTGGTGCTGCCGCAGGCCCTGACCATGGTCATTCCCGGCATCGTCAACAGCTTCATCAGCCTGTTCAAGGACACCACGCTGGTGCTGATCGTGTCGATCTTCGACTTCCTCGGCCAATTGCGCGCCGCCTTTACCGACCCCAACTGGGCGACGCCGGTCACGCTCTACACCGGCTTCGCCTTTGCCGGCATCGTCTATTTCGTGTTCTGCTTCGGCATGTCCCGCTACTCGCTCTTCGTCGAGCGGCGGCTGAACACCTCACGCCGCCACTGATCCCTTAGGAGAGTTCCCGATGAGCGATACCCACTCAATCGTCCCCAGCGACGAACTCCCGGCCGTGCACACCGAGCCGAGCCGCGAGACCGCGGTCGAACTGGTCGGCGTGCATAAATGGTACGGCGAATTCCATGTGCTGAAGGACATCAACCTGCGGGTGAAGCGCGGCGAGCGCATCGTCATCTGCGGGCCGTCCGGCTCCGGCAAGTCGACCATGATCCGCTGCATCAACCGGCTGGAAGAGCACCAGAAGGGTTCGATCGTCGTCGACGGCATCGAACTGACCAACGACCTCAAGCGCATCGACGAGATCCGCCGCGAGGTCGGCATGTGCTTCCAGCACTTCAACCTGTTTCCGCACCTGACCATTCTGGAAAACTGCACGCTGGCGCCGATCTGGGTGCGCAAGACGCCCAAGAAGGAAGCCGAAGACCTCGCCATGCACTTTCTCAAGAAGGTGAAAATTCCGGAACAGGCCAACAAGTATCCCGGTCAACTCTCCGGCGGCCAGCAGCAGCGCGTCGCCATCGCCCGGGCCCTGTGCATGCAGCCGAAGATCATGCTGTTCGACGAGCCGACCTCGGCGCTCGACCCGGAAATGGTGAAGGAGGTGCTCGACACCATGGTGAGCCTCGCCCAGGAAGGCATGACCATGCTGTGCGTGACCCACGAAATGGGTTTCGCCCGCCAAGTCGCCAACCGGGTGATCTTCATGGATGCCGGCCAGATCATCGAGATGAACGAGCCGAACGCTTTCTTCTCCAACCCGCAGCATGAGCGGACCCGGCTGTTCCTGAGCCAGATCCTGCACTGACGACGGTTTGACGCCGCTGGCGATCCGCCATCCTACGCGACACGTCATCCCGGCCCCACGGGTCGTGCCTTCGGCAAGCCCGATGACCGGCTTCGCGCAGCGCAGAGCCGGGATCGGTATCCGAGTGAACTTCCCAGACGATCCCGGATGCGGCCTTTGGCCGTTCCGGGATCACGCAGGTCGTGGGGAGAAAACAGGCAGGACGAGGCGCGGCAGGCCTCTCAGGCCTCGCCGGTGGCGATAGGCTTGTCGGAGGAGCCCCATTCCGCCCACGAGCCGTCATAGAGCGCCTGCGGCGTGCGGCCGATGGAGTCGAGCGCCAGCCAGAGGATCGCGGCGGAGACGCCGGAACCGCAACTGGTGATGGTCGGCTTGTCGGGGTCGACGCCGCCTTGTGCCAGCGCGGCACGGATCGCCTCGGGCGAGCCCAGCCTGCCGTCCTGCACAACGCCTGGGAAGGGCACGTTCCGGCTGCCCGGCATGTGGCCGGCGCGCACGCCGGCACGCGGCTCCGGCGCCTCGCCGCGGAATCGCTCGGCCGGGCGCGCGTCGACGATCTGCGCCGAGCCGTCCTCCAGCCGTCGTGCCACCTCGTCAATGTCGGCGATTATGGTGGCGTCGACCCGCGGCGTGAAGCGGGCCGGGTGGCGCCGCGGCGCGCCGTCTTCCACCGGGCGCCCTTCCGCGAGCCATTTCGGCAGACCGCCGTCCAGCACCACCACCTCGCGGGCGCCGAACGCGCGGAAGGTCCACCACACCCGCGGCGCCGAAAACAGGCCGGCGCCGTCATAGACCACGATCTTCATGCCGTCGCCGATGCCGAGCGCGCCCACCGCGGCGGCGAAATCGTGCGGCTTCGGCAGCATGTGCGGCAGGCCGCTCGTGGTGTCGGCAATGGCGTCGATATCGAAGAACACCGCGCCGGGAATGTGCGCGGCGACATACTCGGTGCGGCCGTCGCGCTGGGCCGCCGGCAGGTGCCACGAGCCGTCGACGATGACGAGGCCCGGCTGGCCAAGATTGTCAGCCAGCCATTGCGTAGAAACAAGATGCCTGGATGCAGGCGCGGCGTCGGTCATGTCGTCCTCCTCAAATCGCCCAGCCGAGCCGGACGCGGCGGTTCTGCCGCCCTTTCTTTTCGATGGCGGTGACCACGACGGCGCCGATCTCGGCGACATTGCGCACATGGGTGCCGCCGCAAGGCTGCAGATCCAGACCGACAATCTCGACCAGGCGGATGCGCCCGGTGCCCATGGGCGGCTTTACCGACATCGTCTTGACGAGGCCCGGATTGGCCAGAAGTTCCTCGTCGGCGATCCAGCTCTCGCGGATGTCCGCCCCGGTGGCGATCATGCGGGCGAGTTCGGCGTTGATGGCGTCCTTGTCGAGCCCGCCTTCGGGAATGTCGAAATCGAGCCGGCTGTCATCCTCGCCGATGGAGCCGCCGGTTACCGGATAAGGCAGCGCCACCGAGAGCAGATGCAGCGCGGTGTGCATGCGCATGCGCTTGTGCCGGCTCGGCCAATCCAGCCGCAGCGTGACCGGCTCCCCGACATCGGGCAGAGCGCCGCCGGGGGCAGGGACATGCACCACATCGGTCTTGCCCGGACCATAGACGGCGGTCGTGAGCGGCAACTCCGTGCCGTCCGCCCGGATCAGCACGCCGCGATCGCCCGGCTGGCCGCCGGCGGTAGCGTAGAACACCGTGCGGTCGGCGATGATGCCGCCCTCGGGGGTGAGCGCGGTGACCTGCGCCGGCGTCTCGGTGCGGTAGGCGTCGTCGCGGAACAGCAGGGCGGTCGGCATCACAGCAGCACGTCGGGCACGGCGACGTCGCGTTCCAACCAGGCCGGCACCGGCAGCTCCTTTTCGCGCAGGAAGGCCGGGTTGAACAGCTTGGACTGATAGCGCGTGCCGAAATCGCACAGGATGGTGACGATGGTGTGCCCCGGCCCAAGCTCGCGAGCGAGGCGGATGGCACCGGCAACATTGATGCCGGACGAGCCGCCGAGGCACAGCCCCTCATGCTCCAGCAGATCGAACACGATCTCGACCGCCTCGGCGTCCGGAATGCGGTAGGCGACGTCGATGGGCGCATCTTCGAGATTGGCGGTAATCCGGCCCTGGCCGATGCCCTCAGTTATGGAGGAGCCTTCGCTCTTCAGTTCGCCGGTGGTGTAATAGCTGTAGAGCGCCGCGCCGAACGGGTCGGCCAGGGCGATGCGGATGTTCGGGTTGCGCTGCTTCAGTGCGATGCCGACACCCGCCAGCGTGCCGCCGGTGCCGACGGCGCAGACGAAGCCGTCCACCGTGCCGTCGGTCTGCTGCCAGATTTCCGGCCCGGTGGTCTCGATATGGGCCTGGCGGTTGGCGATATTGTCGAACTGGTTGGCCCACACCGCCCCGTTCGGCTCCACAGCGGCGAGCGCCTCGGCGAGTCGGCCGGAGACCTTCACATAGTTGTTCGGATTGGCGTAGGCCACCGCCGGCACCTCCACCAGCGTGGCGCCGGCGAGCCGCAGCATGTCCTTCTTTTCCTGGCTCTGCGTGTCCGGAATGACGATCACCGAGCGGAAGCCCAGCGCATTGCCGACCAGGGCAAGGCCGATGCCGGTATTGCCGGCGGTACCTTCCACCACCACGCCGCCCGGCCGCAGCCGGCCGGAGGCGATGGCGTCGCGGATGATGTAGAGGGCGGCGCGGTCCTTGACCGATTGGCCGGGATTGAGGAACTCGGCCTTGCCCAGAATGGTGCAGCCGGTGGCGCGCGAGGCGCCTTCCAGCTTGATCAGCGGCGTGTTGCCGATCGCCTCGACGAGGCCATTTCGAATGTCCATGGGATGCGGATGCGACCGTTGCAAAAAGGTCGATCAAACTAGGGGAGCATTGCTCGCGCCGCAACCGGGCGCCCGGCGTTTTCGGCAGGCCCGCTCAGGCCGGCTTGCTGAAAATCATCTGCCGCACGTCGATATTGCCGGATAGGAAGCCGGCTTCGCAATAGCACAGATAATATTCCCACAGACGCCGGAAGCGCTCGTCGAAGCCGAGCGGCACCAGCGCGGGCCAGGCACCGAGGAAACGGTCGCGCCACTCCGCCAGCGTGCGGGCGTAATCCAGCCCGAACACCCGCTCGGCGTCGAGCGCAAGGCCCAACCGGCCGGCGATCTGCTTGATGCCCTCGGCCGGGGGCAGCATGCCGCCGGGAAAGATGTGCCGGCGAATGAAATCGAGCTCGCGCCGGTAATTGCCGAACAGGTGGTCCTGAATGGTGATGGCCTGAATGCCCGCCCGCCCGCCGGGATGAAGCCGCTCGCGGATGGCGGAAAAATAAGTCGGCCAATAGGTTTCGCCTACCGCCTCGATCATCTCGATGGAGGCGATGCGGTCATACTGCCCGTGCTCGTCGCGATAATCCTGCAGGCGGATATCGATACGGTCGGCAAGGCCGGCGGCCTGCGCGCGGGCGCGGGCGAATTCGGCCTGGGCAGGCGAGAGCGTAAGCCCGACCACGCGGCAGCCATGCTCGCGCGCCGCATATTCGGCAAAGCCGCCCCAGCCGCAGCCGATTTCCAACACGTCATGGCCCGGCCGCAGATCGAGCGCATGGGCCAGAGCGCGGTATTTGGCGGTCTGCGCCGATTCAAGGTCGTTGGCGCCTTCGGTGAACAGTGCACTGGAATAGGTCATGCTGGGGTCGAGCCAGGCGGCATAGAACTGGTTGCCCAGATCGTAATGCGCCTCGATGTTGCGCCGCGCGCCGCTGCGGGTGTTCCGGTTCCGCCAGTGGCTGAACATCTGCCACAGGCGCACCAGCGGCTTGCCGCCAAGCATGTTGTGGATCATCTCATGATTGACGCAGAACAGCGTGAGGAACCGCGTCACGTCCGGGCTGTCCCATTCCCCGGCAATATAGGCTTCCGAAAAGCCGATCTCGCCGCCGGCCATAAGCCGGCGTGCAAAGCCGATATTCTTGACGATGAGGGTGGCTTCCGGCCCCGGTTCGGCCCCGCCGAAGGTCAGCACCCGCCCGTCCGGCAGCACGATGCGCAGTCGGCCTTTGCGCAGCCGGCTGGCAAAGGCGAGCGCCATTTTTGCCGGCCGGGGCAGGCCGGCGAGGTGTCGATGCAACGAATCCTGCGTCACCGCGACATCGGGCGTCATAGGGACCTCCACGGCAGCACGATCGGATTTTGGCGTTGTCGAACCGTCGGTGCAACGGGATTTCGCGGCGAAAATCATCCGGCGGCTTTCACGGCTTCGAAGGCGGCCAAAGCGCGGTCCCGAGCCTCGGCATGCGCCACCGCAGGAGGCGGGTAACAGCCCGCCGCGCCCCGCAACTGAGTGCCGCCCAACCACGGGGCGTGCACGGCAGAAAGCGGCACCTGCGCGAGTTCCGGAACGTAGCGGCGGATATAGTCGCCGTGCGGATCGAACTTGGCGCCCTGGATAACCGGGTTGAAGATGCGGAAATAGGGCGCCGCATCGGCGCCGGAGCCGGCGACCCATTGCCAGCTCGCGGCATTGCTGGCGGGGTCGGCATCCACCAGCGTGTCCCAGAACCAGGCTTCGCCGAGGCGCCAGTCGATCAGACCGTGCTTGATCAGGAACGAAGCGGCGACCATGCGCACCCGGTTGTGCATCCAGCCTTCCCGCCACAATTGCCGCATGCCGGCATCCACCAGCGGATAGCCGGTGCGCCCACGCTGCCAGGCCGCCAGGAGGTCCGGGTCGTCGCGCCAGGCCATGGCGTCGAAGCGCGGCTGGAAATTGCGCCGCTCGAGATCGGGAAAATGGAACAGCAGATGGTAGGAGAACTCCCGCCAATAGAGTTCCGCGACAAACTTCGCCACGTCGCCGGGCGGCGCTTTCGCCGCGCGCACCGCAGCCAGTATCTGCCGGGGCGAGATGTCGCCGAAGCGCAAATGCGGCGACAGGCGGGAGACATGGGCAAGGTCCGGCCGGTCGCGGCCTAGCGCATAACCCGCTAGCCCCTCGTCGAGAAAGGTGTCGAGCCGTGCCAGCGCCCCGGCTTCACCGGGCACCCAGGTCTCGCGCAGGCCGCCCGCCCAATCCGGCTGGCGCGGCTCGAACTGCCAGCTATCGAGCGGCTCGCTCGGCAGATCGGGGCCTGTCAGCGTCTGTGCGGGCGCCTTGAGCGGGTCCGGCACATCATGCTCGGCAGCCGTGCGGTGAAACGGGGTGAAGACGCGGAAGGGCTGGCCGGCGCGGTTGAGCACGCTCCACGGCTCGGCAAGCAGCGCACCGTTGAAGCTGCGCGCTTCGACGCCGCCGGCGATGAGGGCGGACTTCACATCGGTGTCGACGGCAATCTCGGCAGCGCCGTAGCGCCGGTTCCAGAACACCGCGCGTGCATTGCACTCCGCCGCCAGCGCGGGCAGCACCGCGCCGGCCGGACCGCGCCGCAGCAGCAGCCGGCCGCCTTTGGCCTCAACGGAGCGGGCGAGGGACGCGAGCGAGCGGCCGAGCCACCAGCGCGCCGCCCCGCCCAGCGGGCGCAGATCGGGGCTGAACTGGTCCAGCACATAGATCAGCACCAGCGGCCGGCCGGTGGCGACGGCGCTGTCCAGCGCGGGATTGTCGGCAAGCCGCAAATCGTCGCGGAACCACACGATGGCGGGGCGGGCGTCATCGGTCATGGGTAGCGGGCCGCCTGGTCAGGTTCTGCAACACGAACCACTACGCACGGTGAACGGCGGCGGATCAGGACATTGTTCGCGGCCTTTGCCGAAGGCGACATCTACATCCGTAGGAGTCATGGCCGGGCACATACCGGCCATGACAGTGGAAGCCTAAACCACCGTGACCTCAAGGCTGCCCAGGCCCTCGACAGCGCCTTCCAGCTTATCGCCGCGCACGATGGCGCCGACGCCGGCCGGCGTGCCGGACATGATGATGTCGCCGGGCTGCAGCATGAACAGGCCAGAGAGATAGGAGATCATCTCCGGCACCTTCCAGATCATCTGGTTGAGGTCGCCCTGCTGGCGCAGCGCGCCGTTTACCTTCAGCCACACCGCGCCAGCGGCCGGATGGCCGATCTCGCTGGCCGGTATCAACGCCGTGCAGGGCGCCGACCCCTCGAACGCCTTGCCGACTTCCCACGGCCGGCCCAGCTTCTTGGCCTCGCCCTGGAGATCGCGCCGCGTCATGTCGAGACCGATGCCGTAGCCATAGACATGGTCGAGCGCGCTCTCCACCGGGATGTTCACCCCGCCTTTACCGATGGCGACCAGCATCTCGATCTCGTAATGCACATCCTTCGACTTGTCCGGGTAGGGGAACTGCCCGGTGGTGAGAATATTATCCGGGTTCTTCTGGAAGAAGAACGGCGGCTCCTTGTCCGGGTCGTGCCCCATCTCGATGGCGTGCTCGGCATAATTGCGGCCGACGCAATAGATGCGGTGCACGGGAAAGAGCTTGTCGGTGCCGACCACCGGAAGGGTGGGGATCGCCGAGGGGGCGATCACATAGGCATTGTTCTGGTTCAGCGCATTCATCAGCGAACTCCCGCGTAGTAGTCGACTCGTTTTTCGATGGACTCGATGAGGGCCGACATCAGCATCGCGAAGGCGAACAGGATGATGGTGAGGGCCCAGAAATTCTCCATGTCGAAATTGCGCGAATACAGCTCGAACAATTCGCCATAGCCGATGATGGAGACCAGCAACTGCCCGATCACCACCCCCTTGACCCCGCGCACCACGCCGAGCCGGATGCCAGCGAGGATTTCCGGCAGGGCGGCGAGCAGGATGATCTTGCCGTAGAGCGCCATGCGCGAGGCACCGTAGCTCTTGGCCATCTCGACCAGCGAGCGCGGCACGCTCTGGATGCCGGCGCGGGTGTCGAGCACGATGATCCACACCGCGAACAGGAACACCGTGACCACCACCGTGGTCTCGCCGATGCCGAACAGGATCATCAGCACCGGCACCAAGGCGGACAGCGGTGCGCTGACGAAGATGTTGACCCAGATGCCGAGCAGATTGTCGAACGCCGGCAGACGTCCCATCAGCACGCCGAGCGGCACGCCGACCGCGATCGCCAGCGCCATGCCGAGCGCGAAGCTGTGCAGTGTGATGAGCGCCGCCGCCTGCCAGGTGCCGGTCTGCACCAGCGCTACCGCGCTCACCAGCACGTCGGACAGCGGCGGCACCAGGAACAGCAGGCCGCTTTGCCCGACGATCTCCCAGGCCACGGCCCACACCAGCAGCGAACTCATCATCGGCAGGCGATAACCGAACACTGTCATGATCCGCCTCCCTCAATCGACATAGCGCTTCAAGCCCTGCCAGATCACTTCGACCGTATCCAGATAGGATTGGTCGCGGCGGATCATGTCCGGGCTGGCGGAGCGGTCGATCTCCGGCTCGATGATCTGCGACACCCGGCCCGGCCGGCGCGACAGCAGCACGATGCGGTCCGACACATAGACCGCCTCTTCGATGGAATGGGTGACGAAGATGAAGGTCTTCTTCTCCAGCGCCACCAGCCGCAGCAGGTCTTCCTGGAACTTGCGCCGGTTCTGCTCGTCCACCGCCGAGAACGGCTCGTCGAGCAGCAGCACGTCGGCGTTCACCGCGAAGGCGCGGGCGAGGCCGACCCGCTGGCGCATGCCGCCGGAAAGTTCGTGCGGATAGCGGTCCTCGAAGCCCGAAAGGCCGACCTCGGCGATGTAGCGCTGCGCCACCGCCTGCCGTTCGGCCTTGCCGACGCCGCGCAGTTCCAGCCCGAAAGCGACATTGCGCATCACGGTGGCCCAGGGCATCAGCGCGAAATCCTGGAACACGAAGGCTCGCTCCGGCCCCGGCCCGGTCACGGGGCGCCCGTTCACCCGCACCTCGCCGGCGTCCGCCGGGATCAGCCCGGCCATGATCTTCAAAAGCGTGGTCTTGCCGCAGCCGGAAGGGCCGAGCAGCGTGGTGAGCTTGCCGGCGGGAAAGTCGAGGTCGACGGCGCGCAGTGCTTCCGTCGAGCCGTAGATCTTCGAGATGCCGCGCACTTCGACGGCGGCAGCTTCCGTGCCGGGCGCCGGGGCGAGGGCGAGCGCGTTGAGCGTGCGCATGTCAGCGCCTCCTCTTTTCGGGTCGCAGCACGCGCAGCTCGAATGCCTCCAGGGCGGCGAGCGTGAGCGTCGAGGCGAGGATGATGGAGACCACCGCGGCATACATTTCCGGGTAGTCGGCCACCGAGCGATGATAGGTGATGAGATCGCCGATGCCGGTGGGGGTAATCAGCAATTCGGCGAGGATCACGCCGATGAAGCCGGCGGCGAGCCCGAGGCGCAGGCCGGCGAAGATCACCGGGCTGGCATCGGGGATGATGATGCGGGTGATGCGCTGCCAGGCGCTGCCCTGGAAGGAGCGGCACATATCGACCAGCGACGGATTGACGTTGCGCACGGCCTTGTAGCCGTTCAGCACGATCACCGGCAAAGCGAGCATGATCACCGCCAGCGTCTTGGCGACAAGGCCGATGCCATAGACGAAGGTGATGAGCGGGATCAACGCCGCCATGGGCGCGGCTTGCAGCACCACGAACACCGGTGCGGCCAGCCATTCGGCGGTGGGCGACAGCCCCATGAGGATGCCGAGCCCGATGCCGACCACGGCCGAGACCGCGATGCCGATGATGAGCGGTTGCAGCGTTTCCGCGTAGGCGCTGACCAGCGAACCGTCCAGCAGCATGCGCAAGAAGGCGCGCAGCGTCTCCAGGAACGTCGGGAAGGCATAGCTTATGGGGATGCGGCCGGCGATCTCCCAGGCCAGGAAGAACAGCGCGAGCGAGGCGATGCGCCACGCGGTCGGGTGCTGCTGCGGGCGACGGCGCACCGCGAGGGCGGCGCCGGCGGCGGAACGGACGGCCCCGGAAGGGCCGTCCAGCTGTGCGGGTGCTGCCATCCGCCCAGCCTCAGTTGGTGCCGATCTTGCCGAGCACACGGTCGAGCGCGCTCATGTCCCAGAACTCCTCCACCTTCAGGTTCGCCGCATCGCCCTGAAGCTGGCCGGACAGCGAGTAGAAGGCGAAGTCGTCGCGCGCCGCGGCGACACCGCCGCCATTGAGCGGGAAGGAAGAGGCCTGTTCCTTGAAATAGGGCTGGATGTCGGCGACCTGCGAAGCCGGCAGGTCTGGCAGCAGCTTGTATTTGGCGCGCAGTTCGACGATGGCGCCGGGATTGGCCGCCACCGCGCGCCACACGCTGAGCACGGATTCGACGATGATGTCGATGTCGCCGGAACTCTTCTGCAGGAACTCCTGGGTGGCGAACAGCGCCTCGTCGGTCGCCTTCACCCCTTCGAGCGGCAGCACGATGAACTTGCCGGGCGCCTTTTCCTGCAACAGCCGGCGGCCGTTGGAATCGACGATGGAGGCTTTCACATTGCCCTGAAGCAGGGCTCCGGCGCGCACTTCCGAGCCGGGGATGTAGCTGATCTTGGCGAACTTGATGCCCTGCTTCTGCTCCATCAGCCGCATGATGGCTTCGGTGCCCGAGCCGCGCGAATGCACCGCGACCTCCTGGCCGTTGAGGTCTTTCCAGCTCTTATAGAACTCGGCATTGACCACCGGGTAGAAGCGCAGCGTGGAGAGCTGCAGGAAGATGCGCACCGGCACCTTCACCTTCTGGATCAGCGCATAGGGCCCGCCGACGCCGACATCGGCCTGGCCGCTCACCACCGCTTGGGCGGCGATGTCCTCGGATTTGAGGTAGGTGACCTCGATATCGACGCCGCGCTCCTTGGCGAGCTCGAAGGCGGCGAGCAGATGCAGAGTCTCGACGCTGGCAATGTCGCCGAAGGCGACGCGCACCTTGCCGGCCTCGGCGCTGCCGGGAGCGGCAATGAGAGCCCCGAGTGCCAGCACGGCTGCGCCGGCGCGCAGAGAGAACCGCAGAGTGCGGGAAAGCGATGTGAGCATTTCTAACTCCCTAGGGGTCGAGGCGGTAGGCCCGCCATCGGGTTGGAAACACGCGAAGTGCTGAACCAATTGTCTTTTGGTTTTACATTGG
>JBGGNI010000053.1:0-5665 GCA_041287585.1 Xanthobacteraceae bacterium
ACCTTGGCCTTCGCCGCCGCATCGGTGAACACCGCGCGGTTGGAATTGGCGTTGATGTGGCGGTCCTGGTAGTCGATCTCGCCGTTCACCACCTTCAGCACCAGCGTCTGCTTGTCGGCGTTCACCGAAATGCGCAGATCATTGATGTAGGGAAGCTGGTTACCGGCCGTATCCACCTTGAAGTAATACGGATTGCGGATCAAAGTCACCAATTGGGCGCCGCTGACATAGGGATCCTTGATGACCCAGGGCTCCATGGTCGGCCGGTCCGGGTTCTGCCAGCGCTCATTGGCCTCGGTGTCGACCGCGCATTTCTTGATGAATAGCTCGGTCCAGTTCTGCACGCCCGCGGTCTTGATCAGCTCATCCAGGCCGGCCTTGTTGTAGGCGGGGTGGAATTGCGAGCAGTAATGCTTGGCCATCATGGTCATCTGCACGCCATAGCCGCTGGCCAGGCGCTGCGGGAACAGACCGTAAGGCTCCTTGAAGGTGAGCGTGAAGGTGGTGTCGTCGATCTTGGCGAACTTGGCGAGTTCCCCGCCGGTCACCACCCACTCGACCGCGTTCGGCAGCAATTCCTTGTTGCCGGCAATGTCGTTGATGAAGAAACCGATATCGTCGCTGGTGAACGGCTTGCCGTCCGACCACTTCAGGCCCTTGCGCAACTGGATGGTGAACACCGTCGAATCGGCGTTGCTGGTCACCACCTCGGCGAGGTTGGGCAGGATCTTGCCGCTCCATTCGCGGTCCCAGGCCAGCAGCGGCTCATAGCCGGCGATGCGGAACAGCCAGTTGCGGTCGGAGCCGCCCACCATGCCGGACCGCCAGGTGCCGCCATATGTGCCGACCTTCTCATAGGGCGTGACGACGCGCGGGCTTTCCGGCAGTCGGTCGGCCAGTTTCGGCAGCTTGCCGGCCTTGACCAGCTCGCCGAGCATCGGCGCTTCCTTGTACTCCGCCGCGCCGGCCGCGCCGAGGCCGATCCAGGCGGTGCACAGCGCGACGAGGCTCGGCCGCAAGGCCGCTCGCCTGCTTTTCCACAGCCCTCCAGCGCCAGTTGTTCGGGGACTACAATCACGCACCGCCATGACAACCTCCGATGTTTGACTGTTCGAAATGGGAAGGCCCCACCGTTACTTCAGCCTGCATTCGAAGGCTTGCATGGCGCACCACGCATGTCAATAATTCATAAACTTGTCAGGCAGGTATTCCGCACCTTCTAAACGGCGGCAGCTTCAGCAAAAATCCAATACCGGCAAAATCTCTTGCCTATCGCCGGACAAGCCTTCACCTTCGTCCGCCGAAGCGGAGGCGGCGTTCGGCGCACGTTCCCGGTCAGGTTGTAAGACGAGTCACCGCAATGATTTCGCACAGATGTGGAAAGCAATCATGAGCACGACGCCGCTTTCGGACGAGACGCGCAGCCTTTTGGCAAAGCTCAGCACCCCGACGCTGACCTCCCAGCTCATGATGCGCGGCCTGCGCAACACCTTCATGCAAGGCGTGCGCCGGCTCAGCACCGGCGGGCCGACCATGGTGGGCGAGGCCTTCACGCTGCGCTACATCCCCTCGCGCGAGGATATCGACGTTTCCGCCGTGTTCGAGAACCGCGACCACCCCCAGCGCAAGGCGGTGGAGACGGTGCCGCCCGGCCATGTGATGGTGATCGACTGCCGGCGCGACACCCGCGCGGCCGGTGCCGGCAGCATCCTCATCACCCGCATGATGGTGCGCGGCGCCGCCGGCGTGGTCACAGACGGCGGCTTGCGCGATTCGCCGACCATTGCGGAGCTCGATTTTCCGGTCTATTGCGCCGGCCCGGCGGCGCCCAGCAACATCACCCGCCATCATGCCGTCGACATCAATGTGCCGATCGGCTGCGGCGACGTCGCGGTCTATCCGGGCGACATCATCGTCGGCGACCGCGAAGGCGTCGTCGTCATTCCCCGCCATCTGGCCGACGAGGTCGCCCGCGACGGCTATGAGCAGGCGCTGATGGAGGATTTCGTCATCGAGCGGGTGAAGGACGGCGAATCCATCTTCGGCCTCTACCCCGCCAATGCCGAGGGCGTGGAACGTTTCAAGGCCTGGCGCCAGGGGCGCTGAGGCCGCGCTACAGCACATGGTCGCCGAGCTTCGGGATGGTCTCGGCACCCCAGATCATCCGCTCGCGGATAATGGCGCGCGGCCGCTCCGGATTGTCGCTCTCAAATTCGCGCGCAATGCGGTGGCCGTCGAAGATGGCGTCGGCCAGATAGCGCGGTGCGAGGCAGTCGCCGGCACGCACCACCACCTCCAGCCCGGCATCGGCCCAAAGCTCCTTGCGCGCCACCAGCGCGTCGTACAGCTCGCGCTTGGATTCGCGGGCGGTGCACAGCACCACGGTGTCGCAGGCCAGCACCTCGACCGCATCGCCGAGCCGGCGCGGATAGACCCCGAGCTTGGGTTCCGTGGTGCGGCGATAGCCGTCGCGGTAGCGATTATACAGCACCACTTCCAGCCCGCCCGGCCCGCTGCCGACCTTCTCCACCCAATGGCCGACGCGCTCGTGAATGCCCTTTTCGTGCATCATCCGGCGCAGATTATAGCCTTCCAGCGTCAGCTCGGTCACCGGCGCCACGGTTTCGAAATGGGTGACCAGCGTCACCTGCTTGCCCTGGTCGACCAGCGCCTCGGCGATGCTGATCGCCATGAAGTAGCCATCGGAATCCAGCACCACCACCCGGTCGCCGATCGGCTTGCCGGCAAAATACTGCTCCGGCGTTACGAAGCCGTCGAGGCTCGCATCGATGCCGGCAATCGGGTCCGGCCCGCTGGCGCCCAGCCCATTGCCGACCCAGTTGGCGCCCGTCGCCAGCACCACGCGCGCGGCGCCGTAACCCAGTATGTCGTCGGCGGTCACCAGCCCGGTGCCGCGCATCAAAGTGACGTTCGGCATGCGCTGGATCTGGCTCTCGCGGTACTGCACCACGCGGCCCCACTCAGTGAGCCCCGGCAGCTTCACCACGTCGCGCATATGGCCGCCGAGGCTCTCGGACGCCTCGCACAGATGCACGTCATAGCCGCGCCGGCCCAGCACGCGGGCGCATTCGAGCCCCGAAGGCCCGGCGCCGACCACCAGCACCGTCTTGGCGTCCGGCGCCGGAGCGAAGCGTTCCGGGTGCCAGCCGCGGCGGAATTCCTCCAGCGCGGTCGGGTTCTGGGTGCAGATGATGGCGTTGGAGAGATTGTAGCGCGAGACGCAGGCATTGCAGCCGATGCACTCGCAAATGTCCTCGGTGCGCCCCTCGTCGATCTTGCGCGGCAGCCACGGGTCGGCGATCGAGGGACGGGCGCAGCCGATGATGTCGAGCTGGCCGGAGCGGATCACCCGCACCATCTCGTCCGGCTCGGTGAAGCGGCCGACGCCGACCACCGGCACCTTGGCGATGCGCTTCACCTGCGCGTTCCACGGCGCCTGGTGGTTGGACTTGTAGAAGCGCGAGGGGCCGGAGTCCTCGCCCCACATGTCCTCGCCCGAGCCGCCGATGATGACGTCCCACATATCGACCAGGCCGAGCCTGGTGATGTATTCGACGAAGGCCAGCCCTTCATCATGCATCTCCAGCCCCCACGGACCGGCGAGGTCGTCGATGGTGATGCGGGTCGCCACCGCGCAGTCGTCGCCGGCCACTTTGCGCAGCCGCTCCAGCGCCTCCACCCAGAAACGGGCGCGATTTTCGAACGAGCCGCCATATTTGTCGGTGCGGCGGTTGAAATGCTTCGACAGCGCATGCACCGGAAACACCCCGGCAGCGCCGTGGATGTAGAGAATGTCGAAGCCGGCATCGCGGGCGCGGCGGGCGGCGTCCTCGTACATCTGCATCACCCGGCCGATGTCTTCCTCGGTCGCCGGGTAGGTGTAGACCTTGGGCACGCCGGCGGAGGGGAAGCGGTCTATCGCCGGGGCGATGTAGCGGCTGAACAGATTGTCCTTCACCCCGCCGGCGCCGAGCTCGATGGCGGCGAGCGCACCCCATTTGTGCACCTCGTCCACCATGTGGCGGTGGTTGATGACGTCGCCCTCGTCCCAGATTGTCGCGTTGGTAGAGAGCGTCTGGTTCACCTCCGGGTGGATCGAGCAGCTCTCGGTGCACAGCCCGCCCCAGCCGCCCTCGGCCTTCACCGCGCGGTGGGCGGCGTTGGAGCCCGGCCGCACATGGCCGATGCCGGTGCATTGCGGCACCTGGTAGAAGCGGTTCTTCATGGTCTTGGGGCCGATGCGGATCGGCTCGAACAGCAGATCGTAGCGCGGATCGCGCTGGGTGTTGCGCGGCGCGGCGTTGTTGGGGGAGCTGGCGAACGGTACGTTCATGGCTGGCTTTCCCGTATCTCGGCTGTCGTTGGAGCGAACCCCGCGCGCTGCGCTCAGGGTTCGATTTCGGCGATGGCTTCCACTTCGACGCCGACGCCGCGCGGCAGTGTCGGGGCACCGACCGCGCTGCGCGCATGCCGGCCGGCCTCGCCGAAGATCTCGATGAACAGATCCGACGCGCCGTTGATCACCTTCGGCATGTCGGTGAAGTCCGGCGTGGCATTGACGAAGCCGGTGAGCTTGACGATGCGCTTCACCCTCGTGAGCGAGCCGCCGCAGGCGACCTGCAACTGCACCACCAGATTGAGCGCGCACAGCCGCGCGGCGGCGTAACCCTCTTCCACCGTGAGATTTTCGCCCAGCCGGCCGACGCACATCAGCACATCGTCGCGGCGCGGCACCTGGCCGGCCAGGAAGACAATGTTGCCGACCACCACCGCCGGCACATAATTGGCGCCGGGCACGGTGGCGTTGGGTACCTCAGCACCGAGCGAAGCCAGCTTCTCGTCGAAACTCATGCCCTGAAATCCTGTCGGCTCAGAAGAAGGTGCGGATGGCGTCCACGACGCGATACTCGTCGTCGACCAGCGGGATGACCTGCCATTTGTCGAAGGTGGTGCAGGGATGCGAGATGCCGAACGCCACCATGTCGCCGACCTGCAACGGACTGTCGGCCGGCAGGACCAGATGGCAATGCTGGTCGTTCAGCCCGGCGACGGCGTGGCGCTCGGGGATCGGCAGCGGCCCGCCGGGCCGGCCCGGCCGGTGCCAATAGAGCGGCTCCGGCAGCCGGGAATCATAGGAAACGTCGCGCTTGCCCATGGCGAGAATGGCTTTCTCCGCCTCCGGGCGCGACTGCACATAGGCCCACACTTCCAGCGCATGGGCCGGGCGGGCCGCCAAGGCGTCGATCTGCGGCAGGCGCGCACGCAAATCCAGGAAGCGGTCCTCATAGGTACCGGAATCATGGGTGAGGTAGCAGCCGCTGCGGATCACCACCTTGACGTCGCGCGCCAACCCCGCCGCCTTGAAGCGGGCGGCCACCAGGTCGTAGAAGCTCGATCCGCCGGCGGTGAGCAGGATCGGGCCGGGCGCGAAGGCGGCGCGCTGCTCGCAGGCGAGCGCGATCTCGACCAGAAAGTCGAGAAACCCGTCCACCCGCTGCTGCGTCGCCGCCGGGTCCTTGCCCGCCAGCAGGCCTTCATAGCCGCCGACGCCGGCGAGTTCGATGTACGGCGCCGCGTTGCCGATAGCATCGGCTACCGCCATGGCGTCGTCCAGGGTTCGGCAGCCGGTGCGCCCGCCGGCAAA
>JBGGNI010000054.1:0-3986 GCA_041287585.1 Xanthobacteraceae bacterium
CCGCGGGCGCATCGTCGACCTCGCCCATGCCATGGGCGTGAAGAGCGAATTGAAGATCACCCGCGCTCTGCCGCTCGGCGCAGCCGAGGTGACGGTGCTGGACCAGGCCACCGGCTATGCGGTGTTCGCCAATAACGGCATGTCGGTTGACCCCCACACCGTGGTGGAAATGCGCACCCCCGCGGGCGAGCCGGTGTGGAGTTTCGAGCGCAACGGGCCGAAGCCGCATCGCGTGATCCCGGAGAACGTCATCGGCATGATCAACCCGATGTTGAACAGCGTGGTGGAGAACGGCACCGCACGGCGCGCCATGATCCAGGGCACCAAGGTCTCCGGCAAGACCGGCACCACCAATGCCTATCGCGATGCCTGGTTCGTCGGCTTCACCGGCAATTATGTCGGCGCTATCTGGTTCGGCAATGACGACTACACCTCCACCAAGAAGATGACCGGCGGCTCGCTGCCGGCGATGACCTGGCAGAAGGTGATGGCCTATGCCCACCAGGGCATCGAGCTGAAGCCGACCCCCGGGCTCGGCAACCAGCCGCCGCCGAAGCTGGACGGCGCGGCGGCGGAGGCGAGCGCCATCTCCTTCGAGGGCGTTCAACGGCCGGTGACGCTGAGCCCGCAGGCGGCGAACCGGCTGCTGCGGCTGGAGCGGCTGATGCGCGAGGCGGCAGCAGTGCCGGACGCCCGCCGCTCCGCCGCCGTCGAGGCGCCTGCTCTGGTGCAGGGCAATTGACGGATCAGGCCGCGCACCCCATGCAGGAGGCGGCCCGCCTGCCGGGCCACACTCCCCGGTTTCCCGCCCCCTCGCTTCGGCATTCGGATCGTTCGTCGCCCGTGCGCTCGCTGTCTTTCATCATCACCTTGGCCATCGGCGCCGCGGTCGGCCTCAGCCTCACCTGGCTCGCCACCGTCAGCGGCTATGGCTTCGGCACGGTGCGCGCCGGGCCTTGGCGCGCCTGGCCCAAATCCGGCACCGCGGAGGCGGACCCCTATGCCCGCGCCGCCTTGGCGCGCTCCGGCGAACTGCCCTTGCAGCTCGCCGACGGCATCGCCTTCGTCGCCCGGCTCGACGATTCCGGCCGGGCACTGGACGGGCGCTGCAACATCCGCCTCTCCGGGCTGCTGCCGCAGGCCCGGTTCTGGACGCTGACCTTGACCGATTCGCAGGGCCGGCTGATCGACAACGCCGCCGGCCGCTACGGCTTCGCCAGCACCGAGGTGGTGTGGAGCGGCGACGGCACGCTCGATGTCGCGCTGGGTCCCCGCGCCCAGGCCGGCAACTGGCTGCCCACCGGCGGCCGCGACCGGCTGGTGCTGACGCTGCGGCTCTATGATGCGCCGGTCGGCCTCGCCACCCGCAGCAGCGACGCGCCGGAAATGCCGAGCCTGGTCACGGAGCGCTGCCCATGAGAGCGGGCGGCGATGCAAACCCCTTAATGCGGCTCGCTTTGCCGATCGCGGCCGGTCTCGTGCTGGGCGGCATCGTGCATCTGGTCAGCGTGCTGATGATGCCCTACATGGCCGAGCGCGACGCTTTCGCCCGCCTGTCCGCCATCGCCGGCACCAACATGGTGGCCCATGTCGACGACCCCTCGCCGTTCGGTGCCGTGCTGCCGAACAGCGACCCCGCCTTCGTCACCGCCGTGTGCCTGTACGATCTCGCAGCCGGCCCGCTGAAGGTGCGCCTGCCGACGACGCCGGACTATACCTCCGTGTCGTTCTACACGCGGCTGGGCCTTGCCTTCTACGCCATCAACGACCGCGCCGCCGGCCGCCGGGTGATCGAGCTCGATCTGATGACCGCACGGCAGAAAGCGGCGCTGCCGGACGACGAGGACGTGACCGCCGCCGACCGGCTGGTGATCGAATCGCCCAGCACCACCGGCATCGTGCTGCTGCGCGCCATGGTGCGCGAGCGCGGCACGCGCGAGGAGGTGCGCCGCACTATCGAGGCGGCGACCTGCGGCACGGCGTCCTGAAACGGTTCAGAACCGCTGCTTGCCGGAGCACACCGGCGGCTGGTCGCGAATCTGCTGCACCACCGGCAGCAGCAAAATCTCCGCCCCGCCAAACGGGCGCTCCGGCGGCGGGCTTTCGCGCCGACGCGGATACTCGGTGATCTGCACAACGGACCCCATGCTTTCCTCCCCCGCTGGCTGCGGTGAAAATCGCTCCGTCGCCATTAGGGAATGGGCATGGTTAACGGCCCGCTAAGGTTCGACAGCTAGCTTGGTTTCAGCGGTTCCGCCCTGGCCCCGCTGCCCCCCGAGTGCTGCTGCCGACCTATGTCCGATCCCGATTCGGCCGCCTCCGACCTGCGAGCCCGCATCGACGCCGCGCGCAGCGCCGGCCTCGATACGCGCCCGTTGCTGCTGCATGCTCTGGTGGCGCGGCTTGGCGACGCGCGGGAGCTGTCTCCCGCCGAGCAGGCGCGCTTCACCACCCTCGCCATCCGCCTGTTCGACGCCGTCGAGCCCTCAGTGGCGGCCGAGCAGGCCGAGGCGCTGGCGCCGCGGCCGCACACCCCCTATGCGCTCGCCTTCCATCTCGCGCGCGGCCCCATCGACTTGGCCGAGCCGGTGCTGCGGCTCTCGCCGGTGCTGGACGAAGTGACGCTGATGGCGCTGGCTGAGACCACATCCCCGGCCCACCGCACCGCCATCGCCGCCCGCCGCGACGTGCCGCCGGCGCTGGCCAAGCGGCTCGCCGCCGCGGCCTACCAGGCCCGCGAAGCCCGGCGGCCGGCGGCCCCTGCCCGCTATTTCGAGGCCGGCCCGGCCGAGCGCGCCGCGATGCTGGACGCGCTCGACGCCCTGCCGCCGCTGCCGCTCGGCGAGCGGGTGCCGCGCGCCGGCTCCGCCGTGCTGGAACGGCTGGCGCAGGCGGCCGAGCGCGGGCAGACGTCCGCTTTGGCCGAAATGCTCGCACGGCCCTTGGCGATCAGCGACGACATCGCAGCGCGCATCCTCGCCGACCCGGGCGGCGAGGCTTTGTTGGTTGCCGGCCGCGTGCTCGGCCTGCCGTTCGAGCTGGTTGGGCGGCTGCTTGCCGCACTCGACCCGGCCATCGGCGAATCGGTGAGCCGGATGTTCGCGCTGGCCGAGCTTTACGAGCGCCTGCCGGAGGCGAGCGCCCAGCATCTGGTGGCCGCCTGGCGTGCCGCGCCGCGGCGCCCGACAGCCCGCCCGACTGAAGATGCGCCGTCGACGCGCAGCTTCGGCCTGCCGCGGCGCGGCGCAACGGCGACCGACGACGCCGCCGAGCGCCGGCGGCGGGGCTGAAGTCTTACACCTCGTCCGCAAGGTCGAGAAAACAGCGCCCGGCGCGGTCCTCGATTTCCACCAGCCAGAGGTCGGAATCGAAGCCGATTTCGCGCGCCATCCGCGCCTCCGCCTCGCCCTCGGGGCGGCCGGGCGGTACCAGCGTGCGGAAGCGCCGGTCCACCGCGTCGTCCGGCAGGGCATCGAGCGACGGCAGGGCCGGCCCGTACAGCGCCGCCGTGCCGTCGAGCGGCGCCACCTTGACGAACACCGCGCCCGCCTCCTCGGCCCCGCGCCGGCGCAGCACCGCGAAGGCACCAGCGCCATTGGCGCGCCGCACCAGCGCCGCCACCCAGAAACCGCTCTTGAGGCGCATGCGCTACTGGACGGCGAGGCCGGAGACGGCGGTCAGTTCGCGCAGCAACCGGTCCGAAACGGTGCCGGTTACCGGCAGCCGGCGGTCGCGTTCGAAGCGCTCGATGGCGGCCCGCGTCGCCGCACTGTCGCGCCCGTCGATCCGCACCGGACCGTAGCCGATCTTGGCGAGCGCCTTCTGCACCGACATCAGCCGCGGCGAAGCCGGCAGCTCGGCCGGCGGACGCACCGGCGGCGCGGCAGCGGTCTCGGTCTGTCCGGCCAGCGAGGCGAGCGTCGGCGCTTCCGGCGCCGGGCGGGCGCGTGGCAGCGGCGGGGTGGCCGGGAGGGCCGCGGGCGCGG
>JBGGNI010000055.1:0-3594 GCA_041287585.1 Xanthobacteraceae bacterium
GTCGATCACCACCCACTTCTTCTCGATATCGGCGGGTTTTGCCGAAAAGGTCTTCATGGACATCTTCCGTAACCGGCGGACGAGCGACGTGCCCGGAGCCTCGGCCCTCTTTTGAATGGTGGCGGTATCTAACCGAACCCCTGCGCGCGGTCAATGCGCCAACGGCCGAAATTCTCCATTGAAATCAAAAGCTTCGAAATTAGGTATAATTTTACCTGCAAATTAGGGCCGCTCCAGCGGCAGCGAATAGGTGGTCACGGCGTGGGCGCACAACTCGTCTTCGCCCTCGCTCGCGAGCGCGACCTCGCAAACGGCGAGCCGGCGGCCCAGCTTCAAAAGCGTTGCGCGCGCCAGAACCGGGCCCGGCGCCGGGCGGCGCAGAAAATTGATGGAAAAATTGGTGGTCACCGCCAGCGGCACCGGGCCGATGGCGCCCAGCACCGCGGCATAGGCGGCGACATCGGCAAGGCCCATCAGCGCCGGGCCGGATACGGTGCGCCCCGGCCGCAGCGCCGCTTCGCCGGCCTCCAGTCGCACCGTCGCTCCCGCGCTGTCGAGCGCGGCCAGGCTGTGCGGCCGGCCGGGGCCGAACGCCTGGGGAAACTCGGTGTCGAGAAACCCGCGAAGTTGGTCCAGCGTCATCGCCCTGCCCTCGTTCTGCCGCCGCTCTACCATGAAGCGTCGACGGCGCGCCAATCGTCGCGCTTTCGCCGCAACGTCAGGTTTTCTATGGTGCGCGGCAAAATCGGCGCGGCAGGGTCGGCCGGGAAAAGGTGGAAGCAGTGCGGAAGAAGCGTTTGGCGGCGTGCGTGGTGATGGGGCTGGGTGGATTGGGGCTGGGCGCGGCCCTGGCGCAGGACGGGCCGCTGCGGCGCTACAAGCCGGTGATCGTCGGCATCGACGACAAGGGCGCGGACGATGCCGAGCTTGTGGCACTGATCGATAACCTGAAGCAGGCGGTGCGCAAGCGCGACGTCGCCGCCATCCGCAACGCGGCGGCACCGACGCTTGCGATCGTCACCCCGCCGGTCGGCTTTCCGCCGGCCAATGCGCCGAAACCGCTGAAGCTGGACGGCGAGCCGAGCGGGCCGCAGCGGCTGGACAAGGCCATCGCGCTGCTCGCCGGCGAAGGCGAGCCGGACCGCAAGCGGCTCGACGCGCTGATTCTGGCCACGGTGGCGGAAGCGCTCTCCAGCGGCACCATCGGCCGCTCCGCCCTGGTGCGCGGCGCTCTGTGCGCGCCGGCCGAACCGAAATTCAACCGCGGCCAGGTGCTCGCCATCGCGGAAGCGGCCGGCGAGGTGCCGGACAATCTGGTGATTCTCATCGAGGAGACCGTCTTCCTCGAAAAGCCGGACACCGCGGCCGCCGCCATCGCCACACTGAAGCCGGGCTCGGTGGTGCCGTTCGTCGAAGGCGCGGTGGAAGGCGCCGACGGCAAGCGCGACTGGTACGCAATCGGCCTGCCGACCGGCCGGCGCGGCTATGCCAAGGGCGACCGCTCCACCTCCTTCGAGGCGACGCGGCTGTGCTTCACCAAGGAAGGCCCGAAGGACAGCGCCGCCTGGGCGATTTCCACCGTCATCGTGCCGAACAACTGACGGGCCGGCCATGAACCACGACCGCTATGACGATGCGTGGATCGCCGGCCTGCTCACCCAGGTGCGCACCATAGCCGTGGTCGGCGCCAGCCCGCGGCCGGACCGGCCGAGCCACGGTGTCGCCCGCTACCTCGCCGCTGCGGGTTATCAGGTGTTCGCGATTAATCCCGGCCAGGCCGGCCGCGCCATCGCCGGCCTGCCAACCTTCGCGCACCTCGCGGATGTGCCGGTCCCTGTGGACATGGTCGACGTGTTCCGCGCCTCCGAATATGTCGCGGAGGTGGTGGGGCAAGCACTGGCGCTGCGACCATTGCCGAAGCTGATATGGACCCAGCTCGGCGTGCGCGACGATGCGGCGGCGGCGCGGGCTGAGGCCGCCGGCGTGCACATGGTGATGAACCGCTGCCCGGCCATCGAGATCCCGCGTCTGGGCCTTGATCCTTCGAAATTCACGGCACTTTAAAGTTTATTTCTCGTTCTTACATAAGCATTGCGCTTTTTATCGGAGCCGCCAAACTCCTCCGGCCGTTCGCACAGCGAACTCGACTTCGCGACGGATTTGCCCCGGAGGACGCCATGACCACCGACCACACGCCCGGCTTCGGCACGCTCGCCATCCATGCCGGCGCCGCACCGGACCCCACCACCAAGGCGCGGGTGACGCCGATCTACCAGACCACGTCGTTCGTCTTCGACGATGTCGACCATGCCGCGGCCCTGTTCGGCCTGCAGGCGTTCGGCAACATCTATACGCGCATCGGCAACCCCACCAATGCGGTGCTGGAAGAGCGCATCGCCGCCCTGGAAGGCGGCACCGCGGCGCTGGCGGTGGCCTCGGGCCATGCCGCACAGGTGCTCGCCTTCCAGACGCTGCTGGCGCCGGGCGACGAGTTCATCGCCGCCCGCCAGCTTTATGGCGGCTCCATCAACCAGTTCAACCACGCCTTCAAGAGCTTCGGTTGGGAGGTGGTGTGGGCGGACGTCAATGATATCGGCAGCTTCGAACGGGCGGTCTCGCCCCGCACCAAGGCGATCTTCATCGAATCGATCGCCAATCCGGGCGGCGTGATCACCGATATCGAGGCGATTTCGAAAGTCGCCAAGCGCGCCGGCGTGCCGCTCATCGTCGACAACACGCTGGCGACGCCCTATCTGGTGCGCCCGTTCGAGCACGGCGCCGACATCATCATCCATTCGGCCACCAAATTCCTCGGCGGCCACGGCAATTCCATAGGCGGGCTGCTCGTCGACGGCGGGCGTTTCAACTGGCTGCGCGAGGGCCGCTATCCGTTCCTGTCGCAGCCGCGGCCGGAATATCAGGGCGTCGTGATCGGCGAGACCTTCGGCAATTTCGCCTTTGCCATCGCCGCCCGCGTGCTCGGCCTGCGCGATCTCGGCCCCTCGCTGTCGCCCTTCAACGCCTTTCTCATCCTCACCGGCATCGAGACACTGCCGCTGCGCATGCAGCGCCATGCCGACAATGCGCAGAAGGTGGCCGAATATCTCGCCGCCCATCCCAAGGTGGATTGGGTGAGCTATGCCGGCCTGCCGGGAGACCGCTACCACAACCTCGCAAAGCGCTACGCACCGAAAGGCGCCGGCGGGGTGTTCACCTTCGGGCTCAGCGGCGGCTACGAGGCCGGCGTCGCCGTGGTGTCGAACGTCAAGCTGTTCTCCCACCTCGCCAATATCGGCGACACCCGCTCGCTCATCATCCATCCGGCCTCCACCACCCACCGCCAGCTCTCCGACGAGCAGAAGGTCGCCGCCGGCGCGGGGCCGGATGTGGTGCGGCTTTCGGTCGGCATCGAGGATGTGGCGGACATCATCGCGGACCTCGAACAGGCCTTGGCGGCCGCCTGAGTCGCGCCGGTGATGAACAATTTCTGAACCACGCATGCTGCCGATGCATTGCTGCATTGCGGCGACATGCCTTTCTCGAAGGCGATGTGAGGACTATCTAGGCAGCACATGCACAGATGACGTGCAGCCA
>JBGGNI010000056.1:0-14875 GCA_041287585.1 Xanthobacteraceae bacterium
GAAATCCTGGCGAGCCGGGCCCGCGTGCAGTCCATCGTGCGCGACGAGCTGATCGCCATCAAGACCGAGTTCGGCACGCCGCGCCGCACCGAGATCGCCGAAGCCGAGGGCGATTTCGAGGACGAGGACCTGATCGCCCGCGAGGACATGGTCGTCACCGTCTCGCACGCCGGCTATGTGAAGCGCGTGCCGCTGTCCACCTATCGGGCGCAGCGTCGCGGCGGCAAGGGCCGCTCCGCCATGCAGACGCGGGACGAGGATTTCGTCACCCGCCTGTTCGTCGCCTCCACCCATGCCCCGGTCCTGTTCTTTTCGTCCAAGGGGCAGGTCTACAAGCTGAAGGTGTGGCGCCTGCCCTTGGCTGCGCCCCAGGCGCGCGGCAAGGCGCTGGTGAACATCCTGCCGCTGGCGCCGGACGAGCGCATCACCTCCATCATGGCCCTGCCGGACGAAGAGAGCTGGGACCGGCTGCAGATCATGTTCGCCACTACGGGCGGCACGGTGCGGCGCAACGAGCTGTCCGATTTCACCACGGTGAACCGCAACGGCAAGATCGCGATGAAGCTGGAAGTAGGCGAGGCCATCGCCGACGTCCAGCTCTGCACCGAGAGCGACGACGTGCTGCTGACCTCGGCGCGCGGCCAGTGCATCCGCTTCCCGGTCACCGAGGTGCGCGTGTTCAAGGGCCGCGACTCCATGGGGGTGCGCGGCATCCAGTTCGAAGGCGAGGACCGGCTCATCTCCATGGCCATCATCCGCCATGTCGATGCTCCCTCGGAGGATCGTGCCGCCTACATCAAGCAGGCCAATGCGGTGCGCCGCGGCCTTTCCGCCAGCGAAAGCGCGGCGGAGGAGGCGGTGGAGATGACTGAGGCCGAGGCCGAGGCCGAGGAGGAGATTGCCGGCGCGTCGCAGGATATCGACCAGGCGCGCTATATCGAGATGAGCGCGGCCGAGCAGTTCATTCTCACTTTGTCGCAGAACGGCTACGGCAAGCGCTCGTCCTCCTATGACTACCGCATCACGCGGCGCGGCGGCAAAGGCATCGTCGCCATGGCGGTGAACGATCGCAACGGACCGCTGGTCGCCTCCTTCCCGGTGGAAGAGGCGGACCAGATCATGCTGGTGACCGATGGCGGCCAGCTTATCCGCTGCCCGGTGGACGGCATCCGCATCGTCGGCCGCGGCAGCCAGGGCGTCATCGTCTTCGACACCGCCGCCGACGAGAAGGTGGTCTCGGTCGAGCGCGTCACCGAAGAAGACGAGGAGCCCGGCGAGACCCCGGTATGATCGAGTTGGCCGGGCTGTCCGGGGGCACGCTGGTGCTGTTCGCCGGCGTCTCCGCTGCGCTTGTCGCCACGCCCGGCCCGAATGTGGCGCTCATCGTCGCCACCAGCCTGAAACACGGGAGGCGGGCGGGCCTCGCCACCGTGGCCGGGGTGAATTTCGGCCTGTTGATCCAGCTCGCCGTCATCGTCGCCGGCCTGTCCTCGCTGGTGGAGCTGTTTGCACGCGGGTTCGATGTCATCCGCTATGCCGGCGCCGCCTATCTGCTCTGGCTGGCGCTGCGGCAATGGCGCCGGGCCGGGCAGTCGGACGGGCTGGATGGCCCCGCTGCCCCACCTTCGGACCGCGCGGCCCTGCTGCGTGGCCTGCTGGTCGCGTTCGCCAATCCCAAGACCCTGCTGTTCCACGCCGCCTTCCTGCCGCAGTTCGTCACTCCAGGCGTAGATGCGGAACGGCAGATCGTGGTGCTGGCTCTGGTGTTCGCGTTCGTGGCCGTGGTGGGCGACGGCGTGTGGGCGCTGCTCGCCGGCTCGGCGCGCCGCCATCTCGGCCGCCACTTCGCCCGCACCGCCGACCGCATTTCGGCGGGGATTCTGGCCGGCGGCGCGGTGCTGCTGCTCGCCGCCGGGCGGCGGTGAGGCCGCAGCCACCGCAGGATGCGGCTTCGATCGCGGTTTAGCTGTCGCGGCGCGCGTTGCCGGCGCGGTGCTTGCGCGCGGCGCCTGGCGCCGCTAACCCTAGCCGGCCAATGAGAGCCCGCCATGACCGCGCCGCGCATCGCCTTCTATCCCGGCTCCTTCGACCCGCCGACCAACGGCCATCTGGACGTGGCGCGTGCCGCCGGCCGCATGGTGGACCGGCTGGTGGTGGCGATCGGCGTGCACCCCGGAAAGACGCCGCTGTTTCCCGCCGAGGACCGGCTGGACATGCTGCGCGCGGTGCTGACGCCGGTGCTGGCCGAGGCCGGCACGGCGCTGGAATGCGTAACCTTCGACGATCTGGTGGTGAACGCCGCGCGCCGTGCCGGTGCCCGGCTGCTGATCCGCGGGCTGCGCGACGGCACCGATCTCGACTATGAGATGCAGATGGCCGGCATGAACGCCACCCTTGCGCCGGAGCTCCAGACGGTGTTTCTGCCGGCCTCGCCCGCGGTGCGCCCCATCACCGCCACGCTGGTGCGGCAGATCGCGGCCATGGGCGGCGACGTTTCCGCCTTCGTGCCGCCCGCGGTGCTCGCCCGGCTCGCCGCCCGCCTCAACCCCGCCGGCTGAGGCGGCCCACGTTTCAACGGAGTTTGTCTGCCATGTCCCGACGTCTGTTCGCTGCCGTCGCCCTGCTGTTCGCGCTCGCTGTGCCGGCAAGTGCTGCCCCGAAGCCCGACCCGCAGAACACCCTGATCCTGGAGACCACCAAGGGCCCCGTGGTCATCGCGCTGCGCCCCGACATCGCGCCCAAGCACGCCGAACGGCTGAAGCAGCTGGCCCGCGACGGCTACTACAATAATGTGCCGTTTCACCGCGTGATCGACGGCTTCATGGCGCAGACCGGCGACGGCCAGTTCGGCAACGGCACCGGCAAGTCGAGCTATCCGGACCTGCCGGCCGAGTTCTCCAAGGTGCCGTTCACCCGCGGCACCGTTGGCATGGCGCGCGCCTCCAGCCCCAACAGCGCCAACTCCCAGTTCTTCATCGGCTTCGCCGACGCCTCCTTCCTCAACGGCCAATACACCGTGGTCGGCGAGGTCGTTTCCGGCATGGAGGCTGTGGACAAGCTGAAGCGCGGCGAGCCGGTGTCGAGCCCGGACAAGATCATCACGGCCAAGGTTGCCGCCGATAAATGAACCGCCCAGCCCCGGAGTGGGGCACTGGCGCCTGAGAATGTTTTAAGGAGACTGCAATGAGCACCGAAACCGAAACCACCTTGCTGCTGGAGACCACCCAGGGTCCGGTGAAGATCCGCCTGCGGCCGGATCTGGCGCCGGGCCATGTCGCCCGCATCACCACGCTGGCCAAGCAGGGCTTTTATGACGGGGTGGTGTTCCACCGCGTCATTGAAGGCTTCATGGCGCAGACCGGCGACCCGACCGGCACCGGCAGCGGCGGCTCCGGCGTCAAGCTGAAGGCCGAGTTCAATAAGGGCCGCCACCAGCGCGGGACCGTCTCCATGGCCCGCGCGCAGAGCCCGGATTCCGGCGACAGCCAGTTCTTCATCTGCTTCGCCGACGCCTCCTTCCTTGACGGCCAGTACACCGTGTGGGGCGAGGTGACGGAGGGCATGGAGAACGTCGACAAGATCAAGCGCGGTGAGCCGGTGCGCAACCCGGACAAGATCGTCTCGGCCACGGTCTCGGCCTGATCCGCGCTCGCGCGATGCGATGACGCCATGCGCGGCCGTGTGCCGGGCATGGCGTATCGAGAAACGTGCGTTCGCACCCCGCCTCTTTCAACCGACGGAGCCAATGCGCGTCGACCTGTTCGATTTTCATCTGCCGCCCGAACGCATCGCGCTGCGCCCCGCCGTGCCGCGCGATGCGGCGCGGCTGCTGGTGGTGCGGCCGGGCGGCGCGCCGGAACTGACGGACGCCACGGTGCGCGACCTCCCCGATTTACTGAGTCCGGGCGACGCGCTGGTGGTCAACGACACGCGCGTGCTGCCGGCGCGGCTTGAAGGGGTGCGTCGGCGCGCGATAGGCGAGGGAGTGCAGGTCGAGGCCATGCTGCACAAGCGCCTCGCCCCCGATATCTGGCTGGCCTTCGCCCGCCCGGGCAAGCGGCTCGCCGCTGGCGACCGTATCGCCTTTGGCGCCGCCCATCTCGACGAACCGCTGATGGCCGAGGTCGAAGAAAAGGGCGAGGGCGGCGAGGTGCGGCTGCGCTTCGATCGCGCCGGTCCGGCGCTCGATGCCGCCATTGCTGCGGCCGGCCATATTCCGCTGCCGCCCTACATCGCCGCCCGGCGCACCGATGATGCGCAGGATCGCGCCGATTACCAGACCATGTTCGCCCGCGACGAAGGCTCGGTCGCCGCGCCCACCGCTGGGCTGCATTTCACGCCGGAATTGCTGGCGGGACTGGCGGCGCGGGACATCCAGATCCATGCCGTAACGCTCCATGTCGGCGCCGGTACTTTCCTGCCGGTGAAGGCGGACGACACCGGCGGCCACCGCATGCACGCCGAATGGGGCGAAGTGTCTGCGACGACCGCCAAGGCGCTGAACGCGGCGAAGGCGAGAGGCGGCCGCGTCGTCGCAGTGGGCACCACGGCGACGCGGCTGCTGGAAAGCGCCAGCCTGCCGGACGGGCGGCTCGCGCCTTGGCGCGGCGAGACCGACATCTTCATCACGCCGGGTTACCGTTTCCGCTTCATTGCCGGCATGCTGACCAATTTCCATCTGCCGCGCTCCACCTTGGTGATGCTGGTGGCGGCCTTCATCGGCCACGACGTTCAGCAGCGCGCCTATGCCCATGCCATCGGCGAGCGCTACCGGTTCTATTCCTATGGCGATGCCAGCCTTCTGCTGCCATAAGCCGCCACCATGAACACGCCCTTCCGCTATAGCCTGCTGGGCCGCGACGGTGCCGCCCGTCTCGGCGAAATCACGACGCCGCGCGGCACCATCCGAACGCCGGCCTTCATGCCGGTGGGCACCGCCGGCACGGTGAAGGGGCTGTACCCGGAGCAGGTCCGCGCGCTGGGCGCCGATGTCATTCTCGGCAACACCTATCATCTGATGCTGCGGCCCGGCGCGGAACGCGTCGCCGCGCTGGGCGGGCTGCATGCCTTTGCCCGCTGGCCGCACCCGATTCTCACCGATTCCGGCGGCTTCCAGGTGATGTCGCTGGCGAGCCTGCGCAAGCTCACCGAGAAGGGTGTCACCTTCCGCTCCCACATCGACGGCGCCGCCTATGAGCTCACGCCGGAGCGCTCGGTGGAGATTCAGGGCCTGCTCGGCGCCGACATCCAGATGCAGCTCGATGAGTGCGTGCGCTTACCGGCCGAGCGCGAGGAGATTGCGCGCGCGCTGCGCCTCTCGCTGCGCTGGGCGGAGCGCTCCAAGCGCGCCTTCGAGGCGCAGCCGCCGGGCCGGGCGCTGTTCGGCATCGTGCAGGGCGGCGATGATGCCGAACTGCGCATCGAATCCGCGCGCGGGCTCACTGATATCGGCTTCCAGGGCTATTCCATCGGCGGCCTGGCGGTCGGCGAGCCGCAGGAGGTGATGCTGCGCATGATCGAGACGGTGGAGCCGGTGCTGCCAGCCGATCGGCCGCGTTATCTGATGGGGGTCGGCACGCCGGACGATCTCATCGAATCGGTGGCCCGCGGCATCGATATGTTCGATTGCGTGATGCCGACACGCGCCGGCCGCCATGCGCTGGCTTTCACCCGCTTCGGTCGCATCAATCTGAAAAACGCCCGCCACGCCGACGATCCGCGCCCGCTGGACGAGGCGAGCGACTGCCCGGCGGCGCGCGAATACAGCCGCGCCTATCTGCACCACCTGGTGCGCTGCGAGGAAATGCTCGGCTCCATGCTGCTGACCTGGGCGAACCTCGCCTATTATCAGCAGCTCATGGCCGGCATGCGCGCGGCAATTGCGGAACGCCGGTTCGAGGCGTTCCGAGCCGAGGTGAAGCAAGGCTGGGCGCGCGGCGACATTCCCGCGCGCTGAGCGCGTTCAGCCCTTGAGTTTGGCGGCGATGCTGGCGACGTGCTTGCCCTGGAAGCGCGCGGCGTCCAGTTCGATCGCGGAGGGCTGCCGGCTGCCGTCGCCATCGGTGATGGTGGCCGCGCCATAGGGCGAGCCGCCCTTGATCTCGTCGAGCCCCATCTGCCCGGCAAAAGCATAAGGCAGGCCGACCACCACCATGCCGTGATGCAACAGCGTGGGAAGAAAGCCGAGAATGGTGGATTCCTGTCCGCCATGCTGGGTGGCGGACGAGGTGAACACCGAACCCACCTTGCCGACCAGGGCGCCGGTGAACCACAGCCCGCCGGTCTGGTCGATGAAGCTGCGCAGCTGCGAGGTCACGGTGCCGAAGCGCGTGCCGCTGCCGAAGATGATGGCGTCGTAGTCCTTCAGCTCGTCGACGGTGGCGATCGGCGCCTTCTGGTCGAGCTTGAAGTGCGACTTCTCGGCCACGTCCTGCGACACCAATTCCGGCACGCGCTTGACGTCGACCTCGGCGCCCGCCTCGCGGGCACCTTCGGCGACCGCATAAGCCATCGATTCAATGTGGCCGTATGCGGAATAATACAGGACGAGAACCTTGGCCATGTCGTGCTCCTGCGCTGCGGCATCGGCGCCGCGTGTTGCGTTGGGTGAACCATATTATGCGTGGCAGCGCCGAAACAGCCGGGCGAATCCATAATGCGTTTGCGCAGATGCAAACGATACGCCTCTTGGCAGCATCGGAATTCCGGGCTCGTGCGGCGAGGCCGACACGAGTCCGGAGTCGGAGCGACTTGATCTATGGCGTCGAACCACTTAATCCGCGGGGCGTGGGAGCGCGTAGCTCAGCCGGTAGAGCACGTGACTTTTAATCATGGGGTCATGGGTTCGAATCCCATCGCGCTCACCACTCGCCTTCAGCCGACTTTCTTGACGGGGGGCAGGACCCAGGATCCGTCCAGGATGGTGGGGTTGCCCTCGTTTGGCCAATAGAGCCGCATCATCAAAATGAACTTGCCCTTGGGCGCCGGCAGCCAGTTCGATTCCTTGTCGGCGCCGGGCGATTCGTTCTGGATCAGCAGGTCGACCGAGCCATCCGCATTGGCCTTGAGGGGCTGGCGCGGGCTGATCGAATAGCGGTTGAGCGGGTTCGCGACGAAAAAATAGTTCTCGTCATACATGGTGAGCGACCAGAAGCCGTTGACCGGCGGCGTCAGTCCCTTCTTGAAGGTCATGACGTATTTTTCCGAGCCCTCATAGGCACGACCGACCCAGGCATCGGTTTTGGTAGATGTCGGATAGACCGCGTCCTGAGGCCGGTTTGCGCCGAGGCCGATGGCGGTGATGAGCGCGCGCTGCACATAGTCGGTGCCGTACAGTCCGGTGCGCGTGGTGAAGCTCCAGCCATTGATCGACTTGATATCGCCGCTGCTCCACTCGAAGTGCAGCATGATGCGATCGAACGCGACCTGCGGCACCCGCTTCGCGAAGGCCGGGTTGAACTTGGTCTTGTCGAAATCCTGCCCCGGCACGATGCCGATGCGGGCAAGTTTTTCCACCATGGTGGCGTCGGCCTCGGTCGGCGGGTTGGTCTTCAGCAACTCGGCCAGCAGGGTGAAATACTCGATCGCGTCCATTGCATTGACCTGGGCGCGGGTCGGCGTCTTCATGTCGATCGAGGGGTCGACCTTCCCGACCGGTGGGGTCCAGTCCTTGCCGTAGGCGCTCAGCGGATAGAGCTTCAGGCCGTCCTGCAAGGCATGGACGGCCTTGTAATCCTCCGGCGTGCCGGTGCAGTAGATGCGGCCGAGCAGCCACACGATGCTGGTGGGCGATTTATATTCGACGACTCCGTCCGGCAGCTTGCCGCTCCAGCCCGGTCCGGTCACCGCATAGGTCTGTGCCCGCGTGCCGGTGGTGCGCTTGCCGGGAACCTGGAACACGGTGGTCCAGCCGTCGAGCATTGGAAACAGCGCGTAGCGGTCGCCCATATCCGGCAGGCTGACGATCCACGGCTCTTTGCCGACGTCGAAAAACGCCGTGGTGTACAGGGTGTCCGCATTGGGCGCGGTCACGTCGCGATAGCTCGCGTCGGGGTAGGAGCGGACCTTGATGACGTGGCCCATCGGGCCCTTGGTGGCTTCCGGCGCGGCGACATTGGTAATGATGCGCCGGGTCATCTCCATGGTGACCAGCGGATAGCCATAGGTGTAGGCGTCGACGGCAAGCCGGAATTCATCGGTCGCTTCCACGGCGTCCATGATCGGCCCGTCGAGAGCATGAGCGCTCGAACCGAGCGACGTCGCGGCAAGCAGGCTCAATCCGCCGAGTGAGACATCGCGGCGTGAAACGGTCATGGATATCTCCTGAAAGGCATTGGGCACGGGGCCGTGCGGAGAGACAGCCTGTCGTCCAGGCAACCTTCACCCGCTGACGCGCAGGCTAGTATGGTCCGCGGGCACCAGAATGGCACTTCTGCCCAATAAAGTCTCAGTGCGGGCGGCCATCAGCCACTTCCGTCAGGCTCCTTAATTGCGCGGCCGATGTGCCATCGGCGGCGTGGGCCTTGTCGGGTGCGTTCACCGTGATAGGAAGCGTGCGACTACCGGAGTGGGTACGTGCGTGGCCTTAGGCCGGCGCTGCCGCCGGCAGCCTCCAACAGCGGAATCAACCAAATGCGGATAGGCGTGTGATGCAGGAGCGCCGGATCGGCATTTCAATGGGTATCTGCACGGCCATACTGGTCTGCGCGGCGCTCTATCTGGCGCGCCAGGTGTTTGCGCCGGTGGCCTTCGCATTGTTCACCATCGCTTTGGTGTGGCCGCTGCAGCGCGGCCTGCAACGCCATGTGCCGAAGCTGGTGGCGATGGTGGTCACCCTCGCGGTCACCGTCATCGTGCTGGTCGGGCTCGGCTACATGATCACCTGGGGCTTCAGCCATGCCGGCCACTGGCTGATCGTCAATGCCGCCCGCTTCCAGGCGCTGTACGCGGAGACTGCGGGCTGGCTGGAGGAACTCGGGCTCTACACCACCGGCATGCTGGCCGACACCTTCAATGTCAGCTGGCTGGTCCGGCTGTTCCAGGGCATCGCATCCCGGCTGAACGGCATGCTCGGCTTCGGCGTGGTGACCCTGATCTTCGTCATGCTCGGCCTGCTGGAAATCGATATCGTCCGCCGCAAGCTGGAGAGCCCGTCGGCCGGCGAGGCCGGGCGCAGCCTTTTGCGGGCCGGCACCGAGATCGGGGCGAAGTTCCGCAAATACATGGTGGTGCGCACCATTATGAGCCTGCTGACCGGCCTGAGCATCTGGGCTTTCACCGCCCTTGCCGGGCTGGAACTGGCGGTGGCGTGGGGCGTGATCGGCTTCGCGCTCAACTATATTCCGTTCATCGGACCGCTTGTCGCCACCCTTCTGCCGAGCCTGTTCGCCCTCGCCCAATTCGGCTCATGGGAGGTGGCGGTGACGGTGTTCCTCGGCATGAACGTCATCCAGTTCTTCAGCGGCAGCTATATCGAGCCGCGGGTGGCCGGCGCGGCGCTCGCCATCTCGCCGTTCATCGTGCTGCTGGCGGTGTTCTTCTGGAGCTTCATGTGGGGCATCGGCGGCGCCTTCATCGGCGTGCCGCTGACCATCGCCGCTCTGACGCTGTGCGAACACAACTCCTCGACACGCTGGATCGCCCGGCTGCTGTCCGGCCGTGAGGCCGAGGCATGAGGGCGCGGGTGACAAAGCTCCTCACATGGAGTGCGGTGATCGCCGCCCTGGCGGTCGCGGCCTTTCTCGGCAGCCGGATCCATTTCGCTTCCAGCGGTGCGCCGCTGGAGGCCTGGCACACCTTCGTGCCCGAGGAGCTCAACGTCGAGGAACTTGATGCCGCGGATTGGCGCGGCTTTCTCGCGCGCGAGGACCGCTTGTTCGAAGACGTCCGGCGCGAGGTGGTGCAGAAGGTCGAAGACGACGAGCGGGTTCCCTCCAACCGCTATTTCGCCGGCAGCGTGGTCTATCCGCCGTCGCTTACGCACGACTGGAACCGGTCCTACGAACTCGTGCCGGAGGGCGAGGTCAAAGGTGCGGTCGTGCTGCTGCACGGGCTGACCGATTCGCCGTACAGCCTGCGCCATGTCGCCCGCCGCTATGTCGATGACGGCTTTGTCGTCGTGGCGATCCGTCTGCCCGGCCATGGCACCGTGCCGGCCGGCCTCACCGCGGTGTCGTGGGAGGATTGGATGGCAGCCACGCGGCTCGCGGTGCGCGAGGCGCGCATCCGTGCCGGGGCCGGCAAGCCGCTGCATGTCGTCGGGTTCTCGAACGGCGGCGCGCTCGCCTTGAAATACGCCCTGGATGCGCTCGACGATGCCAGCCTTGCCCGACCGGACCGGCTGGTGCTGATCTCGCCGATGATCGGCATCACCCGCTTCGCCCGCTTTGCCGGCTTCGCCGGGCTGCCGGCCTTGCTGCCTGCCTTTGCCAAAGCGGCGTGGCTGGGGGTGATACCGGAGTTCAACCCCTTCAAGTACAACTCGTTTCCGGTCAACGGCGCGGTGCAGTCCTACCAGCTCACCCAGGCGCTGCAGCAAGCGATCTCCAGCCATGCCGGTTCCGGCGCGCTGGGCCGGCTGCCGCCGGCGCTGACCTTCCAGTCGGTGATGGACTTTACCGTCTCGACGCGGGCGATCGTCACCGCCTTCTACGGCCTGCTGCCGGCGAACGGCAGCGAGCTGGTGCTGTTCGACATCAACCGCAACACCAAGCTCGGGCCGTTGCTGCGGGCGACATCGTACTCGGCGCTGCTGCGGCTGCTGCCCCCGGCGCCGCGCAATTTCCGCACCGCCATCATCACCAATGCCGATGCCGGCAGCGCCGAAGTGGTGGAGCGCTCGGTTGCGGCCGGCGGCACGGAGGAAAGCGTTCGCCGTCTCGGCCTCGATTATCCGCTCGATGTCTATTCGCTGTCGCATGTCGCTTTGCCGTTCCCGGCGAGCGATGGCCTCTATGGCGGCGAGCCGGATCCGGCGGAGAATTTCGGGCTTCAGCTCGGCGCCATGGCGGTGCGCGGCGAGCGCGGCGGGCTGATCGTCAATCTGGACGCGCTGGTGCGCATGTCCTTCAACCCGTTCTATCCCTACATGATGGACCGGATCGGCGAGGGCATAGGCGCGCCCCGCACGCCCTGAGGCGCTTCCGGCCGCGTGTCACGCGGCCGGAGCCCTAGCAATGAGCTCTGCGCTCAGCAGCGCACGCGGATGGCATTGCCGTAGCGGTCGCGCGTCCAGCACTCGCGCGGGGTGGTGGCCGCGCCGATAACCGCGCCGGTGCCAGCGCCCACCGCCGCACCGACCGCCGCACCGGTGCCGCCGCCGGCCGCCGCGCCGATGCCGGCGCCGACCAGGCCGCCGATCACCGCACCGGTGCCGGCGCGGCGTTCCGTGGTGGTGCAGGCCGCCAGGCTGAGCGCCAGGGTGGAAACGGCAATGATCTTCAACATTTTGTTCTCCTCCTGATGACGTCCTGTTTCGGTCGCGGCAGGCGGACGCCGGCCTGCCGCGCGTGCGCGCCCGCTCAGGCAGGCTGCGCCGGTTCGCGTCCCGAAACGGCGACATAGAGCGCCGGCAGGAAGATCAGCGTCAGCAGCGTGGCCACCAGCAGCCCGCCCATGATGGCGAAGGCCATGGGCCCCCAGAACACCGTGGGCGCAATGGGGATCATGCCGAGCACGGTGGAGACCGCGGTCAGCATGATCGGCCGGAAGCGCGCGGCGGAAGCGTCGATCACCGCCTCGCGCACCGGCTTGCCCTCGGCACGCTCGGCCTCGATCTGGCCGATGAGAATGACCGCGTTCTTGATGATCATGCCCAGCAGCGCAAGGATGCCGAGAATGGCGACGAAGCCGAGCGGGCGGTTGGATAACAGCAGCGCCATCACCACGCCGATCAGTCCGAGCGGGCCGACGCTGAGCACCAGGAACAGCAGCTTGAAGCTGCGCAGCTGCGCCATCAGCACGGTGAGCATGATGAACAGCATCAGCGGCACCACGGCGACCACCGAGGCCAGCGAATTGGCACTCTCCTCAACCGAGCCGCCCACCGCGACGTGGTAGCCCGGCGGCAAGGTCTTGGCGAACGCCTCGATCTTGGGCTCCAGCGCACTCACGGCGGTATCGGGCAGTGCGGATTCCCGGATGTCCGCCAGCACCGTCAGCGTCGGCACCCGGTCGCGCCGCCACACCAGCGGATAGGTCTGGCTGTATTCGAAGGTGGCGAACTGGCTCAGCGGCACGGTGCGCCCGCCGGCCACCGGCACCTGCACGGTGCGCAGCGTGTCGAGCGAGACCCGCTGCTCGTCGGTGGCGCGCAGCACGACGTCGACCAGATAGATGTCGTCGCGCACCTGCGTCACCGCGGAGCCGGAGATCATGGTGTTGAGCACGCCGGAAATCGCCTGAGAGGACAGGCCGAGCAGACGGGCCTGGTCCTGGTCGACGCGGATGCGGATTTCGCGCGCGGGCTCCATCCACTCATAGCCGACCTCGGTGATCAGCGGTTCGGCCGCGATCACCTGCGCCAGGCGCAGCGCGATGTCCCGCACCTCGGCGGTGTCGGGTCCGCTGACGCGGTACTGCACCGGCCAGCCGACCGGCGGGCCGAGTTCGAGCGGGGAGACACGGGCGACCACGCTGGGGAAGTCTTCCGCCAGCAGCTTCACCAGCTTTTCGCGCAACCGCTCACGGGCATCGATGTCCTTGGCGACCACCACGGCCTGGGCATAGAAATCGTTCGGCAGTTGCACGTCGAGCGGCAGATAGAAGCGGATGGCGCCGCGGCCGACATAGGTGCTCCAGCGCGCGACGTCCGGGTCGCCCTTCAGTTCGGCATCCAGTCGCTGCGCCGCGCTCTCGGTGGCGTAGATCGAGGCGTTCTGCGGCAGGGTCAGGTCGACCAGCAGTTCCGGCCGGTCGGACGAGGGAAAGAACTGCGAGGGGATCAGCGGCAAAGCGAGAATGGAGAGTATGAACAGCGCCAGCGTCACCGGGATGGTGATCCAGCGTGCGGTCAGCGCCAGCGACAGGAACCGGCGATAGCTGCGCTCGACCACACCCGGCCCCTTCGGCGCGGTGTCCTTCGGCGGCTTCAATATGGCGAGGCCGAGCAGCGGGGCGAACAGCACCGCGACGAACCACGACACGATCAGGGCGATGGACACCACGGCGAACAGCGAGAAGGTGTATTCGCCCGCCGAACTCGCAGCGAAGCCGACCGGCACGAAGCCGGCAATGGTCACCAGCGTGCCGGCCAGCATGGCGAAGGCGTAGGTCTTGTAGGCGAAAGTCGCTGCCAGTTCCTTGCTCTCGCCGAGGGCGAGGCGGTTGATGGTGGCGTCCGTCGTCGTCATGGCGTCGTCGACCATCAGCGCCAAAGCGATGATCAGCGCGCCCAGCGAGATGCGCTGCATGTCGATGCCGGCGAGCTGCATCACTGCGAACACGATGGCGAGCGTGAGCGGTATCGACAGCGCGACGATGAGGCCGGGCCGGATGCCCAGCGCGATGAAGCTGACCACCAGGATGATGAGAATGGCCTGCCACAGCGATTCCATGAATTCGGAAATCGCGCTGCGCACCGTCACGGCCTGGTCGGCGACCAGATGCGGCTCGATGCCGAGCGGCAGCTCCGCCCGGATGGCGGCCATGGTCCGGTCGACATTGCGGCCCAGCGCCAGGATATCGCCGCCGTCGCGCATGGCGATGGCGAGGCCGATGGCCGGTTCGCCGTTGACGCGGAACATCGGCTGCGGCGGATCGGCGAAGCCGCGGCGCACGGTGGCGATGTCGGCGAGGCGGAGCATGCGTCCGCCGACGACGAAATTGATGTTGCGTATGTCGTCTTCGGAGGCGAAGGAGCCGGACACCTGGAGCGCCAGCTTCTCGTCGCCGGTCTGGATTGTGCCGGCCGGCTGGACCACGTTCTGGGTCTGCAGGGCGGCGATCAGCGCCGAGCGGTCGATGCCGAGATTGGCGAGGTCCTGCATCGAGAATTCGACGAAGATGCGCTCGTCCTGCGCACCCAGTATCTCGATCTTCGAGACATCCGGCACGTGCAGCAGCTTGGAGCGGGCGGCCTCGACATAGTCGCGCAACTGGCGATGGGTGAAGCCGTCGGCGGTGAAGCCGTAGATCAGGCCGAAGGTGTCGCCGAACTCGTCATTGAAGCCGGGCCCGACCACGCCGGCGGGGAGCGTGTGGCGCATGTCGCCGATGCTCTTGCGGACGTGGTACCAGATGTCCGGCACCTCGGCGGCAGTGGTGGCGCCCTGCAGGTTGACGAAGATGGTGGTGATGCCGGCGCGGGTGTAGCTGCGCAGGAAGTCGAGCTTCGGCGTCTCCTGCAGCGTGCGCTCGAGCCGCTCGGTGACCTGCGTGAGGGTGTCCTCGACGCCGGCGCCGGGCCATGCCGCCTGCACCACCATGGTCTTGATGATGAAGGACGGGTCCTCGCTGCGGCCGAGCCGCATGAAGGAGAACGCCCCCGCCGCGATGGCGATGATCATCAGATAGATGATGAGCGAACGTTCCTTGATCGCCCATTCCGACAGGTTGAAGCGCATCACGCACCCGATCCGAGCAGGCGGACCTTTTGGCCCGGGTGCAGCGCCTGCACGCCCGCGGTCACCACCACCTCGCCCGGATCAAGTCCGCTTGCCACCGCGACGCTGGCCGGGCTGAAGCGCAGCACCTCGATGCTGCGCAGCGCCACCGTCTGGGCGGCGGGATCCACCACCCACACCGCCGGCTGGCCGTTCAGCGCGGTGAGCGCGGATGCCGGGATTTCGATGGTCGCCTCGCTGTCGAGCTGCACCTGGCCGTTCACCGTGGAGCCGAGCCGCATTGCCGCGGGCGGATTGTCGAGGCCGACGCGGAC
>JBGGNI010000057.1:0-18865 GCA_041287585.1 Xanthobacteraceae bacterium
ACACCGGGTCCGGCGCGATCGCCTCCCCCACCTCCAGCGGCGGGGCCTGCCCGGCCGGCCAGTGCGCGGCGAGCAGCGGCGCGCCGGAGCCCACCAGCCGCACCGGCCCGATGGCCACCGCCCGCGCCGCCTCCTGCACGGTGGCGGCCCGCGCCCCCACCAGCGAGCGCCCGCCGGCACCGAACATCTGCAGATAGAGATTGCCGTGGCGGGCATCGAGCGCGGCCACCACCGGCACCGCATCGTCCTGCGCCAGCAAGGGCGCCGCCAGCACCGCGAGCGTGGACAGCCCCACCACCGGCCGGCCGCAGGCGAGGCCGAAGCCGCGCGCGGCGGAAAGCCCGACCCGCAGGCCGGTGAAGCTGCCGGGCCCCACGGTGACCGCGAAGGTGCCGATATCGCTGAAGCGCCGGTCGGCCTGCTGCATCAGGGCACCGATCATCGGCACCAGCGCCTCGGCATGGCCGCGCGCCATCGGCAGGCTGCGCACCGCCACCGCGGCTTCCGCGTCGGCGTCGTAGAGCGCCGCCGAGCAGGCCTCCAGCGCGGTGTCGATCGCGAGTATCAGCATAAAGAACAGCCCCTTCCGCCCGCCATCTTACGAACCGGCGGGCAGGCAAGGAAAGCCCGCAGGTAACGTCAGACCGGCCGCACTTCGACCACGTCGGGCACAAAATGGCGCAGCAGATTCTCGATGCCGTTCTTCAAAGTCGCAGTGGAGGACGGGCAGCCCGAGCAGGAGCCCTTCATGGCCAGGAACACCACGCCGTCCTTGTAGCCGCGGAAGGTGATGTCGCCGCCGTCATTGGCCACCGCCGGGCGCACCCGGGTGTCGATCAATTCGCGGATGGTGTCGACGACGCCGGCATCCTTGCTCTCGAAGAAGGCGTCGTCCTCCTCCGGCGCATCATCGTCTGCCAGCAGCGGCTGGCCGGAGACGAAGTGCTCCATGATGGCGCCGAGAATGGCGGGCTTGAGATGCGCCCAATCGCCGGCTTCCTTGGTGACGGTGACGAAGTCGTTGCCGAAGAACACGCCGGTGACGCCGGGCACGGCGAACAGGCGGGCGGCCAGCGGCGAGCGCTCGGCCTCCTGCGGGTTGAGGGCCTCCAGCGTTCCCTGCGCCAGGACGGTGCGGCCGGGCAGGAACTTCAGCGTGGCGGGGTTCGGCGTGGTTTCGGTCTGGATGAACATGGCGCGCTCCGTCCGGCCGGGATTCAAGGTCCCGGAGGCATGGGGATAACGCACCTTACATAAGGTCGGCGGCGGCGGAACGGAAGCGTTTACGACAAGGCCTCAAGCTCGGCGTCGGACAGCGTGCCGGGCACGATGGTGATCGGCACCGGCAGGCGCAGCCACAGGCCGCCGGCCAGCGCCGCCAGCAGCGGGCCGGGTCCCTCGTCCCCGGCACCGTTGGCGAGCACCAGCACGGCGATGTCGGGATCGTGCTCGATCAGCCCGGCAACCTCGCCGGCGAGCCCGCCGGCGCGCAGCACGCCTTCCGCCTCCACCCCGGCGACGGAGCGGGCGCGGGCTGTGTAATGGTCCAGCCGCGCCTGCGCCGCGTCGGCCGCCTCCGCCCGCATCAGTTCGGCAACGCCCAGCCATTGGCTGCCGGCGTCTTCGAGATCGATCACGCCGAGCAGCACCAGCCCGCCTTCGGTGCGCGCGGCGCGGCGGGCGGCGAAATAGACGGCGCGGTCGCATTCCGCGCTCTGGTCGACCACCACCAGGAATTTGCGGCGGTGGCCGGGCTCAAGGCTCTGGCGCCGGCGCGGCATGGCATCTCCTATCGGAGGCCTATCTCCGCCGCCGCCTCCAGCGCGGTCAAGCCGTCACGCCCGGACCAGGCCGACAATGTCCTTCACATCGCGCATGGTCTGCGCCGCGCGCATGCGGGCGCGGGCGGCGCCGTCCGCCAGCACGGCGTCGATGTGCGCCTCGTCGTCGACCAGCCGCTTCATCTCGCCGCCGATCGGCCCCAGCCGCGCCACGGCGAGATCGACCAGCGCCGCCTTGAAGGTGGAGAACTGGCCGCCGCCGAATTCGGCCAGCACCGCCGGCTTGGCCGTGCCGGCGAGCGCGGCATAGATGCCAACGAGGTTGTCCGCCTCCGGCCGGCCGGCCAGCCCTTCGGGCTCGGAGGGCAGCGGCGCCGGGTCGGTCTTGGCCTTGCGCACCTTGGAGGCGATGGCGTCGGCATCGTCGGTGAGATTGATGCGCGAGAGGTCCGAGGGGTCGGACTTCGACATCTTCTTGGTGCCGTCGCGCAGGCTCATGACGCGGGCCGCCGGCCCGCCGATCAGCGGCTCGGTGAGCGGGAAGAAGCCGTCCTCGAAGCCCTGCGCCGCAATGCGAGCGCTGAAATCATTGTTGAATTTCTGGGCGATGTCGCGGGTCAGCTCCAGATGCTGCTTCTGGTCCTCGCCCACCGGCACATGGGTGGCGCGGTAGACCAGAATGTCGGCGGCCATCAGGTTGGGATAGGCGTAGAGGCCCACCGAGGCGTTCTCGCGGTCCTTGCCGGCCTTTTCCTTGAACTGGGTCATGCGGTTCAGCCAGCCGAGGCGGGCGACGCAGTTGAACACCCAGGCGAGTTCCGCGTGCTCGGCCACCTGGCTCTGGTTGAACACGATGTGGCGCGCCGGATCGATGCCGCAGGCGATAAAGGCCGCAGTGACCTCGCGGATCGAGCGCTTCAGCTCGGCCGGGTCCTGCCACACCGTGATGGCGTGCAGGTCGACCACGCAATAGATGCACTCATAGCTCTCCTGCAGCTCGACGAAGCGCTTGATGGCGCCGAGATAATTGCCGAGATGCAGATTGCCGGTCGGCTGCACGCCGGAGAAGACGAGCTGCGGGAATGCCATGGTTCAGATCCTCGATCTCAGGGCCGCCTATGGCATGCACCGCCAGCGGCCGCAAGCGGCCTTCAGCCGCGCAGCCCGGCCTTGAGCGCCTCGACGTTCAGCCCGCCCAGCGCCACCGCAATGCCGACATAAAGCGCCAGCCCAGCCGCCACCGCCGCACCGAGGGCGAAAAAGCCGGCGAAGCCGCCGGCGGCCAGCGGCGCCTCCAGAGCGCGGGCGGCCAGCGCGGTGCCGAGCGCCATGGCGGCAGCGGCGACGCCCAGCCGCGGCAGGCGGTGCCACGCCGGCGCGTCGAGCCGAAGGAGGCCGCGCCGGCCGAGCCCGACCGCCAGCGCGGTGACCCCGGCAAAGCTGGAGACCACCAGCCCCAGCACCGGCCCGGCAAGGCCGAGCGGACCGGCAAGGCCGAAGCCGACCGCGGCCCCCACCGCCAGCGCGGCCAGCCCCACCACAGCGGCGAAGCGGCCGAAGCCGTGGGCGAAGGCGATGGCGGCCAGGATCTTTTCCGCCGCCTGCGCCGGCAGCGCCACCGCCAGCAGGCCGAGCACGCCCGCGGTCGCTTCCGCGGCCTGCGCATCGAAGGCGCCGTGGCGGAACAGCACGGTGACGATGGGTTCGGCCAGCACGGCAAGGCCGAGCGCCGCCGGAACGGTGAGCGCCAGCGCCGCCTCGATGCCGCGGGCGGAGGCTAGCGCGCGGGCCTCGCGGCCGGCGGCGGACAGGGCCGGCAGCAGCACCGCCCCGGCCGAGGCGCCGACCAGGCCCAGCGGCAGCTCGATCAGCCGGCCGGCATAGAACAGCGCGGCGACACCGCCGAGCACGCCGGAGGCCGCTGCCCCGGCGATGAGAAAACGCAGCTGCGGCAGCGCGGCGCTGAGCAGCGAGGGGCCGGCCGTCGCCAGCATCGGCCACACCTCGACCAGCGCCCGGATCCGCACCCTGCCGCCGGCGCGGACGGGAGCGAAGCGGGTGCCGCGCAGCGCCGCGAGCATGATGGCGAGCTGCGCCACCGCGCCGGCGACGCTCGCCAGCGCCAGCAGGGCAAGCCCGGCACCGGGAAACAGGAAGCACAGGCCGAGCACCGCCAGCACCGCGACATTGCCGGCCACCGGCGCCACGGCCGGCAGCCCTACCCGCCCGCCGGCATTGGCGAAGGCGGAGAGCGCGCCGGCCGCCGCCATCAGCGGCAGGCAGACCATGGCGATGCGGCCCACCAGGCTCGCCGCTTCGGCGCGCGGCCCGTCCAGGTCGAAGCCCGGCGCCAGCAGGGCGATTACCGCCGGCATCGCCGCGAACATCGCCAGCGCCAGCGCGCCGGACGCCAGCACCAAGGCGGCCAGCACCGCCCCGGCGCGCCGTCGCGCGGCGTCGTCCCCCTCGGTGCGCGCGACCTCCGCGAGCGCCGGCACGATGGCGCCGTTAAGCGCGCCCTCGCTCAAGAGCCGCCGCGCCAGTTGCGGCACGGCAAGGCCCGCCACCGCGGCGTCGCCGACCGCGCCGGCGCCGAACAGCGCCGCGGCGGCGGCGTCGCGGGCGAAACCGAGCAGCCGCGAGGCGAGGGTCAGCGCGGCGACGGTGGAGGCGCGACGGAGCACGATGTTCGACCGGTGGCGGAGGCGGGTACTGCCCTCAATAGGCCGATGCCGCGCGCCCGTCGATCCCGCCGCATTGCACCAAAAGTGCGCCTCTGCTACGCGGCGTCATTCCCCGCCACCGGACAGCGCCCCGTGACCCAGCCCGCTTTCGACGTCATCGGCTTCGGCAATGCGATTGTCGACGTTCTCGCCCGCACCGAAGACGACATGCTGGTCGCCCATGGCATGCGCAAGGGCGGCATGACGCTGATCGACGAGGCGAGGGCGCAGGCGGTCTATGCGGCGATGGGGCCGGGCGTCGAAATCTCCGGCGGCTCGGCGGCCAACACCATGGTCGGTCTTGCCACGCTGGGCGGGCGGGCGGCGTTCGTCGGCAAGGTGCGCGACGACACGCTCGGCAGCATTTTCGGCCACGACATCTCGGCCGCCGGCGTGCGCTTCGCCACGCCCGCCGCCGCCAGCGGCCCCGCCACCGGGCGCTGCCTCATTCTGGTGACGCCGGACGGCGAGCGCACCATGAACACCTTCCTCGGCGCGGCGCAGGATCTCGGCCCGGACGATGTTTCGGAAGCGGACGTGGCGGGCGCCGCAATCGTCTATCTCGAAGGCTATCTGTGGGACCCGCCGGCGGCTAAGGCGGCCTTCCTCAAGGCGGCGCAGATCGCCCACCGCGCCGGGCGCAGCGTGGCGCTGACGCTGTCGGACGCCTTCTGCGTCGACCGCTACCGCGCCGAATTCCTCGGCCTGATGCGCGCCGGCACGGTGGACCTGTTGTTCGCCAATGAGAGCGAGCTGAAGGCGCTGTACGAGACCGCCGATTTCGACGCGGCTCTCGCCCAGGTGCGCGCCGATGTCGCCCGCGCTGTGGTCACCCGCAGCGAGCAGGGTGCGCTCTCGGTGGCCGGCGCCGCCACCGCCGCGGTGCCGGCCTTCGCGGTGGAGCGGGTGGTGGACACCACCGGGGCGGGCGACCTGTTCGCCGCCGGCTATCTCTACGGCCACGCACGCGGCCTGGCGCCGGAGGACAGCCTGCGCCTCGGCGCGCTGGCGGCGGCGGAAATCATCGGCCACATGGGCGCCCGCCCGGAGCGCGATTTGCGCGCCTTCGCGCAGGAGAATGGGCTCAAGCTCTGAGGCGGGGTAGCTGGCCACCACATCCCGGACCAGCGCCGTTGCCGGCCGCAGGCCGGCCTCGAAGCACGCACAGCGGTCATTCCCTAACGGTATTCCACTTTAAAAACAGTCTCTAAAAGCCTACCGCCCCCGCGCCGCCGACTTCAGCCGGTAGAGCGCCTCCAGCGCCTCGCGCGGGGTCATCTCGTCCGGGTCGATGCCTTCAAGCGTGCTCGCCACAGCCGCGGCAACCGGGTCGGGCTTGGCCGGTGCCACCGGCCGCGCGGCGGCGGCGAACAGCGGCAGATCGTCGAGGATGCGGCGGGTCGGCGCGGCGCGGTCGGCGGATTCGAGTTCGGCCAGCACGGCGCGCGCCCGCTCCACCACGGCGAGCGGCAGGCCGGCGAGCTTGGCGACCTGGATGCCGTAGGAGCGGTCCGCGGCGCCCGGCACCACTTCGTGCAGGAACACCACCTCGCCCTCCCACTCCTTCACCCGCACCGTGGCGTTGACGAGCCGGGCCAGGCGCTGCGACAGCGCGGTGAGCTCATGGAAATGGGTGGCGAACAGGCCGCGGCAGGCATTGCTCTCGTGCAGGTGTTCGAGGCTGGCCCAGGCGATGGAGAGCCCGTCGAAGGTCGCGGTGCCGCGGCCGATCTCGTCGAGAATCACCAGCGAGCGGCGGGTCGCCTGGTTGAGGATCGCCGCGGTTTCCACCATCTCCACCATGAAGGTGGAGCGCCCGCGCGCCAGATCGTCGGCGGCGCCGACCCGCGAGAACAGCCGGTCGACCACGCCGAGCCGCACCCGCCGCGCCGGCACGAACGCGCCGCATTGGGCCAGGATGGCGATCAGCGCATTCTGCCGCAGAAAGGTCGACTTGCCCGCCATGTTTGGGCCGGTCACCAGCACGATGCGGCCGGCCTTGGCCGCTTCCGGCGGCGACAGATCGCAATCGTTCGCCACGAACGTCCCGCCCGAAGACGCGGCGTTCTGGCGCAGCGCCTGCTCCACCACCGGGTGGCGGCCGGCTTCCACCACGAAATCCAGCCCGCCATCGACCTGCGGGCGCACATGGCCCTCCTCGATCGCCAGCCGGGCGAGGCCCGCCGCCACATCCACCAGCGCCAGCGCCCCGGCGCAGCTGCGGATGGCGTCGGTCTCGGCAAGCGCCCGCTCCACCAGCGCATCGAACATCGCCTGTTCCAGCGCCAGCGCCCGCTCGCCGGCGGTGGCGATGCGCGTCTGAAGCTCGCCGAGCTCGATGCTGGTGAAGCGCACCGCACCGGCCATGGTCTGGCGGTGCACGAAGGTGGCGGCGAAGGGCGGCTCGCGCAGCAGCCGCTCGGCGTGCTGGGCGCCGACCTCAATGAAGTAGCCGAGCACCGCATTGTGCCGGATCTTCAGCGTGCGGATGCCGGTCTCCTCGGCATAGCGCCGCTCCAGCGCCGCCACCACCTGCCGGCTCTCGTCGCGCAGCGCCCGCGTGGCGTCGAGTTCGTCGTCGAAGCCGGCGCGGATGAAGCCGCCGTCGCGCCGATAGACCGGCAGTTCGTCGGCCAGCGCCGCACCGAGCCGGGCGGCCAGCGCGGGGTCGACCGCGCGCAGCGCCAGGGCAGCCGTTGCGAGTTCGCTCGGCGGCGCGGCGGCGTCGATCAGTGCGGCCATCTGCGCGCCCTCGCGCAGCCCCATGGCGAGCGCGGCGAGGTCGCGCGGCCCGCCGCGCCCCAGAGCGAGGCGCGACAGCGCGCGCGCAAGGTCCGGCGCGCCGGCGAGCCGCTGGTGCAGCCGGGCACGCAGTTCGCCGCGCTCGGCCAGGTGCTCCACCGCATCGAGCCGGTGGCCGATCGCCTCCGGATCTGTCAGCGGCTCGGCAAGGCGGCGGGCCAGCAGCCGCGCCCCGGCGGCGGTGACGGTGCGGTCGATGGCGGCGATCAGGCTGCCGGTGCGCTCCCCGGTGGTGGTGCGCAGCAGTTCGAGATTGGCGCGGGTGGCGGGGTCGATCACCATCACCTCCCGCCCGGCCTCGCGCACCGGCGGGGCCAGCGGCGGGCGCCGGCCGAGCTGGGTGCGCTCGACATAGGAGACCAGCGCCGCGGCGGCGGTGAGTTCAGTGCGGCTGAAAGCGCCGAAGGCATCGAGCGTGGCGACGCCGAAAAATGCGGATAGCCGCCGCTCGGCACCGGCGCCATCGAACGCCTCCTTCGGCAGCGGCGTCACCGCCGGCAAATCGCGCCACACTGGACGTAATTCGCTCTCATCGTACACCGCATCGGACACCAGCAGCTCGGCCGGATCGAAGCGGGCGAGGTCGGCGGCGAGCCGGGCGAACGTGGTCTCCACCACGCGGAAGCTGCCGGTGGAGATGTCGGCGAGCGCCAGCGCATAGACGTGCCCCTCCGCCTCGCCGCCGCGATTGCGCGCCAGCGCCGCCAGCACATTCTCGCGCCGGGCGTCGAGCAGCGCATCCTCGGTCAGCGTGCCGGGGGTAACGAGGCGGGTGACGTCGCGCCGCACCACGCTGCGGGCGCCGCGCTTCTTGGCTTCGGCCGGGTCTTCCAGCTGGTCGCACACCGCGACCCGGTGGCCGGCGGCGATGAGCTTGTGCAGATATTCCTCGGAGCGCTGCACCGGCACGCCGCACATCGGGATGTCGTCGCCCAGATGCTTGCCGCGCTTGGTGAGCGCGATGCCCAGCGTGCGGGCGGCGGCCTGCGCATCGTCGAAGAACAGCTCGTAGAAATCCCCCATCCGGTAGAACAGCAGGCTGTCCGGATTGGCGGTCTTGATCTCGATATATTGCGCCATCATCGGCGAGACGCGCTCGACGTCGCGCGACGGGTCCGGTTCTGCATCCATGAAACGACGCTGGCAGAGACCGGGCCTGCCGATCAAGCCCGGCGCCGGCTTTTCCCCGTCAGAGATCGAGGCCGCGCAGGCTTTCGGGGTCGGAAACCCCCATAAGCCGGCCGGCGGCGGCACGGGCCAGCCGCAGCGTCATGGCGCGGCGGCGCGATCCGGCCAGCGGATGCAGCGGGGCTTCCCATGCGGGCGCCGCGCCGAAGGCATCGGCCACCAGCGCCCCGGCGTCCTGCGGCAGCAGCTCCAGCGGGAAGTCCAGCGGCACGGCGAAGAACAGCCGGTCGCAATAGAGCCGGTAGTCCGGCCATTTGCGGTCGGTGCGGAAATCGATGACCGAGGATTTGATCTCGACGATCCAGACCTCGCCCCGCGGCCCCAGCGCGGCGATGTCCGCCCGCCGGCCGGAGGCTAGCGGCAGCTCGGTAAGGCCGACTAGGCCGCGGGCCAGCAAATGCCGCAGCGTGCCGCGCTGGATCGCCCGCGCCATCGGCGACTGGCGGCCGTCCGGGGCGAGGAGAAAATCAGATTCGTCCATGGCCGCAGAGCTTAAGCCATGCGCGCGCGGGCGTCACGGCGCGATGGCGGCGGCGTCCTCGGGCCGCGCGAAGGGCGGGCGCTCGGCATTGCCCGGCGGCGCGGGCGGCGGCGGCGTATCGGCGTTGAGGCGCCCGACCAGCCGGAAGGCGAAGACCAGCGCCAGCACGCCGAAGGCGACGGAGCCCAGGGCCTGGCCGGCCAGCACGCCTTCCGCGCCGAACAGCCGGCCGCCGGCCCACACGAACGGCACGGTGCCGAGCGTCGCCCGGCCCCAGTTGAACACGGTGGACAAAAGCGGCGCGCCGAGATTGTTGAAGGCGGCGTTGGCGACGAACAGCGCGCCGATGAAGATGAAGCCGCCGGCGGCGAACAGGCAGAAGAAGTCCACCAGCGCCGCCCCTTCCGCCGAAAGGCCGAAGGACTGCGCAATGGCGTGCCGCGCCAATGCCAGCAGCAGCCACATCAGGCCGACATAGCCGAAGGTCAGCCGCACGCTGTCCACGATGGTGCCACGCACCCGCTCAATCCGCCGGGCGCCGAGATTCTGGCCGATGATCGGGCCAATGGCGCCGGTGAGCGCGAACAGCGGGCCGAATGCCACCGGGATCAGCCGGCCGATCACCGCCCAGGCCGCCACTGCCGAATCCGAATAGGCGGCCAGCGCGAAGGTGATGTAGGCATTGGCAACCGGGGTGGCGACATTGGTGAGCACCGCCGGCACGGCAATGCCGGACAGCGGCCGCAGGTCGCCGATGAAGTCTGGCAGGCGTGGTGCCTCGGCGAGCCGGTGTACGCGGATCACCGCATAGAGCCCATAGGCCGCCATGACCAGCCGGGACACCACCGAGACGATCGCCGCGCCATCGACACCGAGGCCGAACCACAGGATGAACAGCGGGTCGAGCACGGCGGTCACCAGCCCGCCGCCGAGCGTGACCCACATGGCGCGCCGCGCATCCCCCACGGCGCGCAGCGTGCCGGAGGCCGCCATGGCGAGCCCCAGCAGCGGTGTGGAGGGCAGCACGACCATGAGGAAGTCGCGGGCGATGGCGAGCGTGCGCCCCTGCGCGCCGAGCAGGCCGAGCAGGGGCTCCAGCACCGGCAGCACGGCGAAGGACAGCACGCCGGTGGCGACCAGCATGTAGAGGAAGGTCGAGGTCGCCAGCCGCCGCGCGCCGGGCCGGTCCCCGGACCCGATGGCCCGCGACACCAGCGCCGAGCCGGCGATCATCACGCCGATGGCGGCCGATGTGGTGAAGAACAGCAGCGTGCCGGCATAGCCGATGGCGGCGGCCAGCTCCTGCTCGCCGAGCAGGGCGATGTAGAAGATGTTCAGGAGGTCGACCATGAACACGGCAACCAGCCCGACCGAGCCGGTTCCCGCCATCACCGCGACATGGCGCAGCGTCGAGCCTTCGGTGAAGACCGCCCGCGGCGGGGCCGATGGCGGGGTTTTGGCTGGAGAATCCATGCGGCGGCTTATGCCATGGATCACCTCCGGTACGCACGGTCATTGAGGCCGCCGCCGGAACGGACTAGAAGGACGGCGCCCGCCGCGACGAAGGACGCACCTGCATGAGCGCCGCCGCCACCGCCGACATCACCGATGTGCATGCCCAGGCCCGCGTACTGGTGCAGGCCCTGCCCCACATGCAGCATTATGACGACGCCATCATCGTGGTGAAATATGGCGGCCACGCCATGGGCAACGAGCAGGTGGCGCGCGACTTCGCGCAGGATATCGTGCTGTTGGAGCAGGCCGGCGTGAACCCGGTGGTGGTCCATGGCGGCGGCCCGCAGATCGGCGCCATGCTGGCCAAGCTCGGCATCAAGTCCGAATTCGCCGCGGGGCTGCGCATCACCGACAAGCCGACCATCGAGATCGTCGAAATGGTGCTGGCCGGCTCGATCAACAAGCAGATCGTCGGCTTCATCAACGAGGCCGGCGGCAAGGCGCTGGGCCTGTCCGGCCGCGACGGCAATATGGTGGTCGCCTCCAAGGTGACGCGCAGCGTGGTCGACCCCGATTCGAACATCGAGCACGAGATCGATCTCGGCTATGTCGGCGAGCCGTCGCAGATCGACACCATGGTGCTGGACCAGATCCTGGGGCGCGAACTCATTCCGGTGCTGGCGCCGATCGCCGCCGGCGAGGGCGGCGGCACCTTCAACGTCAATGCCGACACCTTCGCCGGTGCCATCGCCGGCGCGCTCGGCGCCAAGCGGCTGCTGCTGCTGACCGACGTGCCGGGCGTGCTCGACCGCGACAAGCGGCTCATCAAGGAGCTGACCATCGCGGAAGCCCGCGGCTTGATTGCCGACGGCACCATTTCCGGCGGCATGATCCCCAAGGTGGAGACCTGCATCTATGCGCTGGAGCGCGGCGTCGAGGGTGTCGTCATCCTCGACGGCAAGGTGCCGCACGCGGTGCTATTGGAACTGCTCACCGACCACGGCGCCGGCACGCTGATCCGGCGCTAGAGCCATGGCCCGTCTCAGCGAATCCTTCGCGCACGTCGAGGACTTCTCCCACGTCGACACTTGGGTGTTCGACCTCGACAACACGCTCTATCCGCCCGGTCTGGATCTGTGGCGGCAGATCGACGTGCGGATGCGCGACTACATCGCCCGCTTCCTCGGCCTGCCGCTGGAGGAGGCGTTCGCGGTTCAAAAGGACTATTACCGGCGCTACGGCACCTCGCTGCGCGGGCTGATGCTGGAACACGGCATGGACCCCGCCGCCTTCCTCGCCCATGCCCACGCCATCGACCTCAGCGGGCTCGACCCGGCGCCCGCCCTGGGCGCGGCGCTGGCCGGACTGCCCGGCCGCAAGCTCGTCTACACCAACGGCTCGCGCGGCCATGCCGAGGCGATCCTGGCCAAGCTGGGCGTCGCCGAACACATTGCCGACGTCCACGACATCATCGCCGCCGAGTTCCACCCCAAGCCGCACGCCGAAGCCTATCAGCGCTTCCTGGCCGCGCACGGGGTGGAGCCGCGCCGGGCGGCGATGTTCGAGGATCTGGCGCGCAATCTCGAAGTGCCGGCGCAGCTCGGCATGCGCACCGTGCTGGTGGTGCCGCCCGCCGGGGCCGGCGCCGCGCACGGCGTGCGGGAGAACTGGGAGAATGAGGGCCAGGACGGCGTCCATATCGACCATGTGACCGACGATCTTCCGGACTTTCTGGCGCGCCTGCGCCGTTGACATCTCCGCAGCGCGCCGGGACAAGTCGCGGCCAGAAGGTGGGAGAGCGAGCGACATGCCGACCGGCGAACTTCAGCGCATCATCGAAGATGCTTTCGAGAACAGGGCGGCCATCGGCTTCGAGACGCAGGGCCCGGTGCGCGAGGCCGTAACAACGGCGCTCGGCCTGCTGGACAGCGGCCAGGTGCGCGTCGCCGAGCCGACCGAATCGGGGGTCTGGCAGGTCAATCAGTGGCTGAAGAAGGCGGTGCTGCTGTCGTTCCGGCTCAACGACATGGTGCCGATTTCCGGCGGGCCGGGCGGCGCGAGCTGGTGGGACAAGGTGCCTTCCAAGTTCGAGGGCTGGGGCGAGGCGGAGTTCCGCGCGGCCGGCTTCCGCGCCGTGCCGAACTGCATCGTGCGCCGCTCGGCCTATATCGCGCCGACCGTCATCCTCATGCCCTCCTTCGTCAATCTCGGCGCCCATGTCGGTGCCGGCACCATGGTCGACACCTGGGCGACGGTGGGAAGCTGCGCGCAGATCGGCAAGAACGTGCATCTGTCCGGCGGTGTCGGCATCGGCGGCGTGCTGGAGCCGCTGCAGGCCGGGCCGGTGATCATCGAAGACGACTGCTTCATCGGCGCCCGCTCCGAAGTGGTGGAGGGCGTCGTCGTGCGGCGCGGGGCGGTGCTCTCCATGGGCGTCTTCCTCAGCGCCACCACCAAGATCGTCGACCGCGACACCGGCGAGGTCTTCGTCGGCGAAGTGCCGGCCTATAGCGTGGTGGTGCCCGGCGCGCTGCCCGGAAAACCTTTTGCGGACGGGCGGCCCGGCCCTTCGCTGTCCTGCGCCGTGATCGTCAAGCGGGTGGATGCGCAGACCCGCGCCAAGACATCGATCAACGATCTGCTTCGCGACTAGAGGCTGTTCGGGAGGAACGCCAATGACCGCGCCCGCCCCCGAGCCGCACGATGCCGTCGCGATCGCCCGCACGCTGGTGCGCTGCCCCTCGGTGACGCCGGACGCCGGTGGCACGCTCGACTATCTCGCCGAGCTTCTCGGCGGCGCCGGGTTTTCCGTGCACCGGGCGCGCCTGAGCGCGCCGGACACGCCGGACGTCGAGAACCTCTATGCCCGCTTCGGCACCCGCCGGCCCAATCTCGGCTTTGCCGGCCATGTGGATGTGGTGCCGCCGGGCGATGCGACGCTGTGGACCCATCCGCCGTTCGCGGGCGTGCTGGCGGACGGCCGGTTGCATGGGCGCGGTTCGGTGGACATGAAGGGCGGGCTCGCCGCCGGCATCGCCGCGGCGCTGGCGCTCACCGCCGAGCGCGGCGCGGCGCTGCCGGGCTCGATCTCGTTCCTCGTCACCGCCGACGAGGAAGGCCCGGCCATCAACGGCACGGAAAAGCTGCTGCGCTGGCTCGCCGACCGCGACGAGCGGCTCGACCACTGCGTGCTGGGCGAGCCCTCCAGCCGTGCGGCGCTGGGCGATATGGTGAAGATCGGCCGCCGCGGCAGCCTTTCCGGCCGATTGACCGTGCACGGCAGGCAGGGCCATGTCGGCTATCCGCATCTGGCGGACAATCCGGTGCGCGGCATGGTGAAGCTGCTCGCCGCGCTGATGGAGCTGCCGCTCGACGCCGGCACGGCGCATTTCCAGGCTTCGAACCTGGAGGTGGTGTCGGTGGATGTCGGCAATCCCGCCTATAATGTGATTCCGGCGCAGGCGACGGCGCTGTTCAATGTGCGCTTCAACGATCTGTGGATGCCGGACACGCTCGCCGCCGAGCTCGACCGGCGCCTGCGGGCGGCGGCCGGCAACGAGGTGCGGTTTACGCTCGACATCGTGCCGCGTGCCAGCGACAGCTTCCTCACGGCGCCGGGTCCGTTCGTCGAACTGGTGGCGGCGGAGATCGCGGCCCGCACCGGCCTCGCGCCGGAGCTTTCCACCACCGGCGGCACCTCGGACGCGCGCTTCATCAAGGATTATTGCCCGGTCATCGAGTTCGGCGCGGTCGGCGCCGGCATGCATGCGGTGGACGAATCGACCCCCATCGACGAGCTGCGCGCGCTGGCCGGCATTTATCGCGGCATTTTCGAGCGCTATTTCGAGACGTTCGGGCGCTGAGCGTCAGCGCGCGCGCAGCGCCGGGGCCAGAGCATCCACCGGCGCGGCACGGCCGGCGTAGGAGTCCACCTGCATCGCACCGCTGATCTTCACGCAGCTTTGCGTGCCCTCGATGCGGCGGAAACCCGGCCCCATGGAGCGGCACAACGGGTCGGCGGCGGCGTCGATCGGCGGGCGCGGTGCGGGTTTGGAATCGGCGAGGGCCGCCGCCGGCAGCATCAGCGCCGCGACGAGCCACCCCGACAGCCTCGTGGTCCGATTCATCCGCGCATCCTCCGGCAATGGGCGCCAGCTTCCCGCGCGATTGCGGCACAAAGCCGGCCGGCTGGTCTATGCTGCGAGCGGTCCGTATCCCGATCCGCATCCCAGGAGAGCCGCTGGTGCCGAACCCGCCCGTCCGCCCGGTCCTTGCCGCCAGTGTCGCGGTGTTTCGCGATGGCCGCGTGCTGCTGGCGCGCCGCGCCGCCGCTCCGGGGCGCGGGTTTTGGAGCCTGCCCGGCGGCCGGGTGGAGCCCGGCGAGACGCTGGCGCAGGCGGCCGCGCGCGAGCTGATGGAGGAGGTGGGGGTGGAGGCCGACATGATCGGCGTCGCCACCGCGCTCGACATTCTGCGCCGCGATGCGGCGGGCGTGCTGACCGCGCATTTCGTGGTGGTGGCACATGCGGCGCTGTGGCGGGCCGGGGAGCCGATGGTCGGCCCGGAGGCCGAGGCGGTGGGCTGGTTCGCGCCCGGCGCGCTGCCGGAACCGGCGACCGAGGGGCTCGCCGGCGCGGTGGAGGCCGCCGCCGTGCTCGCCGGCCCTTCGCGCCCTTGACCCGCCGCGCCCGGCGGCGCAGGACATACCGCATGCGCGCGCTCCGCCTCCCGCTTCTGCTGCTTCTCATTGCCGCGGCGCCGGCGCCTGCCGGCGCGCAGACCGCCGAGGGCGCGGCGCCGCCCTACCAGACCGACATGCTGCAACTCGCCGAGGTGCTGGGCGCTCTGCATTATCTGCGTCCGTTGTGCGGCGCGGGGGAGGGCGCGCGCTGGCGCGAGGAGATGGAGGCGCTGGTCGATGCCGAACAGCCTTCGGCCGGCCGCCGCGCCGGGCTGATCGCCAGCTTCAACCGCGGCTATGCCAGCTATGCGCAGGTCTATCATGCCTGCACCGGCTCGGCGCAGCTTGCCGGCCGCCGCTATCTCGACGAGGGCGCCCGCCTCTCCCGCGACATCGCCAGCCGGTACGGCAGCAACTGATTTCAGGTTTCTGCAGCCTGCGGCCGATTGTCGGCCGGGTGTTAACCGTCTCTCAAAACATGGCCGGAGCCGGCACAGTGCCGTGCTATGGTCGATTCGGCGCGTCGAGGCCGGCGCGCGGAGGTGTACCGTGTCGAACGTTCCCGAAACGCTGCTGTTTACAGGCGAGTCCGACCAGGGGGTGGAGGACGAGCGTCAGGCCGCCCTCGGCTATCTGGACGAGGCCTGGAACGAAGCGGTCTATGACGGTCTCGACGAGGATTGCCTGGCCCAGGCGGCGCTGTTCGCCGCCATGCGCTCTCTGGTCGCCACCTATGGCGAGGAAGCCGCGGCCGGCTTCGCCGAGCGCTTGGCCACCCGCATCCGCGGCGGCGACTATACGGTGCCGACCAACCGGCAGTGACGGCGGAGGGGGAGCGTCCCTCAAATGGACGTCATCCCGGCCGGAGGCGAAGCCGGAGAGCCGGGATCGTGTCCCGAGTGAACCTCCCGGACGATGCCGGCTCGGCCTGCGGCCGTCCGGGATGATGCGTGTGGGCTCCCAGCTGCATCAGCAAAGTGCGTCCAAACCAAAACGCAAAAAGCGCGGCGAGGGATCATCTCCCTGCCGCGCCTCGATCGCGCCGACTATATGTGAGTCGTCAGCCTGCCCGAAGCCGAAGCTTCAGCGCGCGCCCGGACCTGTGACCGGCTTGGGCTTGGACGGCAGCAGGCCTTCGCGCTGGGCGCGCTTGCGGGCCAGCTTGCGGGCGCGGCGCACGGCTTCCGCCTGCTCGCGAGCCCGCTTCTCGGACGGCTTCTCGTAGTGGCCGCGCAGCTTCATCTCGCGGAAAATGCCCTCGCGCTGCATCTTCTTCTTGAGCGCCTTGAGGGCCTGATCGACATTGTTGTCGCGGACGAGAACCTGCACGTGTGTTCCTCTTCGAGCCTTCGCGTGTGTCGCTTTACCCGGCCTGGAGTGCGTCCCGCTGGGCTATGCCGCGGATCGCCTGTTCGCCGGAGGTGTGCGGGATTAGCAGAAGTGCACGCGACTGTCCACCCCGCGCGTGCGGGGCAATCGTGCCCGCATAAGGTGCGGCGCGGTGCGGCAGGGCCGTTCAGTTGCCCCAGCGGTCCATCCACATGCGCTCGCCGATGGTGCAGGACACCCGCGGCGGGCTGGCGGCGAAGTGCGGGCCGATGCCCGGCAGCACCACGCCGGCGATTTCCAGAACCAGCTTGGTCTTGATGGCATCGGCGAATTCGTGCCGCGAGCGGATCGGGATGACGAAGGCGCCCGGCCCGCCGATGACGCAGTCCTCGTAATAGATGTCGAGCTGCTCGATATCCAGCATCGACCCGGCCGGCTCCTTCAGGATCAGCGGCAGGCCGTTGATGGTGATGCCGCGCGCTACCAGCGCGTCGCGGGTCGGCTCCACCAGAGGGCCCTGATTGTTGGTGCCGTCGCCGGAAATATCGATGACACGCCGCAGGCCGCGCAGGCCGTTATTGTCGAACAGGTCGGCGGCGAACTCCATCGCGCTCGAAATCGAGGTGCGGTAGACCCGGCGCAGCGGGGCGCGCTCGATGGCGTCGGCAAACGTGCGCGCGGTGGCCGGCCCGTCGATCAGCGTCCAGGGCACCACCAGTTTTTGCTCGCCGGCACCCGCCCATTCCATATAGGCGATGGCCACCCGGCCATTGGGGCCGAGCCGCAGTGCGTTGAGGAATTCCGTCGAGGTGACGGCCTGGATGTAGCCTTCGCGCTGCAAGGCGAGTTCGTCGAGGTCCATCGAATAGGAGACGTCGACCGCCAGCACCAGCTCGACATCGACCGTCTCGTCGGCCGCAGTGGCCGGGGCCGCGCTCAGCGCGCACCAGGCCGCCAGCGCCGCCAAGGCGAGCTTCAGGCTGCGGGGACGCGGTGGCCGGCGCGCAACGGGCGCGTCGCAGTTTCCGGCATATTGCTCCCGCACCATCGCGACCTCTGTGCCTGACGAGACCTCAACGTGACGATGACCTTCCCCGTCATGGTGGCACGCCCGCCGGGCGGCCAGAAGCCGAAATTGCAGGCATGCCGGCGCGCGGCGATGCCGAGTGCGTGAGGCGGCGGCGCGGCCTCAGCCGTCCAGCGACTCCGTCTCGGAAATCTCGATTCCGAAGCCGGCGAGGCCGACATAGGTGCGGGTGCGCGAGGCCAGCAGGCGGATCGAGGAAATGCCGAGATCTCTCAGAATTTGAGCACCGAGCCCGACTTCGCGCCAGTTGTGGTCGCGCAGCGCCCGCGAATCGGCATGCTCGCCTTCCATGCCCACCGCGGTCGCCGGCACGCCGCTGGTGCCGTCGCGCAGATACACCAGCACGCCGCGCCCCTCCGCCTTGATGCGCTCCAGCGCGCTGCGAATCACCTTGCCGCCGGTGAATGCGTCGGCGATGGGATCGGCGCGGTGCAGGCGCACCATCACATTGCGCCCGTCGCCGATCCGCCCGTGGACGAGAGCCAGATGGTTCACGGGCTCGAACGGCGTCACATAGGAGATGCCGTGCATGTCGCCGACCACCGTGGGCACGGCGAATTCCGCCATGCGGGTCACCAGCTTCTCGCGCGCCTGCCGATAGGCGATCAGTTCGGCGACCGAGATGCGGGTCAGGCCGTGCGTTTCGGCGAAGCTCGCGACCTTGACGCCGCGCATCACCGTGCCGTCGTCATTGACCAGTTCGCAGATCACCCCCACCGGATCGAGGCCGGCCAGCCGGCACAGATCCACCGCCGCCTCGGTATGGCCGGAGCGCATCAGCACGCCGCCTTCCTTGGCGATCAGCGGGAAGATGTGGCCGGGGCGCACGAAATCGGACGCGCCGGCATTGGGGTTGGCCAGCCCGCGCACCGTGGCGACGCGGTCCTCGGCCGAGATGCCGGTGGTGGTGCCGAAGCGATAGTCCACCGAGACGGTGAAGGCGGTGCCGTGCGGGGCGTCGTTGTCGGTCACCATCGGGTTCAGCCGCAGGCGCCGCGCATGCTCCGCGGTAAGCGGCGTGCAGACGATGCCCGAGGTGTGGCGCACGATGAACGCCATCTTTTCGGCGGTCGCGTGCGCGGCAGCAATGATGAGGTCGCCTTCGTTCTCGCGGTCGTCATCATCGGTGACGACCAGCATCTCGCCCTTGGCGAACGCCTCGATCGCGGCCTCGACGCGGGCCTGCATGGTGTCGGACATGGACAGCACCTTCTGAAGGTCGGGGTCGAGCCGGCTGTCGACGCCGAGGAAATCATTGGGCGTCACCGCGCCTCCGGTGGCGGCCGCGATGCGGGCGGCGGTCTCGCGCGAGATCCAGGCGCCGGCATCGTTGCACAA
>JBGGNI010000058.1:0-7091 GCA_041287585.1 Xanthobacteraceae bacterium
CCGCTCTACTCGCCGAACATCGACAGCCTGAAGGTGGTGCGCCGCGGCAAGGTGCGCCGGGCCAAGCTGTATTATCTGCGCGACCGCCGCGGCAAGTCCGCCCGTATCGCCGAGCGCCAGGACAAGCCGGGCACCGGCAAGTCGGCCGCCAAGAAGGGCGCGCCTGTCGCCGCCGAGTGAGCGGCGGCCGGATTTCCGGCCAAGGTTTTGCGATCTCAGATGGCCGGAACCCCCGTTCCGGCCATTTTTGTTTTGGCGGGGTCAGCAGTCGCCGATGTGGCGCACCTTGGTGGCAATCTGCTGTTCCAGCAGAACGGTGCCGTCGCCGAGGAAGGCGGCCTGCATCACCGTGGCGAAGTCTGGCTTGCGCAGCGGGCAGGTGATGAACTCGGACTCGGCGACCTGTTCCGTCGCCGTAAGGTCGGTGCGGTTGCGCCCCTCGACCGACATGAAGAAGGCGCCGGCCGCGGCCGCGAGGAGGGTAATATCGATGATCCGCATCGGTGTCTCCGCCGGCCCCGGCACCGCGTCCAACTTGGGGTGCTGCAAAGGTATCGCACGGGTTGAAGGCCGAGCCATGACATATTCGCCGGCCTCACCTGCGCTAAAAGGTGCGTCACGGCTTGGAATACTTTATTATAGTGCCCGCTTCTTGAAGTGAGGGCTTCGCAGCACGATGTCGGGAGCCGGCATCGCGGGCCGATTGTTTTGAGCGGCCGGACTTGGTAGAACCATTCCATGATGATCACCGGCGCGATGGATGGCATGAGGCGGGCGAGCGCAACGGCGCGGCCCGAAGTGCGCCGTCGCCTGCCGACCACGATCGGCTTTGCCGCGGTGCCGGACCATGTGCGCCTGCCGGCGCGCTTCTTCGGCCGGTTCACGGCGTGCGCGGCTGCCAGCCTTAGCTGAGCGCCGCCCGGAGCCCAGGGCTCCCGGCCGGCGCAGCGACTTCCGGCCATCCTGTCCTTGTTCCCGCGATTCGAGACGCCCCAATGAGCACGCCCGCTCCCCGCACCATCTATGACAAGATCTTCGACGATCATGTCGTCCATCGGCAGGACGACGGCACCTGCCTGCTCTATATCGACCGGCATCTGGTGCATGAGGTGACCAGCCCGCAGGCCTTCGAGGGGCTGCGCCTGGCCGGACGCCGGGTGCGCGCGCCGCAGAAGACGCTGGCCGTGGTCGACCACAATGTGCCGACCTCCGACCGCCGCAACGGCATCGCCGACCCGGAAGCCCGCACCCAGGTCGAGACGCTGGCCGAGAACGCCCGCGACTTCGGCATCGATTATTACAGCGAGCTCGATTCCCGCCAGGGCATCGTGCATGTGATCGGGCCGGAGCAGGGCTTCACGCTGCCGGGCACCACCATCGTCTGCGGCGACAGCCACACCTCCACCCACGGCGCCTTCGGCGCGCTGGCGCACGGCATCGGCACCTCCGAGGTGGAGCATGTGCTGGCCACCCAGACGCTGATCCAGAAGAAGGCCAAGAACATGCGCGTCAGCGTCGACGGCGCGCTGCCCGCGGGCGTGACGGCGAAGGACGTGGTGCTCTCCATCATCGGCAGCATCGGCACCGCCGGCGGCACCGGCTATGTCATCGAATATGCCGGCGAGGTGCTGCGCGCGCTCTCGATGGAAGGCCGCATGACGGTCTGCAACATGTCGATCGAGGGCGGCGCGCGGGCCGGCCTGGTGGCGCCGGACGAGAAGACCTACGCCTATCTCGACGGGCGCCCGCGTGCGCCCAAGGGAGCCGCCTGGGACGCCGCGCGGCGCTATTGGGACAGCCTGGTGACCGACGAGGGCGCGCACTTCGATGCCGAGGTGCGGCTCGACGGCGGCAACCTGCCGCCGATCGTGAGCTGGGGCACCAGCCCGGAGGATGTGGTCTCGATCGACGGCATCGTGCCCGACCCGGATGCCATCGACGACGAGGAGCGGCGCGATTCCAAGCGCCGGGCGCTGGCCTATATGGGGCTGGCCGCCGGCACCAAGATGACCGACATAAGGCTCGACCGGGTGTTCATCGGCTCCTGCACCAATGGGCGCATCGAGGACCTGCGCGCCGCCGCCGCGGTGGTGGCGGGCCACACCGTGCACCCCAGCGTCAGCGGCATGGTGGTGCCGGGCTCGGGCCTGGTGAAGCTGCAGGCCGAGGCCGAGGGGCTGGACCGCGTGTTCCGCGCCGCCGGCTTCGACTGGCGCGAGCCGGGCTGCTCCATGTGCCTTGCCATGAACGCCGACAAGCTGAGCCCGGAGGAGCGCTGCGCCTCCACCTCGAACCGCAATTTCGAGGGGCGGCAGGGCTATAAGGGCCGCACCCACCTGGTGTCGCCCGCCATGGCAGCGGCGGCGGCGATCGCCGGCCGCTTCGTCGATATCCGCAAGTGGCCGCGGGCGGCCTGAGCGCCGCCCACCGTCTAGAAGCACTGATACTGCCGCACCCAGACGCGGCGGCCGTTGAACCAGCGGCGCACGCTGACATAGCCGCAATCGTCGTTCCAATAATACGGAGCGGCGAGGAAGGGCGCGGCGATGAACGGTGCGGCGAAGCCCCAGCCCCAATTGGGTCGGTTGTAGTAGCCGTAACGATAGGGCCGGAAGCGTGGGCCGTAGCCATAGCGCCCGCGCGGTCCGTTCCAGCCGTAGCGCGGGCCCATGCGCGGGCCATGCCAGCCCCGGCTCGGACCGCGTCGCGGCTGCCAGCCGCGGCGAGAGGCGATGTCGACGGCCGGCGTGCCGACCGCGGGCACGGTGGTCATGTTGGCGGGGCCGGCCGGGGCGGCGATTGCCGCGGGGGCGGCCCAAAGGGCGCAGAGTGCGAGGCCGATGGCGGCTCCGCGGAGGACAAGCCGATGCATGGGAGCACCTCCTTGAACGAACGTCCCCCGGCCCCGCGCACCGGCCAGCTTAAGCGTGGCCTTGGGCGCGCACATCAACGCGGCGGCGCCCGCCGGGTTCCCCACGGAAAGGTGCGCGCGTGAACGCCGAGCCGCCGGACGACGACCCGATCGAGCTGTGGGGCCGCCGCATCGGCCGCGGGCTTGCCATCGCCACCGCATGCGGGCTCGGCCTCTATCTGCTCGCCCCTTATGTTTTTCGTTGAGGCCACGCCGTGAGCGACGAACTCGCAGTCCTGCGCCGCCTGAAGGCGCCGACCTTGGCCGAGATGGAGGTGATGGCGGAGTTCGCTTTTGCCCGCCTGCCGCAGCGCTTCCGGGCGCTGTGCGGCAATATGGTGGTGCAGGTGGCGGACTTTCCCACCGACGAGGTGCTGGAGGAGATGGAGGCGGAGACCCCGTTCGACCTGCTCGGCCTGTTCCACGGCATCGGCCTGCCGCAGCACCATGAAAGCGCGCCGTTCTCCATGCCCAACATGATCTATCTCTACCGCCGGCCGATCCTCGACTATTGGGCCGAGCACGACGAGACGCTGGGGCGCATCGTCAGCCATGTGCTGATCCACGAGATCGGCCACCATTTCGGGCTGAGCGACGGCGACATGGAGCGACTCGAAGAAGAGGCGGGCTGAGCGATTCGACCCGTCGGATATGACACGATATTTTGGGGCGCGCCGGCGCCCGGACCGGGAAGGAACGACCATGGACAAGTTCACTACGCTGACCGGCGTCGCCGCGCCGATGAAGTTCGTCAATATCGACACCGACATGATCATTCCGAAGCAGTATCTGAAGACCATCAAGCGCACCGGGCTCGGCGTCGGGCTGTTCTCCGAGCTGCGCTACAAGGACGATGGTTCGGACAACCCGGACTTCGTGCTCAACAAGCCGGCCTATAAGGGCGCCAGCATTCTGGTGGCCGGCGACAATTTCGGCTGCGGGTCGAGCCGCGAGCATGCGCCCTGGGCGCTGGTGGATTTCGGCATACGCTGCGTGATCTCGACCTCGTTCGCCGATATTTTCTACAATAACTGCTTCAAGAACGGCATTCTGCCGATCGTCGTCACCAAGGAGCAACTCGACGCGCTGTTCGACGATGCCGACCGCGGCGCCAATGCGCGCCTCACCGTCGATCTGGCCAGCCAGACCATTGCCGGCCCGGACGGCGGCAGCATCACCTTCGAGATCGATCCGTTCCGCAAGCACTGCTTGCTGAACGGGCTGGACGATATCGGCCTCACCGAGGTGAAGGCGGAATCGATCGACGCTTATGAGAGCCGGCTCGAAGCCGAGCGGCCGTGGGCCTGAGATTTGGAGGGTGAGATGAGCGAGCGGCGACTGATTTCCACCGGCTCGCCTTTCGAGATGGCGGCCGGCTATTCGCGCGCGGTGGCGGACGGCGATTTCGTCTTCGTGTCCGGCACCACCGGCTACGACTACGCCACCATGCACATGCCGGAGTCGGTGGAGGAGCAGACCCATGCCTGCTTCCGCAGCATCGCCGCCGCGCTGGAGGAGGCCGGCGCCACGCTCGCCGACGTGGTCCGGGTGCGCTACATCATCACCGACGTTGCTTATGCCGACGCGGTGTTTCCGATTTTCGGCCAGTATTTCGGCACCGTCCGCCCGGCGGCGACGCTGATCGTTGCCGGACTTTTGAAGCCGGAGATCAAAATCGAGATCGAGGTGACGGCCCGCCGGCCGGGCTGAGGGCTTTTGCGCTTTACATCCGGCCGGGAGCGGAGTGGAATCGTTCGAAAGAATAAGGACGCCTCCGGGAGACGCCTCGATGTGCCACATGTTCGCGGGCCAAGCGCCCGAGCGTTATGAGTGCCAGACCCGCTCCGTGCGGATCGGCGGTCATTCCACCTCCATCCGCCTTGAAGCCGCGTTCTGGAGCATTCTGGAAGACGTGGCGGCCGACCAGGGTATGAGCCTGGGCAAATTCGTCACCAAGCTGCACGACGAGGTGCTGAACCTGCACGGCGAGGTGAAGAATTTCGCCTCGCTGCTGCGCTGCTCCTGCCTGATCTACCTCGCCGAAGTGCGCGGCGAGACGCCGGCCACCCCGCGCCAGTTCGCCAAGCGGGTGTGTGCCACCGGCACGCTGCATCTGGAGGCGGCGGAGTAGGGGGGCGTCGCCTCGGTTGCATCAGCCTCGTGCATCCTTCGAGGCCCGAGCTGCGCTCGGGCGCCTCAGGATGACGTAAGGCTTTGTTTCGCATCGGCATTCGTCATGCTGAGGCGACGGCCGCAGGCCGGCCTCGAAGCACGCACAGCGGCTGTGCCGCAGCTACCCGCCAGCCATCAATGTGCTAGCGCCCTACCACCACGCCGGGGCGCCCGAGCCTAGCATCACCTCTCACGGCAGATTCCGCCCGCAGGAGGTGCATATTGGCCAAGGCCATCCATTCCATGATCCGGGTGCTCGAAGAGCAGCGCTCGGTGGCGTTCTACCAGGCGGCGTTCGGGCTCGGCATTGCCGACCGGTTCCCTTTTGACGGCTTCACGCTGGTCTATCTGCGCAGCCCGGACGCCGATTTCGAAGTTGAACTCACCGTCAATCACGGCCGCTCCGAGCCCTATGCGCTGGGCGACGGCTACGGGCACATCGCCTTCGTCGTCGAGGACCTCCTCGCCGAGCATGCGCGCTTTACCGAGCTCGGCCTCGCCCCCAATCCGGTGAAGGAGTTCTTCCGCGAGGGTGCGCTGCTCGCCAAGTTCTTCTTCGTCACCGATCCCGACGGATACAAGATCGAGGTGCTGCAAAAGCACGGCCGCTACAAGTAACTTTAAGTACAACGATAACAATACGTCTTCAGGAGGAAACGATGGCCCAAGAAACACGCGCGCGGGGACCTTCCCGCCGCGCTCTGCTTGCCGGAATGGGCGCCGCTGGGGCGCTGATGATCACCGGCACCGCGGTGATGAACCCGCGCGAGGCCTGGGGCCTCGAAGTCACCAACCTCAAGCCGGAGACCATGCGCACGCTGATCGTGATGGCGCGCGATGTGTATCCGCACGACCGCATTCCGGACCGCTACTACGCCATTGCCATGAAGGGCTACGAGACCGCGGCGAGCGACCCGGCCGCCAAGGCCATGGTCGAGGACGGCGTGCTGGTGCTGGATACGCTGGCGAAGGCGAAGTACGGCGTCGCCTATGCCGATGTCGGCTGGGAGGACCAGCGCGTCGCCCTGCTGCGCGGGATCGAGGAGACGGCCTTCTTCCAGAAGGTGCGCGGCGGCCTCGTGGTCGGACTCTACAACCAGGAGGAGGTGTGGCCGATCTTCGGCTATGAAGGCGCCTCCGCCGAGAAGGGCGGTTACATCGACCGCGGCTTCTCCGACATCAGCTGGCTGTGAGGGGAGAACGCGACCATGGCTGCACCTTTCGATCTGAATGATGATTCGGTGGTGGTGATCGTCGGCTCCGGCGCCGGCGGCGGCACGCTCGGCACGGAACTCGCCCTCAAGGGTATCAAGGTGGTGATTCTGGAGGCCGGTGCGCGCCAGAACATGGAAGACTTCGTCAACAACGAGTGGGAGAGCTTCGCCCAGCTCGCCTGGACCGACATGCGCACCACCTCCGGCTCCTGGCGGGTGCACAAGAACTTCCCGAACCTGCCGGCCTGGATCGTAAAATCGGTCGGCGGCTCCACCGTGCACTGGGCGGGGGCTTCGCTGCGCTTCCAAGAGCACGAGTTCAAGACCGCCTCGACTTATGGCGGGCTTGAGGGCGCCAATCTGCTCGACTGGCCGATCACGCTCGCCGACCTTGAGCCCTATTACGCCAAGGCCGAGGACAAGATGGGGGTGACCCGCACCAACGGCATTCCCGGCCTGCCCGGCAACAACAACTTCAAGGTGTTCGAGGCCGGCGCCAAGAAGATCGGCTACAAGGAGGTCTCGACCGGACGCATGGCGATCAACAGCCAGCCGCGCGCCGACCGGGGCGCCTGTCAGCAGATCGGCTTCTGTTTCCAGGGCTGCAAGTCGGGCGCCAAATGGTCGACGCTGATTGCTGAGATTCCGCGCGGCGAAGCGACCGGCAATCTCGAAGTGCGGCCGGACAGCATGGTGCTGAAGATCGAGCACGACGCTGCCGGCAAGGCGACGGGTGTCGTCTATGTCGACAAGGACGGCAAGACCCAGCGCCAGAAGGCCCGCATCGTCGCGGT
>JBGGNI010000059.1:0-33702 GCA_041287585.1 Xanthobacteraceae bacterium
AGGCGGGCGGCGCCTGCTGCCCCTGCCCCACCGCGGCCGGCGGGCGGAACCAGTCCTGCTGCGCCAAAGCCGGGGCGGCAGCAAACAGTGCGACGGCGAGCGTCAGCGCGCGCGCCGTCCTCTGCATCCGCCGTCCTGTAAGCATGCGACAACTCCACGCCAGCAAGATGCCAAGCGGTGAACCATTATCGCGGCCGATTCAAGACCTGAGGACTTCACGGGCGCATGCGCGCCAGCACCTCGCCGCTGGGCTGGCCGTCCGGCAGCATGCCGGCGCGGGACTGGAAATCGCGGATCGCCACCCGCGTCTTGCCGCCGAGCACGCCGTCCGCGGTACCGACATCATAGCCGCGCGCCGCCAGCAAGTGCTGCAGCTCGATCCGCTCGGTGCGCGACAGCGGCTTCTCGCCCTGCGGCCAGGCCTGCACGAAGGCATCGCCGCCGCGAAGCCGGTCCGCCAGATGACCGATGGCCAGCGCATAGGCATCGGCCGGGTTGTAGCTGAGAATGGCCTTGAAATTGTCCAGCATCAGAAAGGCCGGCCCCTTGGCGCCCGCCGGCAGCAGCACATAAGCGAGATCGTCGCCGCGCGGGAAGCCACGGGCGTCCGGGCGCGCCACGCCGAGCGCCGCCCATTCGCGCAAGGGTTTGCGGATCGACTTGTCGGCGAGCAGATAATTGAAGCTGCGCGGCAGACGCACCTCATAGCCCCAGCTTCGCCCGGCCTGCCAGCCGCCGCGACGGAGCTTGTTGGCGGTCGAGGCCATGGCGTCCGGGATCGAATCCACCACATTGCGGTGGCCGTCGCCGTCGAAGTCGACGGCATCGCGCTGGAACGCGGTCGGCATGAACTGGGTGAGGCCGAAGGCGCCGGCCCAGGAGCCGTTCAGATGCTCGGCCGGAATGTCGCCGCGGTCGACGATCTGCAAGGCGGCGACGAACTCCTCGCGGAAATAGGGTTGCCGGCGCCCGACGCAGGCCAGCGTGCCGGTGGCCTGAATCACCGCATAGCGGCCGGCGGCGGCGCCGTAATTGGTCTCGATGCCCCAGATCGCCGCCACCACATGGCGGTCGACGCCGTAAGCCTGCTCCACCGCGGCGAAGGTCGCGGCATGGCGGGCCAGCATCTCGCGGCCCTTGGTGATGCGGCTCTCCGCCACCAGCATCTCGACATAATCGCCGGTGGCGCGGGTGAACTCCGGCTGGGTGTCGAGCTTTTCCATGATCGACATGTCGGGGGTCAGCGTGCGCGCATAGCTGCGGAAGGTGGCGCTTGAGACGCCGCGCTGCGCCGCCACCGGCTCCAGCGCCGCGATGCAGGCGGAAAAGCCAGCCTCGGCCCGTGCCAGCGCCTGCGGCGTCATGTCGGGATGCGACCGGCCGGGCGCCGCCGCTCGCGGTGCCGGTGTGCTCGCCGCCGGGGTTATGGAGCCGGTGATGTCGGCCGTGGGCGCGCAAGCGCCGGCCAGCATGGCCAGTGCCACGCCGGCCGCCATTCTCCACTGCCCTTGCTGGCGCATACCTGACGCTCCGTCACCTTCGGGGCAGCAGTGTGACGGCAACAGAGTTGAGGCCGCCTTAACGCGGCCGGTTCCGCTCGGCGAGGCGCTGCTCCCAGGCCAGCGCCTGGGCGACGATGGTATCGAGGTCATCGAGCTTGGGCACCCAGCCCAGCGCGGCACGGATGCGCTCGGCCTTCGCGACGATGGCGGCGGGGTCGCCCGGCCGGCGGCCGGCGATGCGCACCGGAAAATCGACGCCGGAGACCCGCTTCACCGTCTCGATCACCTCCAGCACCGAATAGCCGCGGCCATAGCCGCAATTCAGCACCAGACTTTCGCCCCCGGCGCGCAGATGGCGCAGCGCGTCGAGATGGGCGGCCGCGAGATCGGAGACATGGATGTAGTCGCGCACGCAAGTGCCGTCCGGCGTGGCGTAGTCGGTGCCGTAGACGTCGAGCCCGGCGCGCTTGCCCAGCGCCGCCTCCGCCGCCACCTTGACGAGATGGGTGGCGGCCGCGGTGGACTGGCCGGAGCGGCCGGCGGGATCGGCCCCCGCGACGTTGAAATAGCGCAGGCCGACATAGCGCAGCGGGTGCGCGGCGGCAGCGTCCGCCAGCATCCACTCGGTCATCAGCTTGGAGCGGCCATAGGGCGAGATCGGCGCCAGCACCGCGTCCTCCGCCACCGGCTCGCCGCCCACCATGCCGTACACCGCCGCGGTGGAGGAAAAGATCAGATGCGGCACGCCGGCCGCCACCACGGCGGCGATCAGCGCACGCGACTTCACCGTGTTGGCGAGATAATAGCCGAGCGGGTCAAGCATCGATTCCGGCACCACGATGCGGGCGGCGAAATGCACCACGGCGTCGATGCCGTGCTCGGCCACCAGCCGCGCCACCAGCGCGCCGTCCGCGACATCGCCCTGCACCAGCGTCGCCGCCGGATGCACCGCCCAATCGAAGCCGGTCGACAGATTGTCGAGCACGACCACCTCGAAGCCAGCATCGACCAGGGCAAGAACCATATGGCTGCCGATATAACCGGCGCCGCCTGTCACCAAAACCGCCACGTTCCACCGTTCTGTGCGTTGCACCATGAGCCATAGCTTGCGAAACTTACCGGCCGGTGCACCGCCGCCGGAAAACCCGCCGCGGCGCGCCGCCTCATTTTGTCTATGCTAACCTTCCCGGTCTAGGCTCCAACCCTACCTTCCCTTTCCGGACACCCCGGTCTCGACCCCCCGCAGCTTCCCTTACGTTCGAACTCGGCGTCTCATCATTATGGCCAGCACCATCCGCAAAGCGATCCTGCCCGTCGCCGGTCTCGGCACGCGTTTCCTGCCCGCCACCAAGGCGGTACCGAAAGAAATGCTGACCGTGGTCGACCGTCCCGTGGTCCAGCATGTGGTCGACGAGGCGCGCGCCGCCGGCATCGAGCACATCGCCTTCGTCACCGGCCGCAACAAGGGCGTGATCGAAGACCATTTCGACCGCCAGTACGAGCTGGAAGCCACGCTGCGCGAGCGCGGCAAGCTCAAGGAACTGGAAGCGCTGGACCGCGAGACCATGGGCCCCGGCGCCACCAGCTTCACCCGCCAGCAGCTCCCCCTCGGCCTCGGCCATGCGGTGTGGTGCGCGCGCGACATTATCGGCCGCGAGCCCTTCGCTCTGCTGCTGCCGGACATGCTGCACATGCCGCGGAACGGCAAGGGCTGCCTCGGTCAGATGACCGACGCCTATGCCAAGACCGGCGGCGGAAACCTCATCGCCGTCTATGAGGTGCCGGACGACCAGACCAACCAATATGGCATCGTCGGGCCGGGCGAGACCATCGCCGAGGGCGTCTCGCGCATCGCCAAGATGGTTGAGAAGCCGGCCAAGGGCACCGCGCCGTCGAACCTCGCCATTTCCGGCCGCTACATTCTCCAGCCGGAGATCTTCGACCTGCTCGCCACCCAGGAGCGCGGCGCCGGCAACGAGATCCAGCTCACCGATTCCATGCTGAAGCTGGCCGAGGTGCAGCCGTTCTATGCCGTCACCTTTGACGGCGCGATCTATGATTGCGGCTCCAAGCTCGGCTTCCTGATGGCGAACGTCGCCTATGCGCTGGCCCGGCCGGACATCGCCCCGACCTTCCGCACCGAGATCGCCCACCTGATGGGCGCGAACGGCTGAGGCGCGTGTCGTCATCCCGGCCCCACGGGTCTTGCCCACGGCAAGCCCGAGGGCAGGCTCCGCGAAGCGAAGAGCCGGGATCGCTATCCGCGTGAAACGCCCGGCCGATCCCGGCTCGGCCTGCGGCCGTCCGGAATGACGCCCGTAAGAAAGGCCCACGCTCACCGCTGCAGCCTGAGGCCTATCTGCACCACATTGGCGGTGTAGTCGTCGCCGGGAACGCTGGAATTGAGCCGCAAATGGCTCAGTTCCGCCATCACTTCGGCGGTGCGGCCGATGCGGTAGCGCAGACCGGCGGCCAAGGTGAGGGTCTCCTCGGTGAGGTCGGTGCCCTCATAATCGTCGATCCGATAGGCCACCGAAGCGCTGCCGATCAGCCAGCGCCGGAAGGCGTGCTCGACCTCCAGCTGCATTTGATGCACGAAATCGCCCGAGGCGTTCTCGAAGGTGGTCTCCTCGACGCCGCTGCGGGCGGTGAGCGTCACAGTGGTGAGCCCGCTCGCCGCCCAGCGCAGCGCCGCGTCGGCGACGAGGCCGGATATGTCCTCAAGGAGCGGATCGGAATAGCGCCGCCACGTATAGCCGATCGAGGCCGAGCCGGTGACGAGGCCGCTGAGAGCAAGCTCGGCGCCGGTGCTGACGGTGAGGCCGTTCGAATCGCGGTCAAGCCCCTCGCTGTCCGGCACGATGTCGTAGACCCGCGTGTCCGCCACCATCTGCACGAAGGGCTTGAAACTTGGCGAGACCTCATAGGCGCCGCGCAGCCGCACGCCGTAGCCGGTGACGTTCTGGTCGGCCTGGCTCTCGGTGGTGCCGTCGGTGAGTTCGGCGGGGCGGTGGTCTTGCCGCTCGATGATGCCGGCGACGCCCAGTTCCAGCCGGTTGAAGCGACGGGTGATGCCGAGGTCCAGCCCGGTCTCGAAGATCAGCGGCGGCTGCTTGGCGTTTGCCACCGAATCGACCGAGCCGGGCGCGTTGGTGGTCAGCACGCCGCGCAGCACGGCGTCGATGCGCACCAGCGAGGAGACGTCGATGCGCCCGCGCAGCGTCGCGGCGGCGTCCGGCCGGTTGTTGCCCGTCACATTCTCGTAAGCGGTGTAGCCGCCGCGCAGCTCCACATCCAGCGCATGGCGCGACCAGTCGGATCGCGCCGCGAAGCCCCCGCTCGCCTGCGTAAACAGCGAGCCCGCCCCGTCCGGCACCCGCAGCGCATTGCTGTCATAGCCGCCGCGCAGCTCGGCAAAAGGCGTCGCCACAAAGGCACCGACCCGCACGCCGACCGGCGCAAACGGGTCCGCCTCCGCGATGGTGCGCCGGCGCGGCGCCGGCGTCGTCAGGCCGAGCGATCCCGCAGCGATGGGGAGCCGGTCGAGCGGCTGCTCGACGCCGGGCAGCACCTCGACGTCGGCCACCCCGCGCCCGGCGTCGAAATCCATCGCGCTACCCGGAAGGCTGGGGCGCAGCCCGATATCGCCGGCCGGCGCAATGGCCGCCGGCCCGTCGCGCGGATCGATGTCGCCGCGCAGCACCGTCTCATTGAGGCCTTGCGCGCGCACCTCCGCCCCCGCCGCGACGAGCGCGACGCCGAGCACGGCAAGGCCGCGGAAGGCGGTAGCGGCACGCGACACAGGAATCCCGTTGGCACGGAGGAGCCGGACGGGATCGAACCTGCGCTCTTATGGTTAATGCATGGTTTCCATGGCGCTCATGCGCCGCGTACCTTGAGGACGGTGCCTTCTATCCGCTCCACCACCACCACGCTGCCGGCCGGGCGATCCTCGCCCTCGATGCGCCAGACGGTGTCGTCGATCCGCACCCGTCCGGCGCCGCCACGGATCGGCTCGTCGAGCACGAAGCGGCGCCCGACCAGGGCGTCCGCGCGCCGGTTGAGGAAGGGCTGGTCGCTGCCGCCCTCGGTGCGCGCCGCCACCCGCCGGCCCGCCAGCACCGCGAGCAGGGCCAGCACGGCGAACAGCACCGCCTGCGCCTGCCAGTGCAGATCGACCGCGAAGGCGACGCCCCCGGTTGCAGCGGCGGCGATGCCGAGCCAGATGAGATAGGTGCCGGGCGCCGCCAGTTCGCCGATCATCAGCAGGCCGGCAAGGATGAACCAGCCCCACGGCCCGAGCGTCTCCATCAGCGCCATCGCCTCACACCGTGCCGGGGCCGGTCGGACGGCGGGGCGCGGACTTGGTGGCATCCGGGCCGAACGCGCCCTTGGCGATCTCCGCAATGCCGGCGAGCGAGCCGATCATCGCCGTCGCTTCATAGGGCAGCATCAGCAGCTTCTGGTTCGGCGAGGTGACGATACCTTCCAGCGCCTTCACATATTTCTCGGCGATGTAGTAGTTGAGCGCCGCCGGATCGCCTTCGGCGATGGCCACCGAGAGCATCTGCGTCGCCTTGGCATCGGCTTCGGCGAGCCGCTCGCGCGCCTCGGCGTCGCGGAAGGCGGCCTCCCGCCGGCCCTCGGCCTCCAGTATCTGCGACTGCTTGGCGCCCTCGGCGCGCAGGATTTCGGACTGGCGCTGGCCTTCGGCTTCCAGCACCACGGCACGCTTCTCGCGCTCCGCCTTCATCTGCCGGCCCATGGCGTTGACGAGGTCGACCGGCGGCACGATGTCCTTGATCTCGATGCGGGTTATCTTGACGCCCCAGGGCGCCGCGGCGGCGTCCACCACCCGCAGCAGCCGCTCATTGATGGCGTCGCGGTGCGACAGCAGCTCGTCGAGGTCCATCGAGCCCATCACCGTGCGGATATTGGTGGTGGTCAGCGCCATGATGGCATTGTCGAGCTGGGCCACCTCGTAGCTGGCGCGCGGCGCATCGAACACCTGGAAGAAGGCGACGCCGTCCACCGCCACCGTCGCATTGTCCTTGGTGATGACCTCCTGGGTGGGAACGTCGAGCACCTGCTCCATCACGTTCACCTTGTTGCCGATGCGGTCGAAGAACGGAACGATGAGGTTCAGCCCCGGCAACAGCGTGCGGGTGTAGCGGCCGAAGCGCTCAACGGTATATTGGTAGCCCTGCGGCACCGTCTTGACGCCGGCGAATACGGTGCCGACGACCAGCACGAGCAGAACGATAACGAAGACATCGAGGCCGAACGGAAACATGCGCTATTTCTCCAGAATTCGGCGCGAGTGTGCCGTACGCCGCTGAACGGGGCATGAAGGGCCTCACACGGCGCAGAACGCAAATTCGGCGGCGCTGGTGGATCCAAATGGCAGCCTCGCGCGTAACCCGAGTGCGCGTTTCAACGCCATGACGAGCGAGGCTTCCATGAATCGATTGATGCTCCCCGTGCTTGCCGGGATCGGTTTCCTGGCTCCTGCCTTCCTGGCCACCGCCGCCTTCGCCGGCCCCACCGACGTGACCGGCGAATGGACCCGCAGCGACGGCAATGCCCGCGTGCGCATCGCGCCCTGCGGCAGCAAGGTCTGCGCCACCAATGTGTGGATCAAGGACCCGAGCGGCGGCGAGGCGGTCGGCGACCGGCTGGTGATGACCGTTTCCGCCAAGGGCGACGACACGCTGGCCGGCACCGCCTACGACGCCAAGCGCAGCCTGACCTATTCCATGGAGATGAAGGTCGGACCGGACAAGCTGCACACCCGCGGCTGTGTGCTGGCCGACATGATCTGCCGCACGGTGAGCTGGACGCGGGCGAATTAGACAACGTTCGGCAGGGGCACTCCCCTGAACCAAGCGACGTCATGGCCGGGCTTGTCCCGGCCACCCACGGTTACAATCAGCGGGAATGAGGAAGCCGTGGATGGCCGGGACAAGCCCGGCCATGACGGTTGACAATTTATGCCGCCTCGTCCACCGCGTGTTTTGTATCGAACAGCAGTTCGTTCGCGCCCCTCTCCACCCGAATCGTGTCGCCGTCCTTCACCGTGCCGGCCAGAATGCGGCCGGCGAGCGGGTCCTGCAGCAGCTTCTGCATCACCAGCTTCAGCGGGCGGGCGCCATAAGCCGGGTCGTAGCCACGCTCGGCCAGGAAGTCGCGCGCCTCCGGCGACAGCTCCAGCGTGATCTTGCGATCCTCCAGCAGCTTGCGCAGCCGCACCGCCTGAATGTCGACGATGGCGCCCATCTGGTCGCGGCGCAGCCGGTGGAACAGCACGATCTCGTCGACGCGGTTCAGGAATTCCGGCCGGAAGTGCGAACGCACCACCGCCATCACCTCCTCGCGCACCGCCTCGCTGTCCTCCCCCTCGCGCTGGTTCACCAGATACTCCGAACCGAGATTCGAGGTCATGATGATCAGCGTGTTGCGGAAGTCGACCGTGCGGCCCTGCCCGTCCGTCAAGCGGCCGTCGTCGAGCACCTGAAGCAGCACGTTGAACACGTCCGGGTGGGCTTTTTCGATCTCGTCGAACAGCACCACCTGGTACGGCCGGCGCCGCACCGCCTCGGTGAGCGAACCGCCCTCCTCATAGCCGACATAGCCGGGCGGCGCGCCGATGAGGCGAGCCACGGCGTGCTTCTCCATGTATTCGGACATGTCGATGCGCACGAGCGCACTGTCGTCGTCGAACAGGAAGGCGGCGAGCGCCTTGGTCAGCTCGGTCTTGCCGACGCCGGTGGGGCCGAGGAACATGAAGGAGCCGATCGGCCGGTTGGGGTCCTGCAACCCCGCCCGCGCGCGGCGCACCGCCGTTGAGACGGCTTCAACCGCCTCCTTCTGGCCGATGACGCGCCGGGCCAGTTCGTCCTCCATGCGCAGCAGCTTTTCCTTCTCGCCGGTCAGCATCTTGTCCACCGGCACGCCGGTCCAGCGCGACACCACGCCGGCCACATGGTCCGGCGTCACCGCCTCCTCCACCATCTGGCCGGCGGCGTTGCCGTCGTTCGCCTCGATGTCGGCGAGCTTCTTCTCCAGCGCCGGAATGGTGCCGTAGGCGAGTTCGCCGGCCTTCTGGTATTCGCCGGTGCGCTGGGCGATGGCGAGGTCGGCCCGCGCCTTTTCCAGGTCGCTCTTGACCTTCTGCGCATCGCCGAGCTTGTCCTTCTCCGCCCGCCACCGCGAGGTGATGGCGGCGGATTTCTCCTCCAGCTCGGCCAGTTCCTTCTCCAGCTTCTTCAGCCGGTCCTTGGAGCCGGCGTCGCTCTCCTTCTTCAGCGCCTCCTGCTCGATGCGCAGCCGCACAATCTCACGGTCGATCGAGTCCAGCTCTTCGGGCTTGGAATCCACCTGCATGCGCAGCCGCGAGGCCGCCTCGTCGATCAGGTCGATCGCCTTGTCGGGCAGGAAGCGGTCGGTGATGTAGCGGTTCGACAGCGTCGCCGCCGCCACCAGCGCCGAATCGGTAATGCGGACGCCGTGGTGCAGCTCGTACTTTTCCTTGATGCCGCGCAGGATGGAGACGGTGTCCTCCACCGTCGGCTCGGAGACGAACACCGGCTGGAACCGGCGGGCCAGCGCGGCGTCCTTCTCCACATGCTTGCGGTATTCGTCGAGCGTGGTGGCGCCGACGCAGTGCAGCTCGCCGCGGGCCAAGGCGGGCTTGAGCAGGTTGGAAGCGTCCATCGCCCCGTCCGCCTTGCCGGCGCCGACCAGCGTGTGCATCTCGTCGATGAACAGGATGATGCCGCCCTCGGCCGCCGTCACCTCGTTCAGCACGCTTTTCAGCCGCTCCTCGAACTCGCCGCGGTACTTCGCGCCCGCGATCAGCGATCCCATGTCGAGCGCCAGCAGGCTCTTGTCCTTCAGGCTCTCCGGCACGTCGCCGTCGACGATGCGCAGCGCGAGGCCCTCGACGATGGCGGTCTTGCCGACGCCGGGCTCACCGATCAGCACCGGGTTGTTCTTGGTGCGGCGCGCCAGCACCTGGATGGTGCGGCGAATCTCCTCGTCGCGGCCGATCACCGGGTCGAGCTTGCCGTCCCGCGCCGCCTGGGTCAGGTCGCGGGCGTATTTCTTCAGCGCGTCATAAGCGTTCTCCGCCGTGGCGCTGTCGGCGGTGCGGCCCTTGCGCAGCGCCTCGATGGCGGCGTTGATCTTCTGCGGGCTGGCGCCGGCCTTGTTGAGAATCTTGCCGGCCTCGCTGTCCTTCTCCAGAGCCAGCGCCAGCAGCAGCCGCTCCACCGTCACATAGCCGTCGCCGGCCTTCTTCGCCGCCTTTTCGGCGGCGTCGAACACGCGGGCGGTGCCGGGCGCCAGATACACTTGGCCGGCGCCGGACCCCTCCACCTTGGGCTGCCGGGCCAGCGCCGCCTCGGTCTCGCGCAGCACCGCGCGTGCATCGCCGCCGGCGCGGCCGATCAGCCCGGCGCACAGCCCCTCGGAATCGTCGAGCAGCACCTTCAGCAGGTGCTCCGGGGTGAACTGCTGGTGGCCTTCACGCAAGGCCAGCGCCTGTGCCGACTGCACGAAGCCGCGGGCGCGCTCGGTATAGATCTCGAAATTCATACGGGCCTCCTCACCCCTGCCCGCCCTTGCGGCGCAAGCAGTCCGGGAACGCGGCACCGGCATCCCGGCCGCCGCGGCGCGCCCCATCATGGCAGCGCGCCGACCCTGATGTAGTGTTGCGGATCGGCAACGGAAGGGGGCTAACCCGGTCCGGGAGCGGAAAACGCCGTCAGGCCGGCGCCGGGCTCGGCACGGCCGCGGCAGCGGAGCGTTCGGCGCTGCCGCCGGGCGAACCGCCCAGCACATAGACCAGCGCCGCCAGCCCGGCGACCGCGCCCAGCACGATGAATGCGGCGCCGTAGCCGGACGACTGCGCCACGGTTCCGCCGAGCCAGGTGGAGAGCGAGGCGCCGACGCCCTGTGCGGTGAGAACCAGGCCGAGGCCGGCGTTGAAGCGGCCGGTTCCGGCCATGATGCGGGCCACGATGCCGGGGGTCGCCACGCCGAGCAGGCCCGCGCCGACACCGTCCAGCACCTGCACCGGCACCATGCCCCACGGCATGTCGTACCAGATCGCCCCGGCGCCGATCAGACCGCGCAGCGGCAGCGCGGCAAGGGCGAGCAGCAGTACCACGCGGTAGCCGCTGTGCTGGGCAAAGCGCGCGGCGAACAGCGCCATCGGGATCATCGTCGCCTGGGCGATCACCACGGTGGTCGCGGTCAGCGCGCTGGGATCGGCGCCGGCCTGCGCCACCATGGCCTGGCCGAACAGCGGCAGCATCGCCGCATTGCCGAGATGGAACAAGGCGAAGGTCACCGCGACCACCAGCAGGCGGCGGTCGGACAGCAGGCTCAGCCAGGATTCCGCGCCGGGCTTCACCGCATCGGTCGGGTCGCGGTCGACAAGCCCGCGGGCGGCATCATGGTCGATGCGCTTGGCGTCGATGGCGAGCACGCTCAGAATGCCGCCCACCGCCATCGCCCCCATCAGCGCGAAGACCGCCGGCAGCCCAAGCCACCAGCCGAACGCCCCGGCCAGCACAGCCGCGATGATGTTGCCGGCGTGGTTGAACGCTTCGTTGCGGCCGAGTTGCCGGTCGAACCCGGCCGGCCCGACCAGCCCGAGCGTCAGCCCGGCCATGGCCGGCATCAGCGCCGCCGCCGCAATGGAATTGGCGGCCTGCGCCACCGCCACCACGGTGAAGCTCGGCATCAGCAAGATGGCGAGCGAGGCGGCGATGATGGCCAGCGAGGCCACCACGACGATGGCACGCTTGGCCCGGCTGGCATCGACCAAGGCGCCCATCGGCGCGGTCATCACCATGCCGGCAAGGCCGCCGAGCGTCATCACCAGCCCGATGGCGGCGGGCTCCCAGCCGCGCTGCTGCAGGAACACGCCGAGAAACGGGCCGAGCCCGTCGCGGACGTCCGAGAGGAACAGATTGAGCGAGGCGAGGGCGATGGTTGGCTGCATGGCGGCCATCGACGCGCCAGACCGATGGAAGTTCCACCGCTTTCCGGCACGGCGGCGAAATTAGTCGGCCGGGCGTTCCGCCAGCACCATGTAGTTCACCGTCAGGTCGCTCGCGCGGCGCCAATCGCCGCTCAGCGGATCGAACACGACGCCGGCGCGATCCACGATCGACAGCCCGCCAGTGGCAAGCGCGGCGGTGAGTTCGTCCGGGGTGATGAAGCGCTTCCAGTCGTGCGTGCCGCGCGGCAGCCAGCCCAGCACATATTCCGCGCCGACAATGGCGAGGGCGAAGCTCTTCAGCGTGCGGTTCAGCGTCGCGGTGCACATCAGCCCGCCGGGCTTCACCATCTCCGCCGCCCGGCGCATGAACAGGCCGACATCGGCGACATGCTCCACCACCTCCATGGCCAGCACCACGTCGAACCTCTCGCCGGCGTCCGCCAGCGCTTCCGCGGTGGTCGCGCGATAGTCCACCGCGACGCCGGCCTCCCGCGCGTGCAGCGCGGCGACCGCGACATTGGTCTGCGCCGGGTCGATGCCCACCACCTCCGCGCCCATCCGGGCCAACGGCTCGGACAGCAGCCCGCCGCCGCAGCCGATATCGAGAATGCGCAGCCCGGCCAGCGGCCGGATCGCTTTCGGATCGCGCTCGAACCGGGCCACCAGATGCTCGCGCAGATAAGCGAGGCGCACCGGATTGAAGCGGTGCAGCACCCGCATGGAGCCGCGCGGGTTCCACCATTGCTGCGCCAGCGCGGCGAAGCGGTCGACCTCGCGGTCGTCGACCGTGCTGCCTGCGGCCTGCGGCATAAGTGCCTCCTGCGAAGGGTTCCAAGCGACTGCGGCGCCGTTGCGGGCCGGGCGCGACGCCGCTATCTATACGCGCCTTTTTCGCCGGGGGGAGCCGCCCCGGACGTTACAACAACAAACGCGGCTGAGAAGATAATCGGTTTGCCATGGCACGTCTGGTGATGAAGTTCGGCGGCACCTCGGTGGCGAATGTGGAGCGCATCAAGAACGCCGCGCGCCACGTCAAACGCGAGGTCGAGGCCGGCCACCACGTCGCCGTCGTGGTCTCGGCCATGTCGGGCAAGACCAACGAGCTGGTGTCCTGGTGCCGGGAGACCGCGCCGCTGCACGATGCCCGCGAATACGACGCCATCGTCGCGTCCGGCGAGCAGGTCACCTCCGGCCTGATGGCGCTGGCCTTGCAGGAACTCGGCATTCCGGCCCGCTCCTGGCAGGGCTGGCAATTGCCGATCTCGACGGACGACGCCCACGGCGCCGCCCGCATCCTCGACGTCAACGCCAGCGAACTGGCGCGCCGCTTCGAGGAGAGCGGCGAGGTGGCGGTGATCGCCGGCTTCCAGGGCATTCATCTGCCGTCCGGGCGCCTTACCACGCTGGGGCGCGGCGGCTCCGACACCAGCGCGGTGGCGGTGGCGGCGGCGCTGAAGGCGGTGCGCTGCGACATCTATACGGACGTCGACGGCGTCTATACAACCGATCCGCGCATTGTGCCGAAGGCGCGGCGGTTGGAGAAGATCGCCTTCGAGGAAATGCTGGAAATGGCGTCGCTGGGCGCCAAGGTGCTTCAGGTGCGCTCGGTGGAGCTCGCCATGGTGCATAAGGTGCGTACCTTCGTGCGCTCCAGCTTCGACGACCCCGATTCGCCGGCGCTGCGCACCAATGGCGACCCGCCGGGGACCCTGATCTGCGACGAGGAGGAAATCGTGGAGAGTGAAGTCGTCACGGGCATCGCCTTTGCGCGAGACGAGGCCCAGGTCAGCATCCGCCGCGTCGCCGACAAGCCGGGCATCGCCGCCGGCGTGTTCGGCCCGCTGGCCGACGCGCACATCAATGTCGATATGATCGTGCAGAACATTTCGGCGGAGGGCTTCACCGACATCACCTTCACCGTGCCCACTGCGGATTTCGAGCGCGCCAAGGCCGCGCTGTTCGCCGCGCGCGACCGCATCGGCTTCGAGACCGTCGAGGGCGCCACCGATGTGGTGAAGATCTCCATCATCGGCGTCGGCATGCGCTCGCACGCCGGCGTCGCCGCCCGTGCCTTCAAGGCGCTGGCCGACCGCGGCATCAACATCCGCGCCATCAGCACCTCGGAGATCAAGATATCCGTGCTGATCGACACCGCCTATACCGAGCTTGCCGTCCGGACTCTCCATTCGGTATACGGGCTCGACGCCTGAAAACAGGCATGCCCCGAATCCAGCCGGGGCGCGGCACGGAACCAAAATCCGCGCCGTTACATCGCTAAGCTCCGGGCCTGATGCCCGGCAACCGAGGACGTCCGATGCGAGGCGCGCTCGGCGGCCCGCGCGTGCTTCTGAGGCGCCTCCGCGAAGTCATGGCGGAGCCGGTCAGCGCGCAGGACCGCCTCGACAAGATCGTCGTGCTCATCGCCGCCAACATGGTGGCGGAGGTGTGCTCGGTCTATGTGCTGCGCGTCGACGGCACGCTGGAGCTCTACGCCACCGAGGGCCTGAACCGCACCGCGGTGCATCTCACCGTCATGCGCATCGACGAGGGCCTGGTCGGCCTGGTCGCCCGCGAGGCGCAGGCGATGAGCCTGCCCAACGCCCAGGCCCACCCGGCCTTCTCCTACCGGCCGGAAACCGGCGAGGAGATCTACAACTCCTTCCTCGGCGTGCCGATCCTGCGCTCCGGCAACACGCTCGGCGTGCTGGTGGTGCAGAACCGCGCCCACCGCAGCTACACGGAAGAAGAAGTCGAGGCGCTGCAGACCACCGCCATGGTGCTGGCGGAGATCATCGCCTCCGGCGAGCTCACCGCCATGGCCAAGCCCGGCGCCGAGCCGGCCGCCCGCCGCCCGCTGCACCTGGCCGGCACCGCGCTGTCGGACGGCATCGGGCTCGGCCATGTGGTGCTGCACGAGCCGCGCATTGAGGTCACCAAGGTCATCGCCGACGACCTGCCCGCCGAACTCAAGCGGCTCGACGGCGCGGTGGAGACGCTGCGCGCTTCCATCGACATCATGCTGGAGGACGAAGGCGTCGCGCGGGTCGGCGAGCACCGCGAGATTCTTGAAGCCTACCGCATGTTCGCCCACGACCGCGGCTGGATCGCCCGCATGCGCGAGGCGGTGCTGACCGGCCTCACCGCCGAAGGCGCGGTGGAGCGCGTGCAGTCCGACACCCGCGCCCGCATGCTGCGCATGACCGACCCCTATCTGCGCGAGCGGATGCACGACCTCGACGATCTGGCGAACCGGCTGCTGCGCCAGCTTTCCGGCAAGGCCGCCGGCGGCGGCAAGGTGAAGCTGCCGGAGAACGCCGTGCTGGTGGCGCGCAATATGAGCCCGGCGGCGCTGCTCGATTACGACCGCAGCCGCATCCGCGGCCTGGTGCTGGAGGAAGGCGCCACCACCAGCCACCTCACCATCGTCGCCCGCGCGCTCGATCTGGCGTCGGTCGGGCATATCGAGAACATCGTCGGGCTGGTGGATTCCGGTGATTCCATCATCGTCGACGGCGTCAGCGGCGAGGTGCATGTGCGCCCGCCCGCCGATGTCGAGGCGGCCTATGCCGAGAAGGTGCGTTTCCGCGCCAAGCGGCTGGAGCGCTACGCCGCGCTGCGCGACATTCCCACCATTACCAAGGACGGCGTGAAGGTGGATATCTACCTCAATGCCGGCCTTCTGGTGGACCTGCCGCACATCGACGAGACCGGGGCGGCCGGCATCGGGCTGTTCCGCACCGAGCTGCAATTCATGATCGCCTCGGCGTTTCCGCGCACCAATGAGCAGCTCAAGCTGTACCGCGCAGTGCTGGACGCCGCCGGCGACCGCCCGGTGGTGTTCCGCACGCTGGACATCGGCGGCGACAAGGTGCTGCCCTATATGCGCGCCATCGAGGAGGAGAACCCCTCGCTGGGCTGGCGCGCCATCCGCCTGGGGCTGGACCGGCCCGGCCTGCTGCGCAGCCAGATCCGCGCTCTGCTGCGCGCCGCCACCGGGCGCGAGCTGCGGCTGATCTTCCCCATGGTCTCGGCGGTGGAGGAGTTCGACCGCGCCCGCCACATGGTGGAGCGCGAGCTCACCCATCTCCGCCGCCACGGCCACGGCCTGCCGGACCAGGTGCTGGTGGGGGTGATGCTGGAAGTGCCGGCGCTGCTGTTCCAACTCGACGAATTGTTCGATCGGGTCGACTTCGCCTCGGTCGGCTCCAATGATCTGGTGCAGTTTCTGTTCGCCGCCGACCGCGGCAACCCCCGCGTCGCCGATCGCTACGACCCGCTCTCGCCCGCCTCGCTGCGGGCGCTGAAAGCCATCGCCGACGCCGCCGCGCGCCACGGCAAGCCGGTGACGCTGTGCGGCGAACTGGCCTCGCGGCCGCTGGAGGCGCTGGCGCTGGCCGCCATCGGCTACCGCAAGCTCTCGCTGTCGCCGGCCGCCTACGGCCCGGTGAAGGCGATGCTGCTGGATCTCGACCTCGCCGCCGCCGCCGCGACGCTGGCCCCCCTGCTTGCCGATGCCTCCGGCACCGCCCCCGTTCGCGCGCGCCTGCGTGCCTTCGCCGAGGCGGCCGGGCTGCCGCTGTAACCGCCATGCTCCCCGACGCCCGCCTCGACCAGTTGATCGCCCGCCATGCCGAAATCGAGCATGCGCTCTCGCTCGGCCCGGACCCGGAAGCCTATGTCCGGCTGTCGCGCGAATTCTCCGATCTCACCCCGCTGATCGAGCGGGTGAAGGCGCTGCGCGCCGCCGAGCGCGAACTCGCCCAGGCGCGCGGCCTGCTGGATGACCCCGCCACCGACGCCGACATGGCGGAGATGGCGCGCGAGGAGGCCGACGAGCTGGCGCAGCGCATCGACGCCCTGACCCGCGACGTGCGCCTCGCCTTGCTGCCGAAGGACGCGATGGACGAGCGCAGCGTCATCCTCGAAGTGCGCGCCGGCACCGGCGGCGACGAGGCGGCGCTGTTCGCCGGCGACCTGTTCAACATGTATGCGCGCTTCGCCGCCCTGAACGGCTGGTCGGTGGAGGTGCTCTCGCAAAGCGACGGCACCGCCGGCGGCTTCAAGGAGATCATCGCCGGTCTCCACGGCCGCGGCGCCTATGCCAAGCTGAAATTCGAATCCGGCGTGCATCGGGTGCAGCGCGTGCCGGACACCGAAGGCTCCGGCCGCATCCACACCTCGGCCGCCACCGTCGCCGTGCTGCCGGAGGTCGAGGAGGTCGACGTCACGGTGGACGAGAACGATCTGCGCGTCGACGTGTTCCGCGCCTCCGGCGCCGGCGGCCAGCACGTCAACAAGACCGAGAGCGCGGTGCGCCTCACCCATCTTCCCACCGGCATCGTGGTCGCGGTGCAGGACGAGCGCTCGCAGCACAAGAACAAGGCCCGCGCCATGGCGCTGCTGCGCGCCCGCATCTACGACGCCGAGCGCGAGCGGCGCGACAGCGCCCGCGCCGCCGACCGGCGCGGCCAGGTCGGCTCCGGCGACCGCTCGGAACGTATCCGCACCTATAATTTCCCGCAGGGGCGCGTCACCGACCACCGCATCGGCCTCACTCTCTACAAGCTGCCGGAAATGCTGGCCGGCGAAGCGCTGAGCGAATTCGTCGAGGCGCTGGTGACCGAGCATCAGGCGGCCCTGCTGGCGGAAGTCGAGGGCGTGGGCGCCGGATGACGCGGGCTCAGCTCCTGCGCACTGTAGCGGCGCGGCTCGGCACGGCCGGCATCGCAGAGCCGGCGCGCGAGGCCCGCATCCTGCTACGCAGCGCGCTCGGCCTCGCCGACATCGACCTCATCGCCCATCTGGGCGAGCGGGTGGACGATGGCGACGAGCGGCATCTGCTGGCGCTCGCCGAGCGCCGGGCCGGCGGCGAGCCGATGGCCCGGCTGACCGGTCGCCGCGAATTCTGGAGCCTGAGCTTCGCCTTGTCGCCGGACACGCTGATCCCGCGGCCGGAAACCGAGATCGTGGTGGATGCCGCGCTGGACGTGCTGCCGGATCGCGCCGCCGCGCTGCGTGTGCTGGACCTCGGCACCGGCAGCGGCGCCCTGCTCGCCGCGCTGCTGACCGAGCGTCCCAAGGCTTTCGGCATCGGGGTCGACCGCTCGCCGGGCGCGGCGCGGCAGGCGCGCGACAATCTGGCGGCGCTCGGGCTCGCCCGCCGTTCCGCGGTTCTGGTCGGTTGCTGGGGCGCTGCGCTGCGCGGCGGCTTCGACCTCGTCGTCTCAAACCCGCCTTACATCCGCAGCCGCGATATTGCCGACCTGGAGCGCGAGGTGCGCCTGCACGACCCGCTGCTGGCGCTCGACGGCGGAACCGACGGCCTCGACGCCTACCGCGCGCTGGCCCACGAGCTGCCCCGGCTGCTGGCGCCGGACGGTATCGCGGTGCTGGAGCTGGGCGCCGGGCAGGAGGCGGACGTCGCCCGGCTTCTCAGTGGCGGTCCGCTTTCCCCGCTCGGCCCGGCGCGGCGCGATCTTGCGGGCATCGGCCGCGCTCTGGTGCTGCGAGCGGGATGAGGCGGGCTGAGAAAGCTTTTGCTCTGCGACAAAAAAGGGCTTGGAACCAAGGGTCGAACCGATTAGTGTCGGTTTCAGGAATCGACCCGTGACACCATCTGCCGGCCCAAGGGTACGATCTGGCGGCTCGAAAATGAGCGGTCAAGATCAGGCAGCGGTTACCAACCCCCTCGCAAGCTCGTGCCGGAATGCAAGGCATGGCTGGCGCTTTGGGGAGTGGAGCCGGAGTTTCGACGGGACGAAATGCATCACCGGTTTGTCGCGGGCAGCCGTTTGGCGGCGCGGTAAAACATGGGTTTGGTCGGCACGCCTCAAGGCGCGGCTGTCCAGCGCTCGATCCGTCAGATCCTGCCCGGCTTAGCACCGGGTGCGGTGTCCGGCGATCGCGATGCACCGCAGGGTGCACTCCCATGGAGAATGGTTCGATGGTTGGCGCCTGCCAGCGGTCGGTTCGGGGCGATTCGCTCCGGGCGCCGTAGTCGGCCCGGCCGTAGGACATCGGTTGGACCCGGCGCTCCGTCGCCTTGGCTGTTACGGCCGGGCGGCATGCAGCGCGCGGGAGCGATGCAGCGATTGGAAAGCCCGTGTTCGTCCGGGCGAGGCCTGTGCACCTAGCCGGCCGGATATCCGGAGTCAGAGATCATCTCGATGCGAAATAATAACCAGCAGAAGCGCTTGCGCGGCCGCAACAACAACGGCGGCGGCAACGGCAATGGCAACCGGCGCAGCCAAAACCCCCTGACCAGGGTCTATGAATCGAACGGCCCGGACGTGAAGGTGCGCGGCACCGCCCAGCATGTTGCCGAAAAGTACTTGCAGCTCGCCCGCGATGCTCAGGCCTCGAGCGACCCGGTGTCGGCCGAGAACTATTTCCAGCATGCCGAGCACTATTACCGCATCATCGCCGCCGCGCAGGCGCAGTTCGGCACCCAGGGCCAGCCCTTCCCGCGGCCCGACGACGATGACGACGATTTCGACCTCGACGAGAACGGCAACGGTTTCGGCTTCGATGCGCCGCAGCCTTATGTGCGCGAGCCACAGGGCCAGCGCGACAATCGCGACCAGTCTCCGCGCGACCAGTCTCCGCGCAGCGATTACGCCCCGCGCGAGCAGCACGGCCGCGAGCGCGACCAGCAATACCGGGATCAGCAGGGTCGCGATCATCAGCCGAACCGCGACCGCGATCAGCAGCAGGGTCGCGATCAGCATGCGCGCGACCAGCAGGGCCGCGACCAGCAGCCGGCACGCGAGCCCTATCGCGACAGCAACGGCCCGCGCCGCGACCGCAACCAGCGCGAATTCCGCGAGCCGCGCGAGGGCAATGAGCAGCGCGAGGCGCGCTGGCAGCGCGACAATCGTCCGCCGCGCGAGCCGCGGGAGTCCCGCGACGGCAATTATCGCAGCGAGGCGCCCTATCGCGATCCGGCGCAGCAGCCGCAGCCGGTGATCCGGCCCGAGGCCGAAGCCGAGATCGGCCTGCCCTCCTTCATCACCCAGGGCGGCGCCCAGGTCGCGCCGATGGCGGCGCCGGTGGTGGCGCCGTCTGCCCCGCCGGCACCCGTCGTGCCCGAGGCCGCAGCGGTGGCCGAGGCCCCGGCACCGGTCGCTCCCCTCGCGCCGCCCGCTCCGGCAGAGCCCGAAATCGCCGCAGCGCCGGACGCGCCGGAGACGGATGCCGACGCCGAAGCCCCCGCCCGCCCGCGCCGCCGCCGCTATCGCCGCACCGCCACAACCGGCGACGCCGCCACCGACACCCCGCCCGCTCCGATCGAAGTCGGGGAGTAAGCGGTCGTTCGGGAAAGCCCCCACCAGCGTCATCCCGGAACGGCCGCAGGCCGTATCCGGGATCGCGAGGGCATCCTGGTGAGCGATCCCGGCTCTCCGCCTGCGGCTCCGGCCGGGATGACGATCCTCCGAGGGACTTTTCAAACAGTCTCCAAGGCAGGCTGCCATGCACGAGTTGGACATTTCCGATCGCGAGCTGTCGGCGCTGGCGGACCGGGCGCTGGAGCTGGCGAAGGCCTATTGGGCCTCGCTCGACGCGCTCCCCACCTACCCCGCCACCAGCGGCGCGCAGACCGCGGCCCTGTTCGCCCGGCCCTGGCCGGATGAGGGGCGCGGGGCGGCCGTGCTGCAGGATTTCGAGGCGATCGCGGCGAACGGCCGGCCGAACTCCGCGCGCTTCTTCGGCTATGTGTTCGGCTCCGGCGAGCCGGTCGGCGCGCTTGGCGATTGGCTGGCGGCGACGCTGAACCAGAATGTCGGCGCCTGGCGCTCGGCGCCGGCCGCGGCCGCCATCGAGCATGCGGTGGTCGGCTGGCTGGCCGAAGCGATCGGCTGCGCCGGGTTCACCGGCAGCCTGTGCGGCGGCGGCTCGGCGGCCAATCTCATGGGGCTTGCCATGGCCCGCGAGGCCAAGGCGCCGGCGAACGAGTGCGGGGCGCCGCGCGGCGTGGTCTATGCCTCCGAGCAGGTGCACATGTCGGTGCCGAAGGCGGTGGCGCTCATCGGCATCGGCCGCGCCAATCTGCGGCTCATCGCCACCGACGCGGAATTCCGCATGCGCCCGCAGGCGCTGGCCGAGGCCATCGCGGCGGACCGCGCCGCCGGCCTTAAACCCATCGCTATCGTCGCCACGGTCGGCACCATTGTCTCGGGCGCCATCGATCCGGTGGCGGAGATCGCCGCTATCGCCCGGCGCGAGGATCTATGGCTGCATGTCGACGGCGCCTATGGCGCGCTGGCCGCGCTGGCGCGGCCGGAACAGACCGGCGCCTTGGCACTGGCCGATTCGCTGTCGCTGGACGCCCATAAATGGCTGTACCAGACGGTGGATTGCGGCTGCCTGCTGCATCGCCACCCCATGGTGGCCCGCACCGCGTTCGCCCACAGCGACGACTATGTCCGCGCGCTGAGCGACGATCCGGTGGAATCCTTCGCCTTTTTCGAGGAGTCGGTCGAGCTGTCCCGGCGCTTCCGGGCGCTCAAACTCTGGCTGTCGCTGCAATATCACGGCCGGCGCGCCTTCCGCGCCGCCATCGCGCGCGATCTCCACCACGCGCAGATGCTGGCGCAGATGGTCCGCGCCCATCCCGATCTCGAACTGCTGGCGCCTGTGTCGCTCAGCGCGGTGTGCTTCCGCCACACAGCGCGCGACAATGCGGCACTGCTGCGCCGGGTCATCGCCCGCGGCCGGGTCTATCTGTCGAATGCCACGGTGCGCGGCGAATTTGTGCTGCGCGCCTGCTTCGTCAACCACCGCACCCGCGCGGCCGATGTCGAGGCCATCGTCACCGAAGTGCTCGCTGCGGCCGCCGAGATGAACGACTAGTTCAGAGCGCCAGCCGCACCGGGTCGCCCTCGGCGATCAGCCCGCCTTCCTCGATGGTGGCGTAGACGCCGCATTCGATATGGCCCAGCTCCCGCATCAGCGTACGGGGAATCTCGAGGTCGCGCTTGGCGGTCGCCGGGTTCACATTGGTGGCGGCGCAGCGGTCGATGCGGTCGGTGATGCGCAGCTTCACCGAATTGCCGATCTTCACCGTATGGCCGACCAGGTCGAACTCGTCCCACGGCTCCAGCCCCTCCAGATAGAGGTTGGCGCGGAAACGCAGCGGATCCACCGGCGCACCGACCAGTTCCTCCACCGCGCGTACGCTGGCGAGGTTGATCAGGGAGACGAAGCCGTGGCGCGAATCGACGAAGCGAAAGCCCGGCGGCGCCGCCAGTACACGCGGCGCGCCGCGCAGCTCGTAGCGGATGAAGCGCTGCATGAACTGCTCGATGGCGGTGCGCCCCGCCTCGGTGGCAAGGTCGCCGCGCGCCTCTTCCTCATTGTCGTCGCGCAGCACCAGCGTGCCGGTTTCGTCCTCGAAGCGGGCATCGAGCGCGGCCAGGCGCTCATTGCGCATCAGCATCAGGAACTTGATCTTGGGCTGGTGTTCCGGAGCCACCGGATCGAAGCCGGAGGGGCCGTTCTCGATGGCGAATAGCCGGTCGCCGGGGAAATAGGCGCCGGCGGCAAGCTCCACCAGTTCCAGCCGTTCCGCCGTCAGTCCCTTGACCGGATAGCGGTACACTGCGGCAACCGAGGCGAAGGCATCGGTCGGCGATATCACAGGCTCGGCCTCCGCCTCCGGCGGGGCGGCCTCTGTCTGGATCGATTCGGGTTCTTCGGTCGATTCGCTCATCGGCACGCACCATATAGGCTTCGCGCGGCGCCGTCATGGGAGGTCCAAGGGAGTTGAGCCCACCCAATGCACATGCTGCGGCACCGCGAGGGCTTTCCCGCCGCGCCCGAATCCGTATCAATTCCGGGTGCTGCCCTCAGCCGTCGAGCGCGGGCCGCCCATCGTCCGCACGGAGGCCCCAATGCCCCGCATCTTCACCGCCCTGGAAATCCCCGCCGCCATCGGCTCCACCCTCGCCTCGCTGCGCGGCGGCATTCCCGGTGCGCGCTGGATCGACCCCGAATTCTATCACGTCACGCTGCGCTTCATCGGCGATGTCGATTATGCCGTGGCCCGCGACGTCGCCGCGGCGCTGGACGAGGTCGACCGCTTCGGCTTCGACCTGACGCTGGACGGGCTGGACCAGTTCGGCAACCACAAGCCCAGGGCGGTGTTCGCCGCAGTGAAGGCGAACCCCGCCCTCATCGAACTGCAGGCCGACCAGGAGCGCCTGCTCAAGCGTGTCGGCCTGCCGGCGGAAGGGCGAAATTTCCGCCCGCACGTCACGCTGGCCCGGCTGCGCGACAGCGCGCCGCGCCAGGTGGCGGATTATCTCGCCGTGCGCGGCTTCTACCGCAGCCCGAGCTTCGAGGTGCCGCGCTTCGTGCTGTTCTCCTCGCGCGATTCGGTCGGTGGCGGGCCGTACCGGGTGGAAGCCGCCTATCCGCTGATGTGAGCCGGCCTTGACGTCGTGTGCCCGGCCCCCATGTCTATCGGGCGAGGAGACAGCGATGGCGGCAGCTTGGTTCCGGACGGCGCGCGACGACGCCCCGTCCGATAATGCGGATCGTACCGAGGCGCGGGTGCGGGCCGGATTCTGGCATAAGCTGCGCGGCGTGGCAGCGCGCATCCCGTTCGCGGAAGATGCCACCGCCGCCTATTATTGCGCCCTAGACAGCCAGACCCCGCTGCGGGTGCGTGCATTGCTGTTCGGCGCGCTCGGCTATTTTCTGTTGCCGGCCGACACCCTGCCGGACGTGCTGCCGATCCTCGGCTTCACCGACGATGCGGCGGTGCTCGCCACCGCGCTCAATCTGCTGGCCGGCCATTTGCGGCCGGAGCACCGCGAGGCCGCCCGCGCGGCGCTGGAGCGGCTGCGCGGCGGCTGACGGCTCAGGCCAGCAGCACGATCTTGCCCTGCGCCTTGCGGGCGGCAAGATCGGCGATGGCCTGCGCGCACTCAGCCAGCGGATAGGTGGCGCCGATGTGCGCGGTGATGTGCCCTTGCGCCAGCAGGGCAAGCAGATGATCCAGATCGGCCTTCATCCGCTCCGGGTGGCGCTCGGTGACCCCGCCAAGCGAGACGCCGCGCAGATCGCACCCTTTCAGCAACAGAAGATTGAGCGGCAGCCGCGGAATCTCGCCACCGGCGAAGCCGATCACCAGATAGCGCCCGCCCCATGCCATGGAGCGCAAGGCCGGCTCGGCCAGCGCGCTGCCCACCGGGTCGAACAGCACGTCGACGCCCCGCCCGCCGGTCAGCGCCTTGAGCCGGCCGCGCAGGTCCTCCGCCTCATAGTCCACCAGTTCGTCGGCGCCGTGGGCGCGGGCGAGGCCGAGCTTTTCCGGCGACGAGGCGCAGGCGATGACCCGCGCGCCCATCGCCCGGCCCAGTTCGACCGCGGCGAGGCCGACCCCGCCGGCGGCGCCCAGCACCGCCAGCGTCTCGCCCGGCTGCAACTGGCCGCGGTCGCGCAGCGCGTGCAGCGCGGTGGCATAGGTGACCATCAGCCCGGCGGCCTTGGGCAACGACACGCCCGCCGGCACTTTGGCGAGCCGTTCGGCGGAAATCGTCAGCCGCTCGCGCGCCGCACCGGCCCGCACATAGCCGCACACCGGCTCGCCGATCGCGAAGCCTTCGACCCCCGGCCCGAGCGCGGCCACCGTGCCGGCGAATTCGGCGCCGGGCGAGAACGGCCGCGGCGGGCGGAACTGGTAGCGGTCCTGAATGATCAGCGTGTCGAAGAAATTCAGCCCGATGGCGGCCACCGCCACCAGCACCTCGCCCGGCCCCGGCACCGGCTCGGGCAAGTCGACGAGACGCAGCGTCTCCGGCGGCCCGCTTTCCACGCTCACAATCGCCTTCACGCCGCCCTCCTGCCGCTGCGCCAAAGTGAGCCGGCATGCTATGTCACGCGGCACGCGAATGTGCACCGTACTGCATCGGCGCGATGGCGGATGCCATGTTTTCGGCGGCCTGCAGCCTTAGCCCTGTCAACGGGAGCCTGCGCGTGTCGCACCAAGGGTTCACAGCGGCGACGGCGCCGGATATCCCTTTACGCGGACGTGTTCTGAATCGGTGGATCGGCGTTGGGTTCGCGAGCTTGTAATCGGGGGGAAGAGACCATGGCACGACGGACGGTGCGGACGGCGGCGTTCGGTGCGGCGCTGGCAATGGCAGGTATCAGTGCCGCTGCCGCGCAGGGCGCGCCCAAGCTGGTGCAGCAGTTCGGCGACTGGGGCGTGTATCTGGACCAGAGCGGACCCGGCAAGATCTGCTACGCGCTGTCCCAGCCGAAGAAGCGCGAGCCGGAAGGGCTGAACCGCGACCCCGCCTATTTCTTCGTCTCCAGCCGCACCGCCGAGAATGTGCGCAACGAGATCAGCGTCATCGCCGGCTTCCCGCTCAAGGAAGATTCCGCCGCCACGCTCACCATCGGCCCCACCAGCTTCCAGCTCTACACCCGCGAGTCGGGTGCCTGGGTGCGCAACGTGGCGGAAGAGGCCCGGCTGGTGGACGCCCTGCGCAAGGGCCGCGACGTCGTGGTGAAGACCACCTCGCGGCGCGGCAATGTGACCACCGACACCTATTCGCTCAGCGGTCTCGGCGCGGCCGTCGACCGGGCGGCGCAGGAATGCAAATAGAGCGATGCCGCTGAAGCCCTGCGGAGCGGCAGGCGGGGCATGACGACCCGCCGCACCGACCCCGCAAGAGGAGTGCCCATGCCGGCCGAGATCCGCCTCATTCCCTGCCTGTCCGACAATTATGCGGTGCTGCTGCGCGATCCGGTCACCGAGGCCACCGCGGTGGTTGACGCGCCGGAGGTGGCGCCGATTCTCGCCGCGCTGGAGCACGAGGGCTGGGACCTCACCCACATCCTCGTCACCCACCACCACACCGACCATATTGCCGGCGTGCTGGCGCTGAAGGAACGCTACGGCGCCACCGTGATCGGCCCCAAGGCCGAGCGCGACACCATTCCGGGTCTGGATTTCGCGGTGGTGGACGGCGATCCCATCGCGGTCGGCACATTGGTGGGCCGCGTGCTGGAAACACCGGGCCATACCAAGGGCCATGTGGTGTTCCTGTTCGAGGAGGAGCGGCTGCTGTTCAGCGGCGACACGCTGTTCGTGCTGGGCTGCGGCCGGCCGTTCGAATGCGAGCCGCCGGTGTTGTGGGAATCGCTGCTGCGGCTGCGCGCGCTGCCGGACGACATCGTGGTCTATTGCGGCCACGAATACACCCTCTCCAACGCCCGCTTCGCGGTCAGCGTCGATCCGGACAATGCCGAACTCGCCGCGCGCCTCACTCTGGCGGAAGCGGCTCGCGCCGCCGGCCGCGCCACCGTGCCGACCACCATCGGCATCGAGCGCACCACCAACCCGTTCCTGCGCGCCGACGAGCCCGCGCTCGCGCAGACGGTGGGCCTCGCCGGCGCCGAGCCGGGCGCGGTGTTCACCGAGCTGCGCGCGCTCAAGAACAGCTTCAAGGGCTGAGGCCGTGCCCGAGCCCCTCTCCGCCGAAGCGGTGATCCGCCTGCTGGAGCTTCGGCCGCACCCGGAAGGCGGCCACTTCCGCGAGACCTTCCGCGACTCGGCGGTCGACGCCACGGGGCGTGCCGCTTCCACCGCGATCTATTTCCTGCTGGCCGCCGGCGAGCGCTCGCACTGGCACCGGGTGGATGCGGTGGAAACCTGGCACTGGCACGCTGGCGCCCCGCTCGCGCTCAGTCTCGCCTCCGGCGATGCCGGGCCGGTGGAGCGGGTACGGCTGAGTGCCGATCTGCTCGCCGGCGACCGGCCGCAGGCGGTGGTGCCCAAGGGCTGGTGGCAGGCGGCCGAGCCGCTGGGCGCCTGGACGCTGGTCGGTTGCACCGTGGCACCCGGCTTCGACTTCGCCGGCTTCGAACTCGCCGCACCGGGCTGGGCGCCGGGTTAGGTTAGCCCCAAAGCGCCGCCAGCAGGGCGCCGCCGACGATGAGCGCGCAGGCGAGCGCCAGCGCCTTTGACGCTGCGGCATAGCCGGCGGCGATCAGCAGCAGGGTCGAGAGCACCGGCCCGGCATAGGAGGCGACGCCGAGCAGGCGGATATCGCCGCGCTTCATGCCGATATCCCAGGCATAGAAGGCGAGCCCCACCGGCCCGAGGCCGAGCGCGGCCACCGCCAGCCACTCGCTCGCGCCATGCGGCCAGAGCGGCAGTTCGAAGGCGAGGTGGCACAGTGCGGCCAGCACCGCCACGACGATGCAGAAGCCCGCCACGGCCTCGGTCGGCACCGCGCGGAACCGGCCGCGCGCCAGCACCGAGTAGCTCGACCAGATCAGCGCGCAGGCGCCCGCCGCCGCAAAGCCCAGGGCGTGCTGCTCGGTGAGGGCAAGCCCGCCGGCATCCCCGGCCAGCAGAACCACCGTGCCCGCGAGCCCCATCAGCGCGCCCACCACATGCGGCGCACGCAGCCGCTCGCCCGGCAGCAGCCCGCTGAACAGCACGATGAGCAGCGGCCACAAATAGGCGATGAGCCCGACCTGCGCCGGCGGCGCCAGCTTCATCGCCGAGAAATAGAACGCGTGGTAGCCGAACAACCCGCCGACACCGTGCAGCCAGACCGGCCAGGGCTGGCTCAGCACCGCACGCCCGGCACCGCGGGCGAGCGCGACGCCAAGCCCCGCGCCGCCGCCGATCGCGAAGGTGAGCGCGGTGAGCAGGAAGGGCGGCACCTGCCCGGTCGCCGAGGTGGCAAGCGCCAGGCTCGACCACAGCAGGATGGCGCACAGGCCGGCAAGGGTGGCGAGGTTATGCTGGGACAGGCGAAGCACGGAGCGGGATACCGGAAAGGATGAAGGCGCCGCGCTATAGCACGGCACGGCGCCTTAAATCTTCCAGCCTCGCCGAACGTGTCAGGCCAGATACTGGCCGCCGTTCGCCGTCAGCGTCGAGCCGGTGATGAAGCCGGCATTGTCAGCCGCCAGGAACACCACGCAGCGGGCGATCTCCTCCGGTTCGCCGAGACGGCCGACCGGGATCAGCGGCAGCACATGCTTGTCCAGCACGTCCTGCGGCATGGCGCGCACCATTTCGGTGCCGATATAGCCAGGACAGATGACGTTGACGGTGATGCCCTTGCGGGCATTCTCCTGCGCCAGGGACTTGGAAAAACCGATCTCGCCGGCCTTTGCGGCAGCGTAATTGGTCTGCCCCATCTGCCCCTTCTGGCCGTTGATCGAGGAGATGGTGACGATGCGCCCGAAATTGCGCGCGCGCATGCCCTCGATCACCTGGCGGCACATGTTGAACACCGAATTGAGATTGGTGTTGATCACCGCGTACCACTGTTCCGGGGCCATTTTGTGCAGCATGCCGTCCCGCGTGATGCCGGCATTGTTCACCAGCACATCGACCGGGCCCAGCGCCGCCTCCACCGCCGCCACGCCCGCCTGGCAGGCGGCGAAATCGGAGACGTCCCACTTGAAGGTGGGGATGCCGGTCTGCGCGGTGAAGTCCGCCGCCGCCTTTTCGTTGCCGGCAAAGTTTGCCGCAACCGAATAGCCGGCCGCTTTCAGAGCCGTACTGACGGCCGCACCGATCCCGCGGGTGCCGCCGGTGACCAAAGCCACGCGTGCCATGTCTTATCCTCTTCCTGGCGTTTCCTCGCCTCAGTTACGGAGCCGGCTTTTAGGTGATTTTGACGCGACGGCAAGGCGCCTGAGGCGCCCTGCCGTCGCGGTGCCGGCATTTCCGCGTTACACAGATCAGTCCCGCGCCACACACATGGCGATGCCCATGCCGCCGCCGATGCACAGCGTGGCGAGACCCTTCTTGGCGTCGCGCTTCTGCATCTCGTACAACAGCGTGATGAGCACGCGCGCCCCGGAAGCCCCGATGGGGTGGCCGATGGCGATGGCGCCGCCGTTGACATTCACCTTGGCGGGATCCCAGCCGAGGTCCTTGCCCACCGCGCAGGCCTGGGCGGCGAAGGCTTCATTGGCCTCGATGAGGTCGAGGTCGCCAATGCTCCAGCCGGCTTTTTCCAGCGCGCTGCGCGACGCCGGGATCGGGCCGGAACCCATGATCGCCGGATCGACGCCGGCCTGCGCCCACGACACGATGCGGGCGAGCGGCGCCCGGCCGGTGGCGGCCGCCTTGGCGGCGCTCATCAGCACCAGGGCCGCGCCGCCATCATTGATGCCGGAAGCGTTGCCCGCGGTCACCGTGCCGTCCTTGGCGAAGGCCGGGCGCAGCTTGGCCATGGCTTCGATGGTGGCGCCGTGGCGCGGATATTCGTCGTCGGACACCACCACGTCACCCTTGCGGGTGGAGATGGTCACCGGCGCGATCTCGTCCTTGAAGCGACCGGACTTCTGCGCCGCTTCCGCCTTGTTCTGCGAGCCGACGGCGAAGCTGTCCTGCTCGTCGCGGGTAATCTGCCACTGCCGCGCCACGTTCTCGGCGGTGTTGCCCATGTGGTAGCCGTTGAAGGCATCCCACAGGCCGTCCTTGATCATGGTGTCGACCAGTTCGAGCGAGCCCATCTTGGTGCCGTTGCGCAGGTTCGCGCAGTGCGGCGCCTGGCTCATCGATTCCTGGCCGCCGGCCACCACGATCTCGCTGTCGCCATTGGCGATGGCCTGGTAGCCCAGCGCCACCGCGCGCAGGCCGGAGCCGCAGAGCTGGTTGACGCCCCAGGCCGGGCTGCCGATGGGAATGCCGGCCGCGATGGAGGCCTGGCGGGCCGGGTTCTGGCCGGCGCCGGCGCTCAGCACCTGGCCGAGTATGGTCTCGCTCACCTCGCCCGGCGCCACGCCGGCGCGCTCCAGGGCGGCGGTGATCGCGATCTTGCCGAGCTGGTGCGCCGGCAGCGTGGACAGCGCGCCGTTGAATGCGCCGACCGGCGTACGGGCGGCGCCGACGATGACGATGCCGTCTTTCATGAAACTATTCCTCCAGGCTTCCCGATCAAAACCATGCTTCGCGCCCCGCGACGCGTGCCGGCCCTTGCGTTTGTGGCCCATCGTGTGGGGGCGACGCAATGCCTGTCAATGCCACCGAATCGTGCACCGCGTGCGCGGCCGGCGCCAACTCTGCTGCGGTCGCGAGCAGGTGTGCACAATCCTGTAGCCGAGGTTGAGGAAACGTCCTAAGCTTTTCAAAGGGAACGACCAGGACGACAGGATCACATGGCCAAATCCACGGAACCCGTCACGATCAAGAAGTATGCGAACCGCCGGCTGTATAATACCGGCACGAGCACCTACGTGACGCTTGAAGACCTCGCCTCCATGGTAAAGAACGGCGAAGACTTCGTGGTCTACGACGCCAAATCGAGCGACGACATCACGCACTCGGTACTGACGCAGATCATATTCGAGCAGGAAGGCAAGGGTCAGAACCTTCTGCCGATCAAATTTCTGCGACAGATCATCCGGTTCTATGGCGACAGCATGCAGATGCTGGTGCCGAAATATCTCGACATCTCCATCGAGAATTTCACCAACGACCAGGAGAAATTCCGCGACCAGATCACCAAGACCTTCGGCGTCGGCGGCTTCGGCGTCGGCGGCTTCGGAGCGATGGAAGAGCAGGTGCGGCGCAATCTTGAAATGTTCGACCGCACCTTCAAAATGTTCCTGCCCAACGGCCTGGCCGAGAGCATCGCTCCCACACCGGAAAAGTCGGACGACCTCGACGACCTGAAGCGTCAGGTCGCGGAGATGCAGAAGCGGCTCGACCGTATCGGCGACAAGACCGAGAAGCCGGAGAAGAGCTGAGGCCGGCAGGGGTTCAGGGGGGCGTTGCGTTGGGACGGCGCCGCTCGAACGCGGTGCGTGCCTCAAAGCCGGCCTGCGGCCGGCACCTCAGCATGCCGAATGTTGTTGCGAAATAAAGATTTACGTCATCTTGAGGCGCCGGAGCATCGCTCAAACCTCGAAGGACGCACGCGGCTGATGCAGCCGGCTCACTCCATCCGCGGGTCGATCGCCACATCCCGGCGCGCCACGCGGATCGACACCGAATACCCGGCGATGATGTCCACCAGCATGATGGCGAGCAGCAGCGCAAAGGTGGAGGTCGCGGCCCGGCCCACCAGCAGAAACTCGATCAGCGCGCCGACGAACACCAGCGTCGAGAGCATGTGATCGACGATGGAGCGTGTCGAGGCGCTGGTCGCCTTCACGATCTCCAGAAACAGCAGCAGCAGCGAGAAGGCGATGAACACATCGCTCAGCGTCAGCGCCCAGTCGACACCCGAGACCATCGGCACGGTCAGCAGCACATCCGTCCAGTTCAGGCCGGGCGTGATGAAGCTGAATATGTTGTAGATGGCCAGCGGTATGATCAGCAGCGGAACGGTGGCGATCATGGTGTCTCCCCGTGCGCTGGCATCCGGCCGGCCGGCACGCTCGCGCGCTCCGGCAGGCCCGGACGAGAATCAAACGTCTCAGGCTTCGGCCTTGACCTTCAGCACCTGACGGCCGCGATACATGCCGCTCTTCAGGTCCAGATGGTGCGGACGGCGCAGTTCGCCGGAATCCTTGTCTTCGACATAGGTCGGCTTTGCGAGCGCGTCGGCCGAGCGGCGCATGCCGCGGCGCGACGGGCTGGTCTTTTTCTTCGGAACGGCCATAGTCCAAACTCCTGCTGCCGGGTGTCCGGCCTGTCTGCGCGCCGCCCGCCCGCCTTGGTCGGCGCGCCGGGGCATAGGTGTGCCATAATCGGAGCGGGGCTTATACAGGCTCGCGCGCACGAACGAAAGAGGGCCGGCCACGCTTCATTTTTCGAGGCAGGCGGTGAGTTCGGCCCCCTCTTTCGGCAGCCGGGCCTGCAGCCGGCCGGCCAGCGACACCAGCCCGCGGCCGGGCTTGCCGGCATCGCGCCGGTATGGGTTCGGCAGCATCACCGCCAGCAGCGCCGCTTCGCGCCCGCTCAGTTCCGCCGCGCTCTTGCGAAACGCGCGGCGCGCCCCGGCCTCGATGCCGAATTCGCCGTCCGGCCCCCATTCGGCGATGTTGAGATAGATTTCGATCTGCCGGCGCTTGGGCAGCACGAAATCGATGTAAAGCGCGAGCGGAAATTCCAGCCCCTTGCGCACAAAACTGCGATCGCCCCACAGAAACAGGTTCTTGGCGAGCTGCATGGTGATGGTGGACGCCCCGCGCGCACCCTCCAGCCCGTCCGATTCGTCGATGGCGTTGGAGAGTTCCACCATGTCGACTCCGGAATGCCGGCAAAAGCGGGCATCTTCGGCGGCGAGCACGCTGCGCACCAGCGCCGGCGCCACCGCCTCCAGCGGCACCCAGGTCCGCTCCACCCGCTGGCCGGTCAGCGTACGGCCCAGCATCAGCGTCGAGACCGGCTGCACCACATTATAGAGCGGGGCCAGCAGCAGCGGCAGCAGCACCAGCAGCACGGCGAGGCCCAGCGCGAGCTTCACCGCGGTCCATATCAGCCGCCCCATCACGCCGCCTCCCCCTGCCGGCGCGCCGCTGCGGGCCCGCTCATGCGGCATAGGTAGCGCCCCAACGCGTGGGGGCCAAATCCGTGCCGCCGGCGCTTGACCCGGCGCAGGCGCTGCGGCACGGAACGCCGATGAGCGAGAGCCCCATGATCGGCCAACTGCCCGAGGCGCTGACGGCCGCCGCCATCGCGGTGGAAGCCTATCTCGACCGCGCCATCGGCGACGACCCCGCCGCAGCCCGGCCGCCGCGGCTGGTCGCCGCCATGCGGCACGCCGCGCTTGGCGGCGGCAAGCGCGTACGCCCCTTCCTGGTGGTGCAGACCGCCGCGCTGTTCGGGCTGCCGATGGAAGCGGCCCTGCCAGCGGCAGCGGCGCTGGAATGCGTGCATTGCTATTCGCTGGTGCATGACGACCTGCCGGCGATGGACGACGACGATCTGCGCCGCGGCCGGCCGACCGTGCACCGCGCCTTCGACGAGGCCACCGCGATTCTCGCCGGCGACGCGCTGCTCACGCTCGCCTTCGAGCTGCTCGCCCGGCCGCAGGCCCATGCCGACCCGGCCGTGCGCATCGCGCTGGTCGCCGGCCTCGCCCGTGCCTCCGGCGCCGACGGCATGGTGGGCGGGCAGATGCTCGATCTGGCGGCCGAAGGGCGGTTCGCGGCCGGCGCGACAGCGCTCGACGCCGCCGCCATCGCCCGGCTGCAGGCGATGAAGACCGGCGCGCTGCTGGCGTTCGGCTGCGAGGCCGGCGCGACGCTGGGCCGGGCCGCGCCGGCGGAGCACACCGCGCTGGCCGCGTATGCGGCGGCACTCGGCCGGGCCTTCCAGATCGCCGACGACCTGCTGGACGTCGAGGGGGAGGCGGGCGCGGTGGGCAAGGCGGTGGGCAAGGACGCCGCGGCCGGCAAGGCGACCTTCGTCGGCCTGCTCGGCATTGCCGGCGCGCGGGCGGAACTGGCGCGGCTGGTGGGCGAGGCGGAAGCCGCGCTCGCAGGCTTCGGCACGCGCGCGGCAAATTTGTCGGCCTTGGCGCATTTCATCGCCACGCGGCGAAATTGAACCGCCAGCCTCTCGACGCGGAACCCGCTTGCCTCCATCTTGTTCTATGGCATAAGCGTCGCCGCGCGGCGGTCGCGTCGCTGGGAGGTTTCTATGCGTATCGTTCCGTTCGCTGTTGCGGCCATTGTCGCGTCGTTCGCGTTCGGCCCCGCCCAGGCTCAGGACGGCGCCGGCACCCGAATCATCATCCAGAAGCCGGCGGCGAAGTCCTATCTCGACCCCGGCACGGTGGTGAAGCCGGGCAGCCGCAGCTATCTCGACTATGTCGGCAATGTGCGCACGCCGTTCATGAGCTACGGCCTGGACGGCACCATCACCGGCTCGCGCTATCCGCTGCCGGACCGCTATTACCTTCCGGGCTTCTGAACGACGCCTTTTCCCGGACAAGCGGCACGCAGTGCGGCGCCGATCCGGGACCCAGCGGAGAATCGGCGAAGCCGCAGAATCCTCATGTGAAGCGCCTACGGCGGATTCAACTCTGCGTCCCGGCTCTGCGCTTCGCCTTCGGCTACGCTCGTCCGGGACGCAGGATCACCCTCACCCCGCCGTGGCGAGCTTAGCCAAAATCGCGTCGCCCATGCCGCTGGTGCCCACCGTAGTGGTGCCTTCCGAGCGAATGTCCGCGGTGCGCAGCCCATCCGCAAGCACGGCGGAAATCGCCGTCTCGATGCGGTCGGCTGCCTCGCCCAGCCCGAACGAATAGCGCAGCG
>JBGGNI010000060.1:0-4613 GCA_041287585.1 Xanthobacteraceae bacterium
GTCAGGCCCTTGATGGTCAAGGGCTTCAGCAGGGCGTCGGCATTCGCGATCATGGCGTCGGCGCGCTCCGCAAACGGGTGGTCGGCATGGTGGCACGATAGGTGGTGCGCGCAAGCCGCCGACAGAAGGTTTGCGCCATCGCCCCGGAAGCGATGCGACTGCGCTCAGCGCAGGGCGATGCGCAGCGCCGCCGGGCCGGCCAGGGCCAGCACCAGCAGCGCCAGCGGCACCGAGAAGACGAAGCCGAGCGAGCTGAAGCCGATGGCCCCGGTGAGGCCGCCGAAGAAGAAGCTCAACAGGAAATACCCCAGCAGCTTCAGCTTCTCGCGGTCCGCCAGCACCAGCGGCAGGCCGGTGCCGCGGCGGCGATGGTTGGAATAGAACAGCTTGCCGAGCTCGATGCCGATATCGGTGACGATGCCGGTCATGTGCGTGGTGCGGATGCGGGCGCCGGAGAGCTTGGTGACGGTGGCGTTCTGCAGCCCCATGATGAAGCACAGCAGCGCCACCTCCAGCCCGAGCGCCACGCTGGAGCTGTGCGTGTAGCCGCCGAGCAGGCCGAAGGCGAGCAGCAGGACAGCTTCCAGCGTCAGCGGCAGCGCATATTCGTGGCCGCGATGGTGCAGCCGCCCCCAGTTCACCAGCGCGGCCGAGACCGCGGCGCCGAGCACGAAGGCGAGCAGCGCGCCGAGGCCGGGCAGCACCAGATGGCTGGCGCCGAGCACCGCATTGTCGGCGGTGGCCGAAATGATGCCGGACATGTGCGAGGTGTACTGGCCGACCGCCAGCAGCCCGCCGGCATTGGTGGCGCCGGCGATGAAGGTCATCGGCAGGCCGAGCCAGGCATCGGACAGGGGCGTGCGCTCGGGCGCCAGCATGCCGGTGGTGAGGTGGGCGTAGCGCTGCGCCAGATGGCGGTAGCCGGTGGGTTTAAGCGGCACGTTCATAGCGGCGGCGCGGCACGGGCCGTGTCCTTGGGGAAAATCTGCGTCGAACCATAGCAGATGCTGCGCTGCGCCATAATGGGCACGTCGTCAGCCTCCCGTCTCCCGCGTGCGCCGCTCGTGGCTGGGCGGGCGGCCGAAGCGGCGGGCATAGGCGGCGGAGAAATGCGCCGGGGACTGGAAGCCGCAGGCCAGTGCGACATTGGTGACGGGCAAAGGCGAGAGCCGCAGCAGCTCGCGCGCCCGCTCCAGCCGCAGGCCGAGCTGGTAGGCGGCCGGACTGATGCCGAGATGGCGGCGGAACAGCCGCTCCAATTGCCGCATCGAGACATCCAGGCGCAGCGCCAGTTCGGCAATGGCGAAGGGCTGCTCGATGGCGCGCTCCATCAGCCGCACCGCGCGGGCCAGCGTCGGGTCCGGCAGCGGCGGGCGGGGGCGGGAGGCGGTGCGGCCCGCCGGCGGGCGGGCGCGATCGACGATGAACTGCTCGGAGATCCGGGCCGCCAGCGCCGCGCCGTCCTGCGCTTCGATCAGCGCCAGCATCATCTCCAGCGGAGCGACGCCGCCGGTGCAGGTGAGGCGGTCGCGATCGATGACGAAGGTGTCCTCGACGAAGCCGATATCGGGGAATTCCTCGCGGATGGCGGACAGGTTCTCCCAATGGATGGCGCAGCGATAGCCGTCCAGCAGCCCGGCCTCGGCGAGCGCGAAGCTGCCGGTGCACAGCGCGCCGAGCGCGGTGCCGCCGCGCGCCAGCCGGCGCAGCGCATGCTCCACCGGCCGCCCCACGGCGTGGCGCACATCGACGCCGCCGCACACCAGGACGAGGTCGAGCGGCCCGGCCTCACGCAGCGCCACGGTGGGGTTCAAGGTGAGGCCGTTGCTGGCCGGGGCGGGTGTGCCATCAAGCGTGACCACCCGCCAGCCGTACAGCTCCCGGCCGGCGCTGTAATTGGCCATGCGCAGCGCTTCCAGCGCATTGGCGCAAGCGATCATCGAATGGTTCGGCAGCGTGAGGAAGCCGATGCGCCGCAGCGGCGCGGGCTCGCGGGCGGGCGGCCGGGCAGGCTGCATGTTCTGGCTTTCCGGACACAATCGTCCGCGCAATATCGCCGGTGCGACACGAGGCGGCAAGAAAGGCGCCGCAAAATCGCCGCGCCGGTGCAGCCCCTTACCCGCAGACCATGGGATGGAGAGCGGGATGTTGTTTGCGATTCGCGAGGGCTGGGCTTCGGGCGGGACGCGGCGGACGCTCGCGCAGGCCGCCATCGCCCTGCTGCTGGTGAGCGGCACCTATGTTGTGAGCCGCGGTGCCGACGGCAAGCTGGCCGACCGGATCGCGCCGGAATCGACGCAGGCGCTGAAGGGCGACCGGCAGCCGGTGCTGCGCCCGGCCACGCCGGAGAGCGCCAAGCTTGAGCTTGCCGCGCTGGCCGAACCCGCGCCGTCGCCGCCGGTTGCGCCGGTCGCGGTCCTGCCGCCCAAGCCACCGGCCGAGGCGCCCAAGCCGCGCAAGGCGCAGGCGCTGCCGGCCGGCGTCGAGCGCTATGATTCCTGCCGCGCGCCCTGCGACAGCCGCGACCCGCTGGTGCGCCGCAGCGACGCGCCGGCAAAGCTCGCCCTTGCCGAGCCGGCCGCGCCCGTTCAGACTCCTCCCGTTCCTGCCGCGGCGACCCCGGCGCCGGACGGCGGTGGGCTGCTCGCCGGCACGGTGAGCGGCACGCAGGCGGCGATCGGCAAATTGCAGCAGGCGATGCAGACGGTGGTCGACGTCGTCTGGTAGCTTGGTGCCGCGCAGCATGGCGCCTTGACGCGGACACACGCTCAAGGCAGCTTCCCCGCCGCATGCGAGGGCGCCGCCGGCTGGCCGGCGCTTCGCAAGGCACCACCGGGATGACCAGGGCGAATGCGCAGCTACCTCGATTTCGAAAAGCCCGTGGCCGAGCTTGAGGCCAAGCTGGAAGAGCTGCGCACGCTGGCGGCGCAGGGCGGTGCGGTGTCCATCGGCGAGGATATCGGCCGGCTGGAAGGCAAGGCGGCCGACGCGCTGGGCCAGCTCTACGCCAATCTGACCCCATGGCAGAAGACCCTGGTGGCGCGCCACCCGCTGCGCCCGCACTTTTCCGACTACGCTTCCACCCTGTTCGAGGATTTCACGCCGCTGGCCGGCGACCGCAAATTCGGCGAGGACGAGGCCATTCTCGGCGGGTTCGCCCGCTTTCGCGGCCGTTCCGTCTGCCTGATGGGCCATGAGAAGGGCTCGACCACCGAAACCCGCATCCGGCACAATTTCGGCATGGCCCGGCCGGAAGGCTACCGCAAGGCGGCGCGGCTGATGGAACTGGCCGACCGCTTCTCGCTGCCGGTGATTTCGCTTGTGGACACCGCCGGCGCCTATCCCGGCATCGGCGCCGAGGAGCGCGGCCAGGCCGAGGCCATCGCCCGCTCCACCGATGCGTGCCTGGGGCTCAGCGTCCCCAATGTCGCCCTTATCATCGGCGAGGGTGGTTCGGGCGGCGCGATCGCGATCGCCACGGCGAACAGGGTGCTGATGCTGGAACACTCGATCTACAGCGTGATCTCGCCGGAAGGTGCCGCCTCCATCCTGTGGCGCGACACGGCAAAGGCGCAGGACGCAGCGACCAATATGCGCATCACCGCGCAGGACCTGCTGCGCTTCGGCGTCATCGACGAGATCGTCGCCGAGCCGGCTGGCGGCGCCCATCGCGATCCCGCCCTTGCCATGGAGCGGGCGGGGGACGCCATCGAGGCGGGACTGGAAGGCTTCGACCACATGGAGCCGGCCGCGCTGCGCAAGGCACGGCGCGACAAGTTTCTCGCCATCGGCCGCGGCCTGTGAGCCGGGCTCGCGAATCCGTGAGCTGGCTCGCGCTTGCGTGAGCTTTGCGGTAACCTATCGGCAAGGATAACACTTTATTCATGCGACAACGGTTCATCACGAGAGTCGTTCCCCGGTCCGGCCAAGGAGTTGCTGCTGTGACCCGCCACGTCCACGCTCGGCCTGCCTACTCTTTGTCTGCCGGCCACCGGCTGCGCGCCGTGCTTCTTGCCGGCCTTGCCGCCGCCGCCGTGGCCGGCTGCACCGCCGAGAAGGGCAGCCCGATGGCCAAGGCCATGCGGCCGCTCAATGCGGAAACCGTGGCGCTGATCGAAAAGAAGGACATGACCAAGCAGAGCCCGCTGGTCGTGCGCATCTTCAAGGAAGAGTCCGAACTGGAAGTCTGGAAGCAGACCAAGAGCGGTGATTACGCGCTGTTGAAGACCTACCCGATTTGCCGCTGGTCCGGCGAGCTGGGGCCGAAGGTGAAGATGGGCGATCGGCAGGCGCCGGAGGGTTTCTACACCATCACGCCCGGCCAGATGAACCCGAACTCCAGCTATTATCTCTCGTTCAATCTCGGCTTCCCCAACGCCTATGACGCCGCGCTCGGGCGCACCGGCGAATATCTCATGGTGCATGGCGACTGCTCGTCGGCCGGCTGCTACGCCATGACGGATGAGCAGATCCAGGAAATCTTCGCGCTCGGCCGCGACAGCTTCCAGGGCGGGCAGCGCTCCTTCCAGGTGCAGGCCTATCCGTTCCGCATGACCCCGGCCAATATGGCGCGCCATCGCAACAACCCGAACATGGCGTTCTGGCGCATGATC
>JBGGNI010000061.1:0-30948 GCA_041287585.1 Xanthobacteraceae bacterium
TCGTCGAGATGGATCGGCGCCGGATCATAGTCGCGGGCGAAGGCGACGATCTCCTCCCGCCCGACCACATAGCGCCCGCTGGTGGCGACATGGCCTTCGTGGAAGTCTTCCCAGAACAGCATCGGGCGGCGGCCTTTCTCGGTCGTTCCGCTGCGATCACAGGCGAGGGCGGCCGCAAGGTCAAGCCTCGCGCACACGCTTATACCCCTGTGACGGGCGCCGGGCTGTCGCGAACCGGCGCGATCAGGTGTTGAAACGGAAGTGCAGCACGTCGCCGTCGGCGACGATGTACTCCTTGCCTTCCAGCCGCAGCTTGCCGGCCTCCCGGGCGCCGGCTTCGCCGTCGAGCCGTACATAGTCCGCATAGGCAATGGTTTCGGAGCGGATGAAGCCCTTCTCGAAATCGCTGTGGATGACGCCGGCCGCCGCCGGGGCGCGGGTGCCGGCGGTAATCGTCCAGGCCCGCGCCTCCTTCGGCCCCACGGTGAAGTAGGTGAGGAGATGCAGCAGCTCGTAGCCGGTGCGGATCACCCGGTTGAGGCCCGGCTCGGTGAGGCCGATGGCGTCGAGATAGTCCTTCTGCTCGTCGGGCGGCAGTACGGCGATCTCGCTCTCGATCTTGGCCGAGACCACCACGGCCCTGGCGCCTTCCTCCGCAGCGCGCCCGAAAACCTGCGCGGAGAGCGCGTTGCCCTCAAGCGCCGAGGCTTCCTCCACATTGCAGACATAGAGCACGGGCTTGGAGGACAGCAGGCCGAGCATGCGGAAGGCACGCTCCTCCTCCGGCTTGCGCTCCACCAGGCGGGCGGGCCGGCCCTCGCGCAGCAGCTCCAGCGCGCGCTTCATCAGGTCCAGCGTTTCGCGGGCATCCTTGTCGGCGCCCTTGGCCTTCTTCTCCAGCGCGGCGGCGCGCTTTTCCAGACTGTCGAGATCGGCGAGCATCAGCTCGGTCTCGATGGTCTCGATGTCGGAGATCGGCGCGATCTTGCCGTCGACATGGGTGACGTCGCCGTCCTCGAAGCAGCGCACCACATGGGCGATGGCGTCGCACTCGCGGATGGTGGCGAGAAACTGGTTGCCGAGCCCCTCGCCCTGCGAGGCGCCGCGCACCAGGCCGGCGATGTCGACGAAGGTGAGGCGGGTGGGGATGATCTGCGCCGAGCCGGCAATGCCCGCCAGCGCGTCCAGCCGCGGGTCCGGCACGGCCACCTCGCCGACATTGGGCTCGATGGTGCAGAACGGGTAATTCGCCGCCTGCGCCTGCGCGGTCTGCGTCAGCGCGTTGAAGAGAGTCGACTTGCCGACGTTCGGCAGGCCGACGATGCCGCATTTGAAGCCCATTTTAAGTCAACCATTTTGGGGAAAGTCGAGGATATCCGAAGGAGCGGCGCGGAAAGGATCGATGATCTGGAGCGTGTCGACCCGTTGGCCGTGCGAAAGGTCTTCGCTCAGAAACAGGTTGCATCCGTATTCCAAGGCGGCGGCGACGAGTGCGGCATCGTAGAAGGAAAAGCCGAAGCGGCGATGGACCGCGACAGCCTGGAGCGCGCTGCCGTCCGTGACAGCAGCCCGGCACCATGGCCGCATCGCTTCAGCCGCACCGCCAGCTCTTCGAGTGCGATGTGGCGGAACTTGCGGATAACGTTGTGCGAAAACTCGTTGAGCACCTGGGGACTGACGACGAGCCTGTCATGAGCGGCCAGCGCTGCGACCCAGTCGCGGGCCATTCTCCGCTTCTCCGGTGCCGTCGGGTCCCTCAGGTACAGCAGCACGTTCGTGTCCACGAAACAGACGTTCGGCATAGAGCTCCTCGCGGCTGGGGCGTTCCGTGGCGATACCAGGTAGGTCGGGCCCGGCCAGAAACGCCTCCAGTGCTTCGATCTGGGTCATGGGTCGGCCGACACGCGCTTCAACGAGCTCTGCGACAAAGCGGGACATGCTCTTTCCCTCCATGGCCGCCGCGATGCGGGTGCGGGAGAGGGTCTGTTCGCTCAGCGTAATCGTCAGGTTCTTCATGGTGCGACTCCACGAACTCCGTGTTTCACGAAACTCGTGTTTCCGTGTCTTCACGTCAAGGGACCGCCTTGCCGAAGCCGCGCGCCTCCAGCAGCAGGTGCATGCGGCTCTGGAACTCATCCGGGCGGCGCTTCACCAGCAGTTCGGCGAGTTCGGCACACCCGTCGCACACCGCTTCCACCCAGTCCTGCTCGGCCTTGGCGAAGTCGTTGAGCACGTAGGGCATCACCAGCGCCTTGTCGCCGGGGTGGCCGATGCCGAGGCGCACGCGGGCATAGTCGTTGCCGCAATGGGCGGTGATGGAACGCAGGCCGTTATGGCCGGCATTGCCGCCACCAGTCTTCGCCCGCACCTTGGCCGGCGGCAGATCGAGCTCGTCGTGGAAGGCGACGATGTCTTCGAGCTCGATCTTGTAGAAGCGCTGGGCTTCGGCCACGGCGCGGCCGGACTCGTTCATATAGGTCTCCGGCCGCAGGGCCAGCACCTTCTCGCCGCCGATCTCGCCTTCGCAAGCGGTGCCGAGAAAGCGCTTGCGCCACGGCGCGAAGCGATGGCGGCGGACGATGGCGTCCACCGCCATGAAGCCGATATTGTGCCGGTTGCCGGCGTATTTCGGCCCGGGATTGCCGAGCCCCGCGAACAGGAACACGGGCAGTCTCCGGGCCGACGCGGCGTCAGTTCTTTTTCGCGGCGGGCTTGGCCGTCGCGGGCGCATTGGCAGCCGCGGCCGCCGCAGCCGCAGCGGCATCTTCCTCGGCGTCCTTCTGGCCGGACGGCGGCACCAGCGTGGCGATGGTGTCGTCGCCGCTCACGGCGGAGGTGACGCCGGCGGGCAGAACGACTTCCGACAGATGGATCGAATCGCCGATCTCACGGCCGGTGAGGTCGACCTCGATGGACTCGGGGATAGCGTCGGCCGGGGCGTTGAGCGAGACGGTGTGGCTGACGATGTTCAGCGTGCCGCCGGCCTTGATGCCGGGCGCGGCGTCCTGGTTGATGAAGTGCACCGGAACGTCCACCTCCAGGGTGGCGCCGAGCGCGACGCGCAGGAAATCGACGTGCAGCGGCAGATCCTTGATCGGGTCGAGCTGGTAGTCGCGCGGAATCACGCGGTGCTTCTCGCCCTCGACGTCCACATGGAACAGCGTGGTGAGGAAATGGCCGGCATAGATGGTGCGGGTGATCTCGGTATAGTCCAGCGAGATGCCAAGCGGCGCCTTGCCGTCGCCGTAGATCACGGCGGGTACGCGACCGGCGCGGCGTTCGGCACGAGCGGCCCCCTTGCCGACCTTCGTGCGCGCCGACGCCTTCAGTTCCTTGATGGCGGTCATGGCTTTAGTCCTTTATCGGTAGCATCCGAACGCATGCAGCCGCCTGGGCGGCCGGCCGGTCCGGACGGATCGGAGCGAGTGGCGCTGCGGCGGGCCTCCAGGGGTGCGGATAGGCCGAAGCGACGCGGGCTCATATCAGCAAAGGCCCCGCGGGGCAATGCGCCGGGCCGATTTCAGAACTTTCCGACCACGCCGGCACGCACCATGCCGGCCGGTGCCGCGTTGGGCGCCCCGACCTGCTCCAGCGAGACGAAGCCCTCCGCGCCGTCGCGCCCGGCACGGTATTCGACGCCGGCGGTGACCGCGGCGGTGTCGGCGATTTCGACCTTGGCGCCGATGCGGCCGTCCTGCGGGCCGCCGAGCGGCGCGGCGTAGGCACCGCCGAGCACCAGGCTGCGATAGACCGAGACCGCGCCGGCGCTTTCCGCCGCGCCCATGCCGCCGACGCCGTACAGCGTGAAGGCGTCGAGGCTGTAGCCGAGCCGGCTGCGCAGTTCGCCGGAACCGCCGCCGCCGACCTTGCGGTCGGCGTCCGACACCGGATCCGTGGTGGCGACGCTGCCGGACACCTCCAGCCGCGCCGGCCCGCCGTCGATGTCGAGCTTGGTGGGCAGAGGCGACGGCTGCGGCGCGACGACCGTTGCGGCCGGCTGCGGCCGGCGGTCGGGCGGCGCGGCTAGGGCACCGTCGTCGGCATCGCCGATGCCGAGTTCGATGATGATCCAGGCCGAGACCGGCTCGTCGGGCGCCTCTTCCGAGGCATCGGCGGTCACCTCGTCGGGGGCGGGCGCTACGGGGGCGGGGTCTTCGGGCTCGGCCGAAGCGTCCGGCAGCGGCCCGCCATCTTCCACCTCTGCGGGAGGTGCCACGATGGCGGCAAGCCCGTTCCACGGATCATAGTCCGCCTCATCCGCGCGGACGTGAAGCGACAGCGCCAGAAGCAGCGCGGCGCCGGTGGTTGCGATGTGGTGCAGGCAGCAGGTCATGCCGGCCAGACTGGCGGCGGATCGTGGAGCGAAGATGGCGGGCCGTGACGCTAGGGCCTGATTGGAAAGTCGGCGGTAGCCGGCATCACCCGTGTGCGTCCTTCGAGGCCCGAGCTGCGCTCGGCCGCCTCAGGATGACGTAAGCCATTGTATTGCATAAACATTCGTCATGCTGAGGTGCTGGCCGCAGGCCGGCCTCGAAGCACGCACGGCTGCCGTGCCGTTTGAACAGGACTTCCAAAAGTCGCTTAGTTGAACAGGCTCGAAACGCTCTCTTCGTGCGCCGTGCGGCCGATGGCCTCGCCGATGAGCGGGGCGATGGAGACGACGCGGATGTTGCGGGCCACGCGGATCGCCTCGGTCGGCTGGATCGAATCGGTGATCACCAGTTCCTTGAGGTTGGAGGAGGTGACGCGGGCGACGGCTCCGCCGGAGAGCACGCCGTGGGTGATGTAGGCATAGACCTCCACCGCGCCGCGGGCGAGCAGCGCGTCCGCCGCGTTCACCAGCGTGCCGCCGGAATCGATGATGTCGTCCACCAAGATGCAGCGCTTGCCGGACACATCGCCGATGACGTTCATCACCTCGCTCTCGCCCGGCCGCTCGCGACGCTTGTCGACGATGGCGAGCTGGGCATCGATGCGCTTGGCGAGCGCGCGGGCGCGCACCACGCCGCCGACATCCGGCGAGACCACCATCAGATCGGCGACATCGAAGCGGCTCTTGATGTCCTGCACCATCACCGGGGCGGCGAACAGATTGTCGGTCGGGATGTCGAAGAAGCCCTGGATCTGGCCGGCGTGCAGATCGAGCGTCAGCACGCGGTCGACACCGGCATGGGTGATGAGATTGGCCACCAGCTTGGCGGAAATCGGCGTGCGGCCGGAGGAGCGGCGGTCCTGCCGGGCGTAGCCGAAATAGGGCAGCACGGCGGTGATGCGGCGGGCCGAGGAGCGGCGCAGCGCATCGGTGATGATAAGCAGCTCCATGAGATGGTCGTTGGTCGGAAAGGAGGTGCTTTGCAGCACGAACACATCCTTGCCGCGCACATTCTCCTGAATCTCGACGAAGATCTCCATGTCGGCAAACCGGCGCACCACGGCGCGGGTGAGCGGCGTGGCGAGATAGGCGCCGATAGCCTCCGCGAGCGGCCGGTTGGCATTGCCCGCGACCAGTTTGATCGATCCGTTATTGCCCGACATTCCGGCGCGCGCTCCCAGCCGTCCTGTGCTGCGACGCCGTCGCAGGCCTGTCGCGAAGCCCTGATAGGCGGGCCGGCCGGCGCTGTAAAGCGCGGCCTGCGCCAGTATCTCAAGCCAAGGGAGCGCCGTGTCGCCGCGGCCTCACGGCGTGGCGAAGGCGAGAGGAGAGCCGGCGGGAGCGGAAGCGATGGGCGGGCCGTCGCCCTCCGGTATCGGCTCGGGCGCTGCTTCGGGTGCGGCGGGCACCGCGGCCGGTATGGTTTGGCGCTTGGGCGACGATCCGTCGAGCCGGCTGGCGATCTCGTCGAGGCTGCGGCCGGCGATGCGCTCCAGCACGGCGTCGTCGCAGCGCGCCCACACATCCGCGCCCTTGCCGGTCTTCTCGGTGCCGGCGACCCGCAGCACCCGCACCCGGTCGCGGTCGAATACGTCCCAGGCCCAGTCGACCGTGCCGCTGCCGTCTTCGACGCTGGCGGCCAGATAGCCGCGCACCCGGTAAGTCGCCTCGGTGTCGCGGGAGACCACCGCCAATTGGCGCTCCTGCGCCTCGGTCGAAAGATTCGCCACCAGGCGCTGGAACACCGGCGGCGGCGGGCCGTCGATGGATTCGAAGGCGATGGCGCGGGCCGGCACCGTGCCGGAGGTGGCGCGGGCCGTGGGGGAGCCGCTGCTGCCGGTCTGGCAACCTGCCACAAGCGCGGCGGCAAACAGAACCCCGACGAGGGCAACCGCGCGCCCGCAATATCCGTGCGTCATTCGAAGCCGCCTGTGAGCGCCGCAATCCGCCCCGCCGCCGCAGAGCGGGCGTGAGCGACCAAAGGTTAAATTCTTTTAACGATTTGGTCCAGCAGCAGCGGTGTCCGGGGGTGGCTGCGTTCAGGTTTCGTTAACGCGTCGGGCGGCCGCGCCTCACTCCAGCACGATGGCGGCGATCAGCCGCCCATAGTCCGGCTCGCCGCGGTGGGTGGCGCGGCGGAAGCTGTAGAAGCGGGCCTCATCCGAATAGGTGTCGAGGCCGAGATCCTCCACCGTGCCGATGCCGAGCCCGCGCAGCCGGGCGGCGATATAGCCCGGCAAATCGAACAAGGCGTGGTCCGGCCGGGGCGAGGGGACGAAGAAGCGGGCATTGCCGGCGTCTTCCGCGGTGAGGCGGCCGACGAACTCCGGCCCGACCTCGTAGCTCTGCTGCCGGATCAGCGGGCCGATGGCAGCGACGATGCGCCCGCGCGCGGCGCCGAGCTGCTCCATGCGGCGCACCGTATCGTCCAGCACGCCGCCGACCGCGCCTTTCCAGCCGGCATGGGCGGCGCCGACCACGCGGGCCTGCGGATCGGCGAACAACACCGGGCCGCAATCGGCGATGCTGACGGCGATGGCGAGGCCGGGGGTCGCGGTGGCGAGCGCGTCGGCCTTGGGCCGCTCCGGCCAGGGCGCATCGGTGGCGATGCAATCGGGCGAGTGCACCTGCCAGGGCGTGAGGAAACGCTGCGGCGCCACGCCCAAGGCGGCGGCCATGCGGGCGCGGTTCTCCGCGACGTCGCCGGCAGCGTCGCGCGAGCCGGTGCCGCCGTTCAGCCCGGCATAGATGCCCTGCGACACGCCGCCCTGCCGGGTGAAGAAGGCGTGGCGAATGCCGGGAAGCGCATCGAGCGCGGCCGAGACGACCTTCATGTCCGTGAGGCTCCGAATTCTTCCGCATCGGCGAATCCCGGCGGGGCACCGGCGGCAGGATGCACCAGGGCGAGCACCTTGAAGAGCCCCCCCATGCCGCCCGGCGCGGTGCCCGCCAGCCGCTCCGCGTCCGCCTGCCGCCCGAGCCGCGCCGCCCGCGCATCGAGGCCGAGGCGGCGCAGGAAATCGCCCTGCGGCAGCGGCCCGAAGGCGCGCGCGCCCGCGGCCGTGCCGTGCCGCGCCAGCGCGGCGAAGTCGACATGGGCGGTCAGGTCGGCCTCGCCGGGGTCTTTCAGCGGGTCGGCGAAGGCGTGGCGGCGCACCGCCTGCAGCGTATCGCCGAGCCCGCTCGCGGCGTGGCCGTAATCGATGATGAGCGCCGCGCCGCCCTGTGCCGCCAGCCGTTCCGGCACGGCGCGCACCAGCGGATGGTCCAGCCGCTCCAGCACGGCGCCCGGCAGTGCCGGGCCGAACGCCGGACCCGGCCGCGGATCCAGCCCGAAGGCGAGGTGGCCGTCCGCATCCAGCCCGACGCAGCGCTCGTGCCAGCCGCGTTCCGTGCGCACGAACTGGGCGACCGGCAGGGCGTCGAACAGCTCATTGGCGAGGATGAGCGCCGGGCCGTCCGGCACCTCGGCCAGGCTGTCGTGCCAGCGCACCGGCGCGTCGGGCAGGCGCTCGCGCTGGCGCGCCCGCAGCGCCGGGCTGGTCTCGACGAGGTGCACGTCGAGCGCGGCGTGGAAGGCCGGCAGAGCGCGGGCGGCGCGCAGGACGTCCGCCATCAGTGTGCCGCGGCCGGGGCCGAGCTCGACGAGCCGCACGGGGTCGGGCGCGCCGATCTGCTGCCAGCAAGCGGCGCACCACAGGCCGAGAAGCTCGCCGAACATCTGGCTGATCTCGGGCGCAGTGGTGAAATCGCCGGCGGCGCCGAACGGGTCGCGGCCCATATAATAGCCGTGGCGCGGATGGCCGAGGCAAAGCGCCATGTAGCGGGCCACCGGGATCGGTCCCTCGGTGGCGATCAGCGTCCGCAGCTCGGCCTCAAGCGGCGTCATGTCGCGGTGCGCGCAGCATGAAGAACAGCCCGGCCGCGACCATGGGCAGCGACAACAGCATGCCCATGGTGAGGCCGCCGGCGAGAAAGCCGAGCTGTGCGTCCGGCTCGCGGAACGCTTCGGAGACGATGCGGGCGAGGCCGTAGAGCAGCAGGAACAACCCGCCAGTGCGCCCGGCATAGGCCAGCGAGCCGCGGCGCACCGCGAGCAGCAGCACGATGAAGATCACCGCGCCTTCCAGCGCCGCCTCATAGAGCTGGCTGGGGTGGCGCGGCAGCGGGCCGCCATTGGGAAACACGACGCCCCACGGCACATCGGTGACGCGTCCCCAGAGTTCGCCGTTGATGAAATTCGCCAGCCGGCCGAGAAACAGCCCGATGGGCGCCACCACGGCGGCGACGTCGAGCATCGCCAGCAGCGGCAGGTTCCGGCGCCGGCAATACAGCGCCATGGCCAGCACCGAGCCGAGAAAGCCGCCGTGGAACGACATGCCGCCGTGCCACACGGTCAGCGCTTCCAGCGGGTTCTGGAGATAATAGGGCAGGTTGTAGAACAGCACATAGCCGATGCGCCCGCCCAGTATGATGCCGAAGGCGATCCAGACGATGGCGTCGTCATACTCGGCCGGGGTGATCGGAGCGCGCCCGCCCCACAGCCGCGCATCCCCGCTCAGCCGCTTGGCCAGCCACCAGCCCAGCAGGATGCCGCCGACATAAGCCAGCGCATACCAGCGCACGGCGAACGGGCCGAGCTGGATCAGCACCGGATCGATGGCGGGAAACGGCAGAGCGAGCAGGGGCATAGGCGTGCGGTCCGCAAGGCGGGGCGTCGCCGCGGGATTTCGGCGCCGGGGCCCGGTCGGGCGAACCTAGTTGACCATGCTGCGCTTGCACAGTGGCGCCTGCGCGGCTATCCCCTTGTCGGCGCAGCTCCGGCTCCCCATTCTGCCATGATGGGGGCGCGACGCCGGGAGATGACGATGACCCAGACCAATAGCCGCCTGCTCGACGAATTCGCCCGGCTGATGAACGACGCCGCCGGCGTCGCCACCGGCGTGCGCCGGGAAGCGACCACGGTGATGCGCACCCAGGCCGAGCGCGTGCTGCGCGAGCTCGACGTGGTGACGCGCGAGGAATTCGACACGGTGAAGGACCTCGCCGCCGCCGCCCGCGAGGAGAGCGAACGCCTCGCGGTGCGCGTTTCCGAACTGGAAGCGCGCCTTGCCCGGCTGGAAGGCGCCGCGGCCCCGCAGGCCTGAATGCGCCCGCCGGCTGTGGACGCTTTGCGCCACCGCTTGCCGTCGCACGCCGAATCCGGGACATCTAGTCCGTAGCGGTCGGTTCGCCCGCTTCGTCTGCCTCCGGCCCTCTCCGCGCCGCACCTCCGCGAGGTCGCCCATGGCCTACACCGATATCGACACCGATACGCCGGCGAACCCGCTTGACCTGGTCGAGCGCATGGCCGCGCTCAACGAATGGTCGTTCGAGCGCTCAGCCGACGACGAGATCACGCTCTCGCTCGAAGGCCGCTGGACCAATTGCCACGTCTCGTTCCAGTGGATGGACGAGATCGAGGCGCTGCACATCGCTTGCGCCTTCGACCTCAAGGTGCCGGACAAGCGGCGCAACGAGGTGCTGCGGCTGCTCGCGCTCATCAACGAGCAGATGTGGATCGGCCATTTCGACCTGTGGTCCAAGGAGGGCGTGGTGATGTTCCGCCACGCTCTGCTGCTGGCCGGCTCGGAAGCCACCGACCGGCAATGCGAGGTGCTGCTGGAGAGTGCGGTGGAGGCGGTGGAGCGCTTCTTCCCGGCGTTCCAGTTCGTGGTGTGGGCCGGCAAGCCGGCACGCGAGGCGATGGCGGCGGCGCTGTTCGAGACCGCCGGCGAGGCTTGACGGCGACGCACCTGTCGACGCGACGGAGAAGGCGATGTCCCTGCTGTCCGATATTCCCGGCCGCGTGCTGCTGGTCGGCGCCGGCAAGATGGGCGGCGCCATGCTGGAAGGCTGGCTCGGCCTCGGGCTCGACCCGGCCAAGGCCGCGGTGATCGACCCCGCGCCGCCGCCGGAGGTGCTGGCCGCCTTGCGCCAGCACGGCGTTGCGCTCAACCCGCTCAATGGCGGCCCGCCGGCCGTGCTGCTGCTGGCGGTGAAGCCGCAGGTGGCGCCGGAGGTGCTGGCCAAGGTCGCCCACCTCGCCGGGCCGGACACGCTGGTGGTCTCCGTGATGGCCGGGCGCACGCTGGCGTTTCTTGAGGCGGCTTTCCCGCCGGGCACGGCGGTGGTGCGCTCCATTCCCAACACCCCGGCGGCGATCGGGCGCGGGGTGACGGTGGCCGTGCCCAATGATGCGGTCTCGCAGACGCAGCGGGTGGTTGCCGATGCGCTGCTGCGGGCCACCGGCGGCGTGGAGTGGATCGAGGACGAGGCGCTGATCGACGTCGCCACCGCCGTCTCCGGCTCCGGGCCGGCCTATGTGTTCCTGCTGGCCGAGGCGCTGGCCGCGGCCGGCGCGCAGGCGGGCCTGCCGGCCGACCTCGCCGACCGGCTGGCGCGCGCCACCGTGGCGGGGGCGGGCGAGTTGATTGCGCGCACCGGCACCGAGCCGGCGACGCTGCGCCGCAACGTCACCTCGCCCAACGGCACCACGGCGGCGGCGCTCGCCGTGCTGATGGACCCGCAATCCGGCCTCACGCCGCTGCTGGAGCGGGCCGTGGCGGCGGCGGCGCGCCGCTCGCGCGAACTCGCCGGCTGAGGCCCTTCTCCCGAGGCTTCGCACCGCCTATTTTGAACGACAGGTACGTTCGACAATCAGGAGGCCCCCATGCCCCGCGCTTCAGGCCGCACCAAGGACGACACGACGCCGCGCGAAAAGGCGCTGGCCGCCTTTCTCGCCGTGCTGGCCGAACGGCCGTTCGAGAGCATCGGGCTCGCCGAGGTGGCGGAGCGGGCCGGCATCACGCTTGCCGAACTGCGTGCCGGCTTCGGCTCCACCTTCGACATGCTGGCCGCCTTCGTGCGCGCCACCGACAGCGCCGTGCTGGCGGCCTCCGACCCCGACATGGCGGAGCGGCCGGCGCGTGAGCGGCTGTTCGACGTGCTGATGCGCCGGCTGGAGACGCTGGAGCCCCACCGGGATGCGGTGCGCTCGCTGGCCGCTTCTGCCCGGCGGCATCCGAGCCTGGCGCTCGGGCTCAACCGGCTGGCGGTGCGCTCGCAGCAATGGATGCTGGCGGCGGCGCGCATCGATTCGGCCGGGCTTAAGGGCGCGGTGCGGGCGCAGGGGCTGGCGCTGCTGTTCGCCCGCGTGTTGCGCGTCTGGCTGGCGGACGACGACCCCGGCCTCGCCAAGACAATGGCGGCGCTGGACCGCGAACTCGGCAAGGGCGAACGGGCCCTGGGGCTGATGCAGCGCGCCTGCCGGCTGATGCCGCGCCGCAGCCGCGGTGCGGCGCCCGAGGGCGTAGCGGAGGCGGCATCGTGAGCCTGGGGCCGAGCGAGCCGATCGTGTTCGGCGATTTCCTGAAAGTCGATATTCGCGTCGGCACCATCATCCAGGCCGAGCCCTTCCCGGAGGCGCGCAAGCCGGCGCTGAAGCTGACGATCGATTTCGGGCCGCATGTCGGGGTGAAGAAATCCTCCGCCCAGATCACCGCGCACTATGCGCCGGAGGATCTGGTCGGCCGGCAGGTGGCGGCGGTGGTGAATTTCCCGCCGCGGCAGATCGGCCCGATGATGTCCGAAGTGCTGACGCTCGGGTTCCCGGATACCGACGGCGAAGTGGTGCTGATCGGCCCCGAGCGCGTGGTGCCGAACGGGGCGCGGCTGTTCTGAGCCGCCTCACACCGGAATGCGCACCGTCGCGCGCAGCCCGCCCAGCGGACTGTCGCTGAGGGCGATGTCGCCGCCATGGGCGCGGGCGGCGTCGCGGGCGATGGAGAGGCCGAGGCCGGAGCCGCCGGAATCCTGATTGCGCGCACTGTCCAGCCGCAGGAACGGGCGGAACACGTCTTCGCGGAACTCGGCCGGGATGCCCGGTCCGTCATCGTCGACCGTGACCAGCAGCCAGCGATTGTCGCGCTGGCCGGTGATTTCGATGCGCTCGCCATGGCGGCGGGCATTGTCGACCAGGTTGGAGACGCAGCGGCGGAAGCCGTCGACGCGGATCATCACCTGCGGCGGGCCGCTGAAGCTGCAGGTGACGCGGGCGCCGTGGCGCTCGGCGTTGAAGCGCACCTCCTCCAACAGCGTGCCGACATCGGTCAGCGCCGGCAGCTCGCCGGTGTCGTCGCGGGCGAAGGCGAGATAGGCCTCCAGCATGCTCTGCAATTCGTCGACATCCTTGCGCAGCGCCTCGGTGCCGGCCTCGTCCAGAAAGGCCAGTTCCAGCTTGAAGCGGGTGAGGATGGTGCGCATGTCGTGGCTGACGCCGGCGAGCATGGTGGTGCGCTGCTCGATCTGCCGCTCGATGCGCCGCTTCATCTCCAGGAAGGCGCGGGCGGCACCGCGCACCTCGCGGGCGCCGCGCGGCCGGAAGCCGGCCACCTCGCGCCCTTTGCCGAACGCCTCCGCCGCTTCCGCCAGCGCCTCGATGGGCTTGATCTGGTTGCGCAGGAACAGGATGGCGACCGCCAGCAATACGAGCGAGGTGCCGACCATCCAGACCAGGAAGATGTGCGAATTGGAGAGGTAGGCCTGGCTGCGGCGGGCAAACACGCGCAGCACAGCATCGTCGAGCTGGATGCGGATTTCCATCAGGTTGGAATTGCCCACCGTGTCGGTCCAGAACGGCCGCTTCAGCCGCTTGCCGAGCTCGCTGGTCATCGCCGAATCGAGAATGGAGAAGAACGGCTTCGGCCCCGGCGCCGGCAGCGGCTCGCCCGGCAGGAAATCGATGCTCAGGCTGAGGCTCTGGCGGGCGATCCGCCGCAGCGCCTCGTGGTCGGCCGCGGTTGGGAAGGCGTTCGACAGCTCCACCAGCGCCGCGACATCCTGCGACACGGCGGCGGAAAGCCGGCGGGTCACCGCATTGTAGTGCCGCTCCATGAACACGAAGGCCAGCACCGACTGCAGCACCACCATCGGCGTGACGATGATGAGCAGCGAGCGGGCGTAGAGGCCCTTGGGCATCGCCCGGTTGAACCGGGCGCTGGCCCGCTCATTGGCGGCGCGCAGGCGCTGCCGGAAGGCGTCCAGCCGCGCCTGCGCCGCCGCCCGCGGCGGTTGCTGCGTCAAGGGGTCACCACCAGCCGGTAGCCGATGCCGCGCACGGTCTGCACATAGAGCGGATTGGCCGGGTCGCGCTCGACCTTGCGGCGCAGCCGGTTGACCTGCACGTCGACGGCGCGGTCGCCGGAGGAGATGCCGGGCGCGGCCAGCGCCTGGCGCGGCACCGTCTCGCCGGGCCGCTCGGCCAGCACGCGCAGCATTTCGCGCTCGCGGTCGGTCAGCCGGACCGGCTCGCCGTCCCGGCTCAGCTCGCCGCGTTCCAGATGAAAGACGAAGGGGCCGAGCCGCACGCTCTCAATGGCCTGGCGCGGCGGCACGGCGGTGCGCTTCAATATGTTGCCGATGCGCAGCAGCAGCTCGCGCGGCTCGAACGGCTTGGCGAGATAGTCGTCGGCGCCGATTTCCAGCCCCTCGATGCGGTCGACCGGCTCCGAGCGGGCGGTGAGCATCAGGATCGGCACCGCCGAGCCGCTGCGCACCGAGCGCGCCAGCTCGAAGCCGGTCTCTCCGGGCATCATCACATCGAGGATGAGCAGGTCGAAGGCGAAGCCGCCCAGCCGGCTGCGGGCGTCGGCGGCCGATGCGGCGGTGGTGACGCGGAAGCCGTGCTCCGTGAGAAAGCGCGAGACCAAATCGCGGATGCGGCGGTCGTCGTCGACCACCAGCAGATGCGGCGCGTCGTCGGCGACCTTGGCGATCTCGCGCTTGGGTGGGGCGGCGCTTTGCGGGAGCAGCATGGCGGGGACCCCGGTTCAGCCCGCCGCCGGACGGCGCGGCGGGTCGCCGGCGATCCGCTCGGCCTTGGCGATGAAGCGCTCGATGGGGCCGCGGTCTTCCGGGTCGATCATCGCCACCAGGAAGCGCCGCGTGCCCTCGCGCGCGTCCGGCCCCACCTCGGCCAGCGCGGCGCCGATGCGCTGCGATTGCAGCGCGATGAAGTCGCGCGCCAGCGCCTCGCCCTTGGGGGTGAGGTAGAGCAGGCGCTGGCGCCGGTCGGCGGCGCCGGCGCGGCTGTCGATGAAGCCTTGGTCGACCAGTTCGCGCAGCACCCGGCCCAGGCTCTGCTTGGTGATGCGCAATATGTCGAGCAGGTCGGTGACCCGCATGCCGGGATGGCGATTGACGAAATGCAGCACGCGGTGGTGCGCCCGGCCGAAGCCGAAACGCTGCAGAACCTCGTCCGGATCGCTGACGAAATTGCGGTAGGCGAAGAACAGCAACTCGATCAGATCGACCAGCGACTCGCCGGACGACGGCGCTGCGCCGCCCGGCACGCGAGGCGCCGGCAGCGGATCGGATTCGACGGGGCGCGGCGGCGCCGATGCATTTATGTCAGCCATGTTGACTTTTTTCGTTGCGATCGTTACCGAGATGTCCGGCAGGACGAAAGGATCGTGCGGCAACAGCCATTCGATCCGGTTTGCCGCGCTTGAGGCCGGCGAGCGGCCCCTGTGTGCGTGGAACGATAACGGGACTTGAGCTGCGAGGCAAAAGGCGCTCGCCGGTCCCGACGGGAGAGAGCATCATGGCAGCGGAGCCCTTCGACAAACGTGACGGCTGGATCTGGTACGACGGTGCCATCGTGCCGTGGCAGGATGCCCAGGTTCATGTGCTGACCCATGGGCTCCATTATGGCAGCTGCGTCTTCGAAGGCGAGCGTGCCTATGGCGGCGCGATCTTCAAGCTGGCCGAGCATACCGCGCGGCTGAAGGAGAGCGCCCGGCTGCTCGATTTCGAGATCCCCTACAGCGAAGCCGAGATCGACGCGGCGTGCCGCGAGGTGCTGTCCCGGCAGAACCTGACCGATGCCTATCTGCGGCCCGTCGCCTGGCGCGGCTCCGACATGATGGGCGTGTCGGCCCAGCACAACAAGATCCATCTCGCCATCGCCGCCTGGCAATGGCCGAGCTATTTCGACCCCGCCGAACGGCTGAAGGGCATCCGCATCGACCAGGCGAAATACCGCCGCCCGGACCCGATGACCGCGCCTTCGACCTCGAAGGCGGCCGGCCTGTACATGATCTGCACCATTTCCAAGCACGCCGCCGAGCGCAACGGCTATGCCGACGCGCTGATGCTGGACTGGCGCGGATTGGTGGCGGAGTGCACGGGGGCCAATATCTTCTTCGTGAAGGACGGCACCATTCATACCCCGCTCGCCGACGCCTTCCTCAACGGCATCACCCGCCAGACGGTGATCGAACTCGCCAAGCGCCGCGGCTACAAGCTGGTCGAGCGGGCGATCCTGCCGGACGAACTGGAGAGTTTCGACGAGTGCTTCATCACCGGCACCGCCGCCGAGGTGACGCCGGTGTCGGAAATCGCCGGCCGCCACTATCAGCCGGGTCCGGTGACCCGCACGCTGATGGAAGACTATATGGCCGAGGTGCAGCCGAAGCGGCAGGCGGCGTAGCCGCCGTTTCCCGGACAAGCTGCACGCCGTGCAGCGCAGATCCGGGATCCAGGGGAGAATCGGCGAAGCCGCAAAACTCTTTGAGGAAGCGCCTTCGGCGGATTCAACCCTGGATCCCGGCTCGGCGCTTCGGCTTCGCCTCCGCTGGTCCGGGATGCGGCTACTCCGCCGCGTCGCGCCCCGCGCCATCGGGATCCCAGCGGGCGGCGGCATCGTCGTCGGCGGCCTTGGCGGCGACCCAGCCGGAGCGGCCGGCGCGCTCTTCCAGCTTCCAGAACGGCGCGCGGGTCTTCAGCCAGTCCATCAGAAATTCGGCGGCGGCGAAGGCGTCGCCGCGATGGGCGGCGGCGGTCGCCACCAGCACGATGTTCTCGCCCGGCGTCAGCCGGCCAAAGCGGTGGATGGCGATCGCCCCGATCAGCGGCCAGCGGCTGCGGGCCTCGTCCATCACCCGGCCGATTTCCGTCTCGGCCATGCCGGGATAATGCTCCAGATGCAGAGCCGCCAGCGGTTCGCCGGCATCCGGGTCGGCACGGCACAGGCCAATGAAGCTGACCACGGCGCCGACATCGGTCCGTCCCCGCGCCAGGTGTGCCGCCTCCGCACCGGCGTCGAAATCCTCCGCCTGCACCCGGACGCCGAACATGGCTCAGCCTCCGGTCATGGGCGGGAAGAAGGCGACCTCGCGGGCGCCGGCGAGCGGGCTGTCCGGGCGCGCATGCACGCGATCGATGGCGGCGCGCACCACCGCCGGGTTCTCGAACGCATGGGCGTACGCCTCGCCGCGGCCCGCCAACCAGCCGGCGAGCTCGGCGACAGTGCGCACGCTCAAAGGCGGATCCAGCTCTTCCGCCTCGACGCCGATGCGCTCGCGCACCCAGGCAAAATAGAGCAGCCGCACGGTCATTCCTCGATCAAATGGCGTACGCCGGCGCGGAAATAATCCCAGCCGGTGTACAGCGTGAGCACCGCCGACAGCCACAACAGCAGGATGCCGACCAGCGTGGTGCCCGGCAGCAGGCCGTCGGCGGCCGGACCGGCCAGCAGCACGCCGACGGCGATGAGCTGGGTCGCGGTCTTCCATTTGGCAAGCTGCGTCACCGGAACGCTGACGCGCAGCTCGGCCAGAAATTCGCGCAGGCCCGAGACCAGGATCTCGCGGCACAGGATCACCAGCGCCGCCCACAAAGACCAGCCGCGAATGGTGCCGTCCGAGGCCATCATCAGCAGCGAGGTGGAGACCAGCAGCTTATCGGCGATGGGGTCGAGCATGCGGCCGATGGCCGATTGCTGCGACCAGGCGCGCGCGAGATAGCCGTCGAAGAAATCGGTAATGGCCGCCGCCAGATAGATGCCGAGCGCCAGCCAGCGCAGCCACAGCCCGCCGCCCAGAATATCCACCCAGAACAGGCAGCCGGCGACCAGCGGAACCGCGGCGCAGCGGCCATAGGTGAGGATGTTGGGCAGCGACAGCGCATGGCCCCGGCCAACCCCGCTGTTCTCCGGGGAACCGTTCGGGCTGGTGGTGGCATCGACCATGGCTCGCCCCGCTGTATTCCAAGGGAGGTAGCCATCCCGGTGCCCGGCGTCAACCGTAGCGTGGCTTCAAGGTGCGCGGGCCGCTGCGTCACGTCGGCTTGGCGTGGAAGTAGTCATACACCGCGCGGGCGGTGGCTTCATTGATGCCGGGAACCTGGCCGAGGTCGGTCAATGAGGCCCGCTCGATCGCCTTCAGCGTGCCGAAATGGTGCAGCAGCGCCCGTTTGCGGGTGGGGCCGACGCCGGCGATCTCCTGCAGGCCGGCCTGGGCGATGTCTTTCTTGCGTCGCGCCCGGTGCGAGCCGATGGCGAAGCGGTGCGCTTCGTCGCGCAGACGCTGGACGAAATAAAGCACCGGGTCGCGCGGATCGAGCCGGAACGGCGCCCGTCCGGCCATGAAGAAGGTCTCGCGGCCGGCGTCGCGGTCCGGCCCCTTGGCGATGCCGACCAGCGGCACACGGCTGATGCCGAGTTCCGCCAGGGCGTCGGCCGCCGCCTTGAGCTGGCCCTGGCCGCCGTCGATCAGCACCAGGTCCGGCCAGGCGGCGTCCTCCTCAGTCGCGGGCGGGCTCGGCGCCTCCCGTTGCAGCCGGGCGAAGCGGCGGCGCAGCACTTCGCGCATCATGCCGTAATCGTCGCCGGGAGTGAGCTCGGTGGAGCGGATGTTGAACTTGCGGTACTGGCTCTTGGCGAAGCCCTCCGGCCCCGCCACCACCATGCCGCCCACCGCATTGCTGCCCATGATGTGGCTGTTGTCGTAGATTTCGATCCGCCGCGGCGGCTGGGCGAGGCCGAGGCTGCTGCCCAGCGCCTCCAGCAGGCGCGCCTGGCTGGCGCTCTCGGCGAGCTTTCGGCCCAGCGCCTCGCGGGCATTGGTGAGCGCGTGGACCACGAGGTCGCGCTTCTCGCCGCGCTGCGGCACGGCGACCTCCACCCGGTGGCCGGCGCGGCTGGCGAGCGCCTCGCCGAGCAGGGCCTGGTCCTCGATCTCGTCGCTCAGCAGCAGCAGATGCGGCGGCGGCTTGTCGTCGTAGAACTGGGCGATGAAGGCGCCCAGCACCTCGCCGGCCCCCAGCGAACGGTCGGCGCGGGGATAATAGGCGCGGTTGCCCCAGTTCTGGCCGGTGCGGAAAAAGAACACCTGCACGCAGGTGGCGCCGCCTTCCTGGTGGATGGCGAACACGTCCGCCTCTTCCACCGTGCGCGGATTGATGCCCTGGCTGCCCTGCACCGCGGAGAGCGCCGCCAGCCGGTCGCGCAGCGCCGCGGCGCGCTCGAACTCCAGATGCTCGGAGGCCAGCTCCATTTCGCGGGCGAGCTGCTCCTTTACCGTGCGGCTCTTGCCGGAGAGAAAGCCGCGGGCCTCGCGCACCAGCTCGGCATAGTCCGGCTCGGCCACCTCGCCGGTGCAGGGGCCGGCGCAGCGCTTGATCTGGAAAAGCAGGCACGGCCGGGTGCGGCCCTCATAGAAACTGTCGGTGCACGAGCGCACCAGGAACGCCTTCTGCAGCGCGTTGATGGTGCGGTTGACCGCCCAGACCGAGGCGAACGGACCGTAATAGTCGCCGGGCCGCGAGCGCGCACCGCGGTGCTTGGCGATCTGCGGCGCCGCGTGGTCGCGGGTGATCAGGATGTAGGGAAACGACTTGTCGTCGCGCAGCAGCACGTTGAATCGCGGCTTCAACTGCTTGATGAGGTTGGCCTCCAGCAGCAGCGCCTCGGTCTCGGTGCCGGTGGAGACGAATTCCATCTCCACGGTGGCGGCCACCATGCGGGCGAGCCGGTTGGTGAGGCCGGTGGGGCGGGTATAGGCGATGATGCGCTTCTTGATGCTTTTCGCCTTGCCGACATAGAGCACGTCGCCATCGGCTCCCACCATGCGGTAGACGCCGGCGCCGTTCGGCGCATGGCGCACCGCGCGCACGATGGCGGCGCGGCCGGTGGCGAGCGTGCCGGCAGCGGGCTGGGCGTCCTCGCCCTCGTCCAAAGCGGGGAGGGCGGCGTCTTCGATCTCGGCGCCGTCGAGTTCGTCGGCATCCGGGTCGAGGTCGGGCTCGGGCAGCGGGCGGGAAATCATCGCCGCAAACTAGGGATTCGCCGCCGTCTCGAACAGGGGGCTGCCGTGAATTGCCGGCGCCGCCAGCGCATGGTACGGGCCGCCATGACCACCTCGCAAACCCGGCGCCCCGTCGCCCCGTCGCTTAACGAGGGCGTGCCGCTCGCCGGCTACGCGCTGGGCATCGCCGGCTCCGTGCTGTTCGCGGGCAAGGGCATCGTCATCAAGCTGGCCTATGCGGAGGGTATCGATCCGGAGACGCTGCTGGCGCTGCGCATGGGGCTTTCGCTGCCGTTCTATCTCGCCGTCGGCCTGATGGCGGTGCGGCGGCTGCGCGGGCAGAGCGCGGCATTGCCGCCCCGCCGGCTGCTGCTGCGGGCGGCGGCGGTCGGCGTGCTGGGCTTCTGGTTTTCCAGCTATACCGACTTTCTCGGCCTGCGCTTCATTTCCGCGTCGTTCGAACGGTTGATCCTGTTCACCTATCCGTTGTTCGTCGCGCTGTTTGCGGCCGTGCTGTTTGGCGAGCGCGTGCAGCACCGGGCGCTGGTCGCCTTTGCGGCGAGCTATGTCGGGCTGGCGCTGATCTTCGTGGAAAACATGGCGGCGGGCGGCGCTATGGTGGGGCAGGGCGTCGCCTGGGTGATGCTGGCGGCGGTCAGCTTCGCGCTCTACCAGCTGCTGGCCAAGCGCTCCATCACCGTGCTGGGGCCGCAGATCTTCACCTGCGTGGCGATGAGCGCAGCGGCTTTCGTGGCGCTGACGCAGTTCGCGCTGCTGCGGCCGCTGAGCAATCTGATGGTGTCGCCGCATCTGTTCGCGCTGTCGCTGTTCATCGCCTTCGGCGGCACGGTGCTGCCCAGCTTCCTGATGAGCGCCTCGCTGCAACGCATCTCCGCGCAGGCCAACGCCACCATCGGCACGGTGAGCCCGGTGGCGACCATGGCCATCGCCTTCCTGATACTCGGCGAAGTGCCGGTGCCGCTGGAGATGGTCGGCGCGCTGGTGGTGATGGGCAGCATCGGCTGGTTCACTTTGTCCGGCCGGCGCCGCTGACCGCGCTTTATTCCGGCACCAAGGCGTCCGGGGTTTCCCAGGCGAGGTGCTGGCCGCCGTCGACCGCCAGCATCTGGCCGGTGATGCTGTCGGCGCGGGCCAGGAACAGCACGGCCGCGGCGATCTCCTCCGGGCTCGGGCCGCGCTCCAGCAGCACGGCGGCGCTTTGCCGGGCGAAGTTCTCCTCGCTCTGGCGTGCGCTGCGCAGCACCGGGCCGGGGGCGACCGCATTGACCCGCACGCGCGGGGCCAGCGCCTGCGCCAGCAGGCGGGTGGCGGACCACAGGCCGGACTTGGCCAGCGCGTAGGAGATGTGGCGCGGCGTCGGCTTCAGCACCCGCTGGTCGATGAGGTTTACCACCGCGCCGTGCCCGCCCGGCGGCAGGCCGGCGGCGAGCGCCTGCGCCAGGAAGACCGGGGCGCGCAGATTGACCGCGAACTGGCGGTCCCACAGCGCCATATCGAGCGCGCCTACGCTGTCCGAGCGGAACTCCGAGGCGTTGTTGACCAAAAGCGACACCGGGCCGAGCGCCTGCGCGGCGGCGGGCAGCAGCGCGGCCACGGCCTCCGGCTCGGCCAGCTCGGCGGCGAGTATGGCGGTGCGGGCGCCGCCGGCGCGGATTTCGTCGGCCAGTGCCTGCGCCACCGCATCCGGCCGGCGCACATGGATCGCGACGTCATAACCGCCCGCAGCCAAAGCGCGCGAGATCGCCGCGCCGATGCGCACCGCCCCTCCGGTAACCAGCGCCACCGGACGCCGCTGCGAAATTCCCGTCATTCTGCCCCTGCGCGATCGAAGGTGACGCCTCTGCCTGAGCGGAGACGTCTGCCGCCGGTGTTCGGATCATCACAAGCCGGTGAGGGAAGGCGCGGCCATTCGCTTCTGCTTTCTCGCCGCATTCCGGCCCTCGCCCGGCCAAGCTCGCCGCTTAGCTCTTTGCCTTCGACTATCCCGTATCAGTTGGTCGGAGAGCTTACTTATGAAGAAAATTCTCGGCTCGGGCGTGGTGGCGGCCTCCCTTCTTTCGGCGGCGCCGGCTTTCGCGGCGGACATCGCCCAGCCCGCGCCCTACCCCGTCCAGGCACCCATCGTGGCGACGCCGGTGTTCGACTGGACCGGCTTCTATCTCGGCGCCAATGGCGGCTATGGCTGGGGCAGCGGCTCGGCCTATGCCGACCAGCTCGGCATCAAGCAGGACGGCTGGTTCGGCGGCGGGCAGCTCGGCGTGAACTACCAGTTCGGCAACAATGTCGTGCTGGGCGCCGAGGCCGACATTGCGGCGTCCGACTTCCAGGACAGCGTCGACGGCGTGAGCTCCAAGCTCGACTATTTCGGCACGGTGCGCGGCCGGCTCGGCTATGCGTTCGGCAACGTGCTGCCCTATGTCACCGGCGGCTTTGCCTGGGGCCACAACGAGGTCTCCTTCGACGGGCTGAGCTCCGACAAGACGCTGACCGGCTGGACCGCCGGCGCCGGCCTGGAATATGCCGTGACCAATAATTGGACGGTGAAGGCCGAGTATCTCTATATGGACCTCGGCGACGCCTATTATGACAGCATTGGCGCCAATGTCGGTGTTACCGAAAATCTTGGCAAGGTGGGCGTGAACTACAAGTTCTGACCGCCGGCCGCACTGCCGACCTTCAGGGCCCCGGAGCCTCGCTCCGGGGCTTTTTCATGTTCGTATGTCCCGAAATCTGACGCAGAAAGGTTTGGTTAATCATAATAATTCCAATACTCGAAGCAAAATAGTGTGAGTATCGGCTTCGGATGAAATGATTATCGAATTATTAGCCATAAAAAATTGATACTTACTTAAGGTTACGCTGCATGCTTAATGTGCCGTGTTCCGGCAACAACTGATTTACCATCGCGGCGTTATGCAAGGACCGACGTTGAAACGGAGTTCAGTCATGTTGCGTAACCTTTTGAGCGGCTGCGCCCTCGCGGCGCTTGCGGCTGCGCCGGCGCTCGGCGCCGATATGTCCTACCGGGCGCCGGCCCCGATCATGGCCGCGCCGATGTTCACCTGGTCCGGCTTCTATCTCGGCGCCTCGGTCGGCTATGGCTGGAGCAGCGTCGACGGGCTCGACGGCTACTATGCCTATTCCAATGGCTTCTACGACGTGTTCCAGAGCTCCGGCGACCTTGAGCCGTCCGGCTGGTTCGGCGGCATGCAGGCCGGCTACAACTACCAGTTCTACAACAACATCGTCCTGGGCATCGAGGCCGATGTCTTCTTCGCCGACATGAAGGACGACATGAGCGTCGCCGGCTGGAGCGACTATGCCGGCGCGGCCGACGACGATTATTTCTACCGGACCGGCAATGTCTCGGCCAAGATCGAGTCGTTCGGCACCATCCGCGCCCGGCTCGGCTATGCCTATGACCGCTTCCTGCCGTATGTGACCGGCGGTTTGGCCTGGGCCGATGTGAAGATTTCCGGCAGCGGCACGGTGACTGACTACAATCTCAACAGCCCCGACATCACCACCGTGTGGTACAGCAGCTCGACCAATGAGACGGTGTGGGGCTGGACCATCGGCCTCGGTGTCGAGTACGCCCTGACCGACAATTGGACGGTGAAGGCCGAGTACCTCTACGCCGATCTCGGCGCGACCAATTTCGATGCGTTGTTCGAAGGCCGCGACCTCGATTACAGCCTTCAGACCGTGAAGATGGGCGTCAACTACAAGTTCTGATCCGGTTTTCGCCGGCGCAGAAGCGGAATGCGAAGGCCCGGGCGGCGAGCCCGGGCCTTTTGCATGCGTGGGCCGTGCCGGCACACAGCTTGTAGGCGCATACCGCGAGCCGCGGTGCCGATGCTGCTAGAGTCCGCCTCAAGCTCCGGTCATCGGGAGCGTTTCAAGGAGGCAGGGCCATGGGCATTTTCGATTTCGTCAAAAGCGTCGGCGAGAAGATTTTCGGCAGCGGTGCCGAGGCCAAGCCTTCGGCCGACGCGCTCAAGGCCGAAGTGGGCCGGCTGGGCTTCGACACCTCCGGGCTCGACATCACGGTGGACGGCGACAAGGTCAGCGTCGGCGGCAAGGCCAAGAGCACCGAGGAGGCGGAGAAGATCATTCTCGCGCTCGGCAACACTATCGGCATCGCGCAGGTGCAGGACACGCTGGCGGTGGTGAAGGAAGCGCCGGCCGCGGTGTTCTACACGGTGAAGAAGGGCGACACGCTGTGGAAGATCGCCGAGGCCAATTATGGCCACGGCGCCGGCGCCAAGCACACCGTGATCTTCGAGGCCAATCGGCCGATGCTGACGCACCCCGACAAGATCTATCCCGGCCAGGTGCTGCGCATTCCCCCGCTCGCGGCCTGAACGTCAGCCCGGCGGCCGGGTCTGCGCGAAGGCCGGCACCGCGGCCGCGAAGCCGTCGAGCCAGGCCACCAGCGCCGGGTGGCCGGCCCGCCAGGTGCCGGCAAAGCGCAGGTCGAGGTAGCCCAGCGCCGCGGCGAGGCCGATCTGCCCGACATCCGGCGTGCCGGCGATCCGGGTGGCCGAGGCCGGGCCGGATTGCTGCGCGTCGGCCTCAAGGGCGGCAAGCCCACGATCGACCTTACCCGCCTGGTTGGCGACCCAGGCGGCGTTCTGCTGCTCCTCCGGGCGAAAGCGCCGTTCATAGACCTGCAGCAGCGCGGCATCCATGATGCCGTCGGCCAGCGCTTGCAGCGTGAGGGCGCGGAAGCGCGGCTCGCCGCTTGCGGGGAGAATGCGCCCGCCGCCGGCGACGGCGTCGAAATATTCCAGGATCACCGGCGAATCATAGATGGCGGTGCCGTCCGGCAGCAGCAGCACCGGGATCTTGCCGAGCGGGTTCTGCATGCGCAGCGATTCGGCAGGATCGTTGGTGTCGGCCCAGGCGATTTCCAGGGCGATGCCGCACAGCGCGGCGCCGATCTTGACCTTGCGGCCGAAAGGAGAGGCAGGAGAGGAACGGAGAATCATCGCGCTGCACGCCACCGGCGCGGCCATTCTGCGCGCTTATTGGGCGATCGCTGCGCGCAGTGACCGTGCTCGAAAGATTGGAACATCATCTCGCCCGAACCCGCTTCGCACGTTTCGGCGTCAGGCTCCAGATGTTCGGTGCTGTCAGGCTTCATCGGCAAGTTCGAGATCGATGGCTTTCGGGCCCTTGCCGCGCTTGTCGGGCTCGACCTCGAAGCTTACGCGCTGGCCTTCCGCCAGCATACCGAGGCCGGAGCGCGTGACCGCGGAGACATGCACGAAGACATCGCGTCCGCCATCGTCCGGGCGGATGAAGCCATAGCCTTTCTCGGTGTTGAAGAATTTGACGGTTCCCGTCATCGCCATCGCGCCCTGCTCCTTCGCCCACGGTTCGATGCCGGCCGTTCGGGCCGGATCCAGTCCCGCAGCCCGGTCAAGCAAGACCGATGCCGATCCGCTGCTCAGCGCTCGGGCAGGATCCAGCCCACCCGCACCCGACCCTTGCCGTCGGACGCCAGATGCGGCGCCAGCGCGGCGAGCAGGACACGCAGCTCGTCCGCCAGGGTGAAGGGCGGGTTGACGATGATGAGGCCGCAGCCGGACAGCCGGTCGGCCTGCCGCACGGTTTGCAGGTCGAACTCCACCCGCAGCGTCTTGGGCATGGCGGCGCGGGCGACGGCGCGGCGGAAGGTATCGACCGCGCGCACGTCCTTGATCGGGTACCAGGCGGCCAGCATGCCGCCGGCCCAGCGGGCATGGGTGAACTTCAAGCCCTCGGCCAGCCGCTCGAACTCGCCGGGCTGTTCGAAGGGCGGGTCGATCAGCACCAGGCCGCGGCGCTCCTTGGGCGGCAGATAGGCTGCGAGCGCCTGCCAACCATCGGTCGCCAGCACCTTGGTGCGCGTATCGCCGTGCACCGCTTCCGCCAGCGCGCCGCGCACGCCCGGCTCCGTCTCGCACAAGAGCAGCCGGTCCTGCGGGCGGCTCAGCATCTGCGCGATCAGCGGCGAGCCGGGATAGGCCGTGAGCCCGCCGCCCCCGTTCACCGACGCCACCGCGCGGCGCCACGGCTCCAGCAGCGCCTCCGCTTCCGCGGGGAGGGCGATGCCGTCCAGCGCGCCGACGCCGCGCTGCCATTCGCCGCCGCGCACCGCCTCTTCGCCGGCGAGATCGTAGCGCCCGGCGCCGGCATGGGTGTCGAGCACGCGATAGGCGGCGTCCTTGCGGTTGAGATAGAGCAGCATGCGGGCCAGCACCGCGTGCTTGACGACATCGGCAAAATTGCCGGCATGGAAGGCGTGGCGGTAGTTCATCAGCCGCCCCGGACCGGCGGCATGGCGACCCGCGGCGCGCGGCAGGCGCGGCGGTCGACATCCGGGCAGGCGCGCAGTTCCAGCCCCGGCGTCATGCAGATGCGCACCTCGCTCAGCCGCCGGTCGGCGCAATCCACCGCGATCATATCGGGGGCGAGGCCGGGATTGGCGGTGACGAAGGCCGCCTCCACCTCGTTCGGCGCCACCATGGCCGGCGCGTCGAGGCGCCGATAGGCGGCGGGAATGGTGACCGCCGCCCGCGCCTTGCGGACCAGGGCGAAATAGTCGTCGGCGGACAGTCCCGAGCAGGTGCCGTGCTTGCGCCATTCGTGCAGCACCAGCTTGCGGCTCGGCATCAGGTCCAGCATGCCGCGCAGCGTCGCCTCCGGCACGCGCGGCGCCGGGTTCTGGCAGTCCTGCGGCCAGCCCTTGTCGAACTGCGGCCACAGCCCGTGCACCACGAAGGCGAACGGGCGCCCGCGCCCGCACTGCTCCGGCTCGGCACTGTCGCCGGCTGATTCGCAGTAGCTGGGCGACCAGGACAGCGACAGCACATAATAATCGAAGCGGCCCGGCGTATCGGCGTCGGCGCGCGGGGCCGGGTTCGGCCGCGTCTGCTGCCGGGTTGCGGGCGGGGCCGGATCGGACGGGACCGAGCTGGACCTATCGAGGTTCTGGAACGCGTAGGCGGCAAGCACCAGCGCCAGCGCGGCGAGGGCGATCGGCAGCGGCCTCACGGTGCACCTGTCACCATGGGCCTAGCGCGCCCCGGTGCTCACGGCTTGGCCATGCGGCAGTTCGGTGCATAGGCGTAGTTGCGGTCGAGGCCGGTGACGCACCATTCCACGCCCCAGGAGAAGCCGATGAAGCCGCCATCCTCGATGATGGAATAATAGACCGTGCGCCAGCGCTTGTCGGAGACCAGAACCCGCGCCTCGCAATAGCGCCGCGGCTGATATTCCTCGCCCCAGGGCCGGAACGCGATCTGGTGGACGCGGTCGAAATCGTCGATCTTCAGCGACGAATTCCAGAACCGGGCTTCGGTCTGGGCGAAGGTGGTGGCGATGCGCTTCAGCGCGTCCGGCGTGTCGCAGGCCGGCACGATGCCGTCATAATTCGGGCCGGAGAGCCAGAAGTTCTTCTCCAGAAAACTCGCCGCCTGCGCCGTGCCGGCCGAGGCCGCGAACAAGGCGGCGCTTACCAGCAGCCCCGTCGCGCGGCGTGCCACAGCGCGTGCCGTCCGGCTCCGATCCTTCAACATCACAGGTCTCTCCCCAAGCGTTGCGGCGACGATGCGTCCCGCTCCGTCACCGGTCAAGGACGGGCGTGCAACATCCCGCGCAAAATCGGCAGCGCGGCCGGTCAATGTGGCCGCAGCGCACCCTGGGCAAGGCGCTGGACCGGCGGCCGGGCGGAGACGGCGCACGGCTCGTCGATGACGATCCAGCTCGCGACGTTCTGGTCCATGCCGCAGACCGCGCTGCGCGGGCCGGCGGGGCCGGACAGGCATATGCGCTCGCCGTGCTTGTAATCGCGGCCCTTGGCCCGGCAGGTGCAGTCCGCCGCGGCGCTGCCGGCGGCGAGGAGCAGCAATGCCAAGACGCCGCCGCCGAGACAGCGGGCGCGGAAAACCGTGAGGTGCGGCGGCGCGGACAGCATGGCGCCGAGATTAACACGGATGCGCGGCGGCGCGCAGGGCCGATTCAGCTCACGTAGACCACATAGTGCTTGCGGGTGGTCTCCACCACTTCCCACACGCCCTTGAAGCCGGGCCGCAGAATGAAGCTGTCGCCGGCCGCCAGCCGCACCGGCGGCTTGCCGTCTTCATGCAGGATGGAGACGCCCTCCAGGAAGCTGCAGAACTCCCACTCGTCATAGCTCACCGTCCAGGCACCCGGCGAGGATTGCCAGACCCCGGCGAACAGCGCGCCGCCCGGCACGGCCTCCAGATTCCAGGTGAGGTGACGTGGCGTGCCGGCGACGATTTTTTCCGGCGCCGGGGCGCTTTCCTCGGGCGGGCCGAGCGTGGCGGGGTCGAAGCGCAGCAGGAACGACATGCGGAGATCCCGACCTTTTCAAACAGTCTCTAAGAATCGATGCGGCGCGGCCATCCTGCTCGATGAACCGCGCCGCCTCAACTCGTTCGGCGCCTATTCCGCCGGGGCGGCGTGGGCGTCCGGCAGCAGGGCTTCGGGCAGCACCTCGACAGCGGAGTATTTGGCGCAGCCGAACAGGAAGCCGGCGACGATGACATAAGCGGCCGCGACGGTGGGCGTCACCGCGATGCCGACCATCTCGCCGTGCATGAAGCCGAAGAAGGTGAGCACCGCGCCGGCCAGAGCGAAGGCCGCCGCGTGAGTGAAGCGCCGGTCGATGACGAAGACGCCGATGGCGCCGAGCACCAGCCCGACCAGGATGGCGCCGCCGCCCATCACTTCCAGCCCGTGATAGAGCACGCCGACCGTGCCCATCCTGTCCATGCCGATGGCATGGGCCGAAGTACCGGCGAGGCTGAGCGAATTGTCGATCAGCAGCTTGGCCCAGGCGGCCAGATGCGGGGTCAGCGCCAGCACGACGGCCGGGGCGTGGCGGCTGGGCGTGGTCTGGAACGCCTGCGCGCCGATCAGCATGCCGATATAGAGCAGGATCGGTGAGATGGCGACGACCGGGATCAGCGCCAACAGCACGGCGATGATGCCGAACCAGGCCAGCAGCAGCACCATGATGCCGGTGGCGGCCGAGTAGCCGATGCGCCCGCCCATCGATTTCCAGCCGGGATGGCCGATATACACCGCGTTGATGAAGGGGTTGCCCATCAGGCAGCCGATCAGGCTGACGACGCCGTCGGCGCTCAGCACGCGCGTGGTGGGGAAGTGGTCGCCGGCGGCTTCCGCGCTCTCCACATTGTCCATCGCCTCGACCAGATCGTAGATGCCGAAGGGGATGGCGGTGATGAGGATGATGCCGAGATACTTGAAGCCGTGGAAGACGTGGTCGAATGCCGGCACCGGGACCGAAAAGCCGAAATTGGCGAACGAGGCGCCGAGCTTCTCCACGCTCATGCCGCCATAGTTCAGGCCGAACAGGTTGGAGCCCCAGGCGATGACCATGCCGACCGCGATGGCGATGAGGCCGGCCGGAATGCCCTTGGGATAGCGCACCCCGCCGAACCAGCTCACCATGATGATGGCGAAGCAGGTGAGGCCGATGACCGGCGTCATGAAGATTTCGAACGCCGGGCGCATGGCGATGAAGGCGATGGAGACGCCGGCCAAGGTGCCGAGCAGCGCGGCGCGCGGCGTAATGCGCCGGATGTAGGGGGCGACGAAGCCGCCGATCATCAGGATGAAGCTCTGGAAGAACACCCAGACCAGGCCGGCTTCCCAGCCCTGGATCGGGTCGCCGGTGGAGGCGCCGATCGGCAGCATGATGACGAACACCACCACGAACATGTGCGGCACGCTGATGCCCGAGGGCAGCGCGCAGACATCGTCGCGGCCGGTCTTCTTGGCGAGCTGGTAGGCCAGGAAGGCGTAATAGGCGGTCGAGAGGAACATCATCAGCCCGACCGCGGGCAGGATGCGGCCGAACACGATCTCCGGCGGCATCTTCAGCACGAACTGCAGCAGGCCGGTGAGCACCAGCATGTTGACCAGAATGTTCGTGCCGAAGCCGAACAGGGCGTTCCAATCGCCCTTGGTCCATAGAACGGGCCGCATGCCCATGCGGGAGGGCGAGATCGGCGTCATCGGAGCATCGGTCATGCTGTCATCCCCGTTATCAGAATTCGGTGCAACACGCGGCAGGCGGACGCTCGGGCAGAAGGGGCGCCACGAACGGCGGCGGCCCTGGCGGAATCAGGCGGCCTTGGCCTGGGAGCCGAGGGCGGCGACGAAGGCCGCGGAGTCGGACACCCAGCCGAAAATGCCGCCCTGGGCCTTGATCATGTCGAGGCCGATGCGGTGGAATTCCGGGAAATAGGAGGCGCAGCAGTCCGCCAGCGCGACGCAGCGATAGCCGCGGTCATTGCCTTCGCGGATGGTGGTGTGGACGCACACCTCGGTGGTGACGCCGCACACCAGCAGCGTGTCGATGCCACGGTTCTTGAGGATGAGCTCGAGGTCGGTCTGGTAGAAGGCGCCCTTGCCGGGCTTGTCCAGCACCACTTCGCCGGCGGCCGGATACAGCTCGGCGATGATGTCGTGGCCGGCCTCGCCGCGGATCAGGATGCGGCCCATCGGCCCGGCGCAGCCGATGCGGGTGGTGGGCTCGCCGCGCTCCACCTTGGCGGGCGGGGCGTCGGCCATGTCCGGCCGGTGGCCTTCGCGGGTGTGGATGACCAGCATGCCCTCGGCGCGCGCGGCGGCAAGGGCGGCCTTGCAGGGGCCGACCGCGGCCTGGAGCAGCGACACGTCATTGCCCAGCGTTTCGCCGAAGCCGCCGGGTTCGAGAAAGTCGCGCTGCATGTCGATGATGACCAGCGCCGTACGCTCGGGATCAAAAGGCAGCGGGGTAGGCTCGGCGGCGAGGCTTAGGATCGGCATTCCGACGTCTCCGTTCGCGTCAGGCGGCGGATCCCGTTCGGGACCGCGAATTATTGCATACAGCAGAGTATGCAACGGACATGCCAACGGCTAAATTATAAGCAATAATACCTTATGAGCTTATCATTCAACGATAATTTATTAAACAGAAATTTTATGGTGAATTTATTTATGCCCGTAACATAGGCAGATACCGCCGCCTTATCGGTCGCGTGCAGGACGCGGACGAATTAGCTTTCTCGTCGCCTTTGCGCCGGAGCGGACTCGTCCCATATTCCCGTCATGGCCAAAGCTGCCCGTCCCGGCGGGTTCGGAGAGCGCTCGCAGCGCGCTTTCGAGCCCGCATCCGCCGCCCTCGACCCCAAGCTCGCCGAACAGCTCGGCGTGGCGCCGACCTCCGGTGCCTCCGCGACCGTCGCCGCCTTGAGCGCGCTGATCGAAAGCGGGCGGCCGGAAGTCGACGGGCAGGTGTGGACGCCGCACCGGCCGCCGCGCCCGGAGAAGTCCGAAGGCGGCGTGAAGTTCGTCATCAAGTCCGACTACACGCCGAACGGCGACCAGCCGGCGGCCATCGAGGAACTG
>JBGGNI010000062.1:0-111623 GCA_041287585.1 Xanthobacteraceae bacterium
ACGCCGCCCCATGCGCAAGGTCGACCCAGGCTATGCCTTCCCGCTCGGCGTCACCGTCGACGACACCGGCACCAATTTCGCGCTGTTCTCCGACAATGCCGAGGGCGTCACCCTCTGCCTGTTCGACCGCTACGGCGAAACCGAACAGGAGCGGGTGCCGCTGCACGAATGCACCAACGGCGTATGGCACGGCCATCTGCCGGGGGTCGGGCGCGGGCAGGTCTATGGCTGGCGCGTGCACGGCGCCTGGGCCCCGGAGCACGGCCACCGTTTCAACGACAACAAGCTGCTGCTCGACCCCTATGCCCGCGCGCTGGTCGGCCCGCTGGCGTGGGACGACGCGCTCTATGGCTACACCATCGGCGGCGGGGAAGATGCCGACCTGGTGATGGACACCCGCGACAGCGCCCGCTTCATGCCCAAGGCACGGGTGACCGCCGGCACCCCGCTGGTGGCGACGCCGCACCCGCGGGTCGCCTGGCACCGCACCATCATCTATGAAGGCCATGTGCGCGGCCTCACCATGCGCCACCCGCTGGTGCCAGAGCGCACGCGGGGCACCTTCGCCGCGCTGTCGGCGCCGGAGGTGATCGACTATCTGGTGCGGCTCGGCGTCACCGCCATCGAACTGATGCCGGTGCATGCCTTCGCGCAGGACCGCCATCTGCTGGAGCGCGGGCTCTCGAACTACTGGGGCTACAACACGCTGGCCTTCTTCGCCCCGGAGCCGCGCTATCTCGGCGAGGAGGGGCTGGAATCGATCGGCGAGGCGGTGGACCGGCTGCACCAGGCCGGCATCGAGGTGATCCTCGACGTGGTGTACAACCACACCTGCGAGGGCAATCATTTCGGGCCGACGCTGTCGTTCCGCGGCATCGACAATGCCTCCTATTACCGGCTGCTGCCGGGCAACCCGCGCTACTATGACGACCTGACCGGCTGCGGCAACGCGGTGAACACCGACCATCCGCGCGTGCTGCAGATGGTGCTGGACAGCCTGCGCATGTGGGCCGGCCTCTACGGCATAGACGGTTTTCGCTTCGATCTCGCCACCACGCTCGGCCGCCGCCCGACCGGCTTCGACCCCGGCCACGCCTTCTTCAACGCCGCGCTGCAGGACCCGGTGCTGGGCGGGCTGAAGCTGATCGCCGAGCCGTGGGATGTCGGGCCGGGCGGCTACCAGCTCGGCGCCTTCCCGCCCGGCTTTTCCGAATGGAACGGCGACTATCGCGACGTGGTGCGCGATTTTTGGTGCGGTTCCGAAGGCGTGCTGCCGAGCTTCGCCACCCGCTTCGCCGCCTCCAAGGACCTGTTCAGCGAGGGCCGGCGCCGACCCTGGTCCAGCGTGAATTTCGTTACCGCCCATGACGGCTTCACCCTGCACGATCTCGTCTCCTACAACGACAAGCACAACGAGGCGAACGGCGAGGACGGCCGCGACGGCCACGACGACAATCGCAGCTGGAATTGCGGCGTGGAGGGCGAGACCGACGACCCGGAGATTCTGGAGCTGCGCCGGCGGCAGAAGAAGAACCTGCTGGCCAGCCTGTTCCTCTCCCAGGGCGTGCCGATGCTGCTGGGCGGCGACGAGCGCTCCAACTCGCAGGGCGGCAACAACAACGCCTACTGCCAGGACAATGAGATTTCCTGGATCGACTGGAGCGAGGACGACGGCGAGCTGACCGACTTCGTTTCCCGGCTGAGCGAGCTGCGCAAGCGGCACATCGCGCTGTCCCGGCCGGAATTCCTCTCCGGCGCGCGCAACGAGCTGGGCCAGCCGGACGTGATCTGGTTCGCCAACAGCGGCGAGCGGATGAGCGAGGCGGACTGGGCCAACCCGCACAGCAAGTGCCTGTGCGTGCGCCTCGCCCCGGCGCAGCCGGACGCCGCCGCCTTGCTGATCATGATGAACGCTTCGCATGTCGACGTGCCCTTTACCGCACCGTCCGGCGATTCCGGCACATGGGTGGCGGTGCTCGGCACGGCCGGCGACCGCGAGGAACAGAAGCTCGCCTCCGGCGAGACCATGACGATGCCGGCCCGCGCGCTCATCGTCTGGGAACGGCACGTGTGACGGCAGATGTGAGGGGCACGGCAGCCCCGCCCCGCTTCGGCCCGGTGCCGGTCGCCGGCGGCACCCTGTTCCAGCTCTGGGCGCCGCAGGCCGGCACGGTAGAGCTGGAGATCGAAGGCGCGGCGCCGCGGTGCATGGAAGCCGCGGGAGAGGGCCACTACCGGCTGCAGGCGCCGGCGGCGCCCGGCACCGCCTATCGCTTCCGGGTGGACGGGCGCGCTGTGCCGGACCCTGCCTCGCACGGCCAGCGCGACGAGCCGGACGGCTGGAGCCTGGTGCCCGGCCGCTACCGCCCCCCCGGCCGCCGACGGTCGCGGCCCTGGCACGAGAGCGTGCTGGCGGAAATCCATGTCGGCGCGGCGACCGTGGAGGGCACCTTCCGCGCGCTGATCGACCGGCTGGACCATTACCGCGACGCCGGCTTCACCGTGCTGGAACTGATGCCGGTTGCGGCCTTCGCAGGGCGCTGGAACTGGGGCTATGACGGCGTACTGCCCTACGCCCCGGACCGCAGCTACGGCACGCCGGCGGAGTTGCGCGCACTGGTGGACGCCGCCCACGCGCGCGGCCTCTCCATGATGCTGGACGTGGTCTACAACCATTTCGGCCCGGCCGGCGACTTCCTGCCGTTTTATGCCGGCGTGTTCTACCGCGACGACATGCCGACGCCCTGGGGGCCGGCGATCAACCTCGAAAACCCGACGGTGCGCGCCTTCTTCGTCGAGAATGCGCAGCACTGGCTGCGGCATTTCGATTTCGACGGGCTGCGCTTCGACGCGGTGCACGCCTTCACCACCGCAGGCGCGCAGACCCTGCTGCGCGAACTCGCCGCCGGCTGCCGGGCAGTGAAGCCGGATGCCTTTCTGGTGCTGGAGAACCACGACAACGTCGCCGGCTGGCTGACGCAGGGCGAGCGCCTCTACACCGCGCAGTGGAACGACGACTGGCACCATGTGGCGCACCACATCGCCACCGGCGAGGCGCGCGGCTATTACGCGCCCTATGCCGCCGATCCGGTCGGCGGCATAGGGCGGGCGCTGGCGGAAGGCTTCGTGTTCCAGGGCGAGCCCTATCCCGGCCCGCTGGATGCGCCGCGCGGCACGGCGAGCGGGCATCTGCGCCCCGACGCCTTCGTCAGCTTCGTGCAGAACCACGACCATATCGGCAACCGGCCGTTCGGCGACCGGCTCACCGCCTCGGTGCCGGCCGAGCGGCTGGCGCTGCTGCATTTCGTGCTGATGCTGGCGCCCTCGATTCCGCTGCTGTTCATGGGCGAGGAGGCGGGGCTGGCGACGCCGTTTCCGTTTTTCTGCGATTTCGGCGGCGCGCTGGCGGACGCCGTGCGCACCGGGCGGCGGGCCGAGTTCCGCGCCTTCTTCGACGACTGCGATGCGCACGCCGAAATGCCGCCCGACCCGCTGGCGGCGGAAACCTTCCAGGCCGCAAAGCTGCGGGTGGAGGCTTTCGACACCGCCGGCGCGCGCACCGCGCTCGCCGCCTTTCGCGACCTCGCCGCCAAGCGCCGCCGCCTGGTATGGCCGCTGGCGGCCAGCGGTTTCACCGACGCGGTCGCCGAGCGCCGCGGCGGCACGCTGGCGGTGCGCTGGCAGGCCCCGGCCGGCGCGCTGCTGCTGGTGCTGAACCCCACCGACACGCCCGCCGCCGCCGGCTGTCCGGACCGCGCGCCGGACGCCAGCGTCGGCACCGTGGCGCGGGCAGGCAGCGGCATCGCGCTGGGTGCCTTCTCCGCCGCCCTGTGGAGCCTGATGCGATGAGCCGCCCGACGCTGCGCGCCACCTACCGGCTGCAATTCCACCGCGGCTTCCCGTTCGCGGCGGCGCAGGCGCTGGTGCCCTATTTCGCCGAGCTGGGGGTGAGCCACCTCTATGCCTCGCCGGTGTTCGCCGCCGTACCGGGTTCCACACACGGCTATGACGTCACCGACCCGACCCGCTTCAACCCGGAACTCGGCGGCGAAGCGGGCTTTCGCGCCCTCGCCGAGGCGCTGCGCGCGCACGGGCTGGGCCTCATCCTCGACATCGTGCCGAACCACATGGCCGCCGCCACCGGCAATCCCTATTGGAGCGAGGTGCTGGAGCTCGGCCGCAACGCCCCGGCCGCCCGCCTGTTCGACATCGATTGGGACGCCGGGCCGCTGCGGCTGCCGGTGCTGGGGGAGACGCTGCAGGATACGCTCGGCGCCGGCGAACTCACCGTGCGGGCGGACTGGGAGCAGGGGCGGATCGGCGTCGATTATGCCGGGCAGCTCTACCCGCTGGCGCCGCAGAGCCTGGCCGCGCCGCTGGCCGCGGCCCTCGGTTCCGACAGCCCGCTCGCCGGCGCCTGGGCGCGGCTTGCGGCCGAGGAGGCGGGAAGCCAAGCGCTGGCACAGGCGCGGGCGCAGCTCCGGGCCGCGACGCCCGAACAGCGGGAGCGCATCGGCCGCCTTCTGTCCGGCCTCGACCTTGCGAGCCTGCTGGAGGCGCAGCACTGGCGGCTGGCCTGGTGGCGCACCGCCGCCGACGATCTGAATTATCGCCGCTTCTTCAACATCGCCGCGCTGGTGGGCGTACGCGCCGAGGCGCCGGAGGCGTTCGAGCTGGTGCACCGCCTGCCGCTCGCGCTGCTGGCCGAGGGGCTGATCGACGGGCTACGCATCGACCATATCGACGGTCTTGCCGAGCCTGCCGCCTATCTGCAGCGGCTGCGCGCCGCGGTGGGGCCGGAGGTTCCGCTGTTCGTCGAGAAGATCCTCGGCCTGGACGAAGCGCTGCCGGGCTGGCCGGTGAACGGCACCACCGGCTATGAGCGGCTGAACGACATCAACGGCCTGTTCGTCGATCCCGCCGGCTTCGAGATGCTCGCGGCGCATCTGGCGGCGCGCAACCTCATCGCCGGCGCCCCGGCGGAACGGCTGGCGAGCGCCAAGGGCGACGTGCTCGCAACCAGCTTCGGCACCGAGATCGACCGGCTGGCGCGGCTGGCACTCGACGGCGAGGCGGAGGAACTGCGTGCCGCCGATATCACCGAGGCGGCGCTGCGCCGTGGCCTTGCCGCGGTGGTCGCGCATTTCCCGGTCTATCGCAGCTATGCCGACGCCAGCAGTCACAGCGCGGCCGATGCCGGCGTGTGGCAGGCGACGCGGGCGGCGATCGAGGCCAATGAGGACCCGCTGACGGCGCGCGCCGCCGGCGTGCTGCTGGATCGGCTGGCCGAGCCGCAAGGCCCGGCGCAGATCGAGTTGCGCAGCCGGCTGCAGCAGCTCACCGGGCCGGCGATGGCCAAGGGCTATGAGGACACCGAACTGTATCGCAACGTCGCGCTCGGCTCGGTGAACGAGGTGGGCAGCGATCTCGCCGCCCCGGCGCGCACGCGCGCCGACATGCATGCCCGCGCGGGCAAGCCCGGCGGCCTGGTGCCGCTCGCCACCCATGACACCAAGCGCGGGCCGGGCGTGCGGGCGCGGCTGAACGCCCTCGCGCTGGCACCCGAGGCCTGGCTCGCCTTTGTGAGCGCGGCAGACGAGATGACCGCCGCGCTGCGGCGCAGCGAACACGGCCGCACCATGCCGGACGATCTCGACGCCTGGCTGATCTACCAGACCCTGTTCGCCGCTTGGCCGATCGACCGCCCCCGGCTCGACGCCTATCTCACCAAGGCGCTGCGCGAGGCCAAGCGCCACACCAATTGGGAGACGCCGGACCCGGCTTATGAAGACGCCGTCCTCGGCTTTGCCGGGGCGCTGGCAGACGGTGAGGCCGGCGCGCCGTTCCGCGCGCTGCTGGCGGAGCGCCTGGCTTTGAGCGCGCCGGCCGCGCGGCTGTTCGGCCTAGCCCAGACCGTGCTCCAGCTCACTTTGCCCGGCACGCCCGACCTCTATCAGGGCACCGAGTTCCGCGATTTTTCGCTGGTCGACCCCGATAATCGCCGCCCGGTCGACTGGGACGCCCGCCGCGCCGTGCTTGCCGGCGACACGCGGGGCGCGGACCCGGACGACGTCGCGCTGTTCGCGCTCACCCGGCGGCTGCTGCACGCCCGCCGCGACCTCGCCTGCCTGACGCAAGGCGGCTACCAGCCGCTGACGCTCGACGATTCGCCGTGGCGCTGGTTCGGCTTCCGGCGCACCGCGCCGGCCGACGCGCTGCTGGTCGTGGTGCCGACGCGCTGGAGCGAGGCCGAACCGGCCCTCGCCTTCGCCTCCGATATCGGCACCGGCTGGCAGACGCTCGCGGGCGATGAGGTGCCGGGCGGCGGGCGCATGATGCTGGATCCTGCGCAGCCTTTCGCGCTGCTGCTACGGCGGGGCCGCTGAAATCCTGTTGCTTATGGAGGACAAGCGGGCGCAGCTTAACGCGGTGTTAAGCTGAACGAACACTGAATCGGCCCGCCGCGGCGCCGTGCGTGCGCGGCGTCGTTTCGACCAACACTGGTGCCCCGGCCGTGCCTGCCGCTTTCACATCCATCGCGCCGCGCGGCTATATTCTGGGCATCGGCACCAATATCGATCCTGAAATCAATGCGTTGCGGATCGTCGACCATCTGGTGGCGCGGTTCGGGCGGCTTCTGGTCAGCCGCATGTACTACACCGAGCCGGTGGGCATGAGCTCGCACCACCGCTTCATCAATTACTGCGCCTTTGCCGCGTCCGACCAGCCGCCGGAGGCGTTCAAGGCGTGCTGCGAGGCGATCGAGGCCGAACTCGGCCGCAACCGCGCCCGCGCCGACAGCAAGACCGCCGACCGGCCGGCGGATATCGACCTGCTGGCCCGGCTGCCCATGGCGCGGCTGAGCGCCGAACAGCTGGCCGGCGCCGACTATCTGGTGCAGCCGGCCCGCGAGATCATGGCGATGCTCTATGCCGACCGCTTCATGCCGGTGGCCGGAGACCGGCTGTGCGTGCTGCCGCCACTAGGCGATGCGCCGGCCGCCGTCGACCGCGATGATCGCGCCGGTCTGGTAGTGATTGGCTAGGATCGCCTCGACCGCGAGGCCGATCGCCTCGACGCCGCCTTCCTCGCCGAGCGGCGTCTGCGCCAGTATCTTCGCCCGCACCGCCTCCCCGTGCCACGCCTTGAACAGGATCGGGCCGGGCTGGATGGCGTTCACCTTCACCTTGGGCGCCAGCGACTGGGCCAACGACAAAGTGAGGTTCTGCAACCCGGCCTTGCTGGCGCAATAGACGTCGAACACTGGGTTTGGCCGGTCGGCATAGATATCGGTGATGTGGACGATGTCGGCGTGCCGCGCCGTGCAGCTCTGCAGCAGCGGCGTCAGCGCCCGGTTCAGCGCGAAGGGCGCGCGCACATGGATGGCGAACATGCGCTCGAGCTGCGCCACCGCGGCATCGAGCGCCTGCGCCGTGGTCTCGAAGATCGAGGCGTTGTGGATCACCGCGCGCAGGCTCAGGGCCGCTGCCTGCACCTGGCCGGCGAGGGCGGTCACGGCCTCGGTTTCGGACAGATCGCCCTGGAAGCACGGCACGCCGGCCCGGCGCAGCCCGGCTATGCCGTCGCTCTCGCCGTGATAATGCGCGATGACCGGATGGCCGGCGGCGCGCAGGCGCTCCGCCAGATGCAGGCCGACGCGCCGGCCCGCCCCGGTCACCAGAACGGCGTCCTTGAGCGGCGCGGCCATGATTTAGCCTGCCGCCGAGCGCGCGGCCGGCGCGCGCAGCGGCCGGTTCTCGGCGAGCAGGGTCGCCAGCGCCTCGGGCGGCAGCGGACGGCTGTAGAAATAGCCCTGCGCCTGGTCGCAGCCCATGCTTTGCAGATAGCTCACCTGCTCCTCGGTCTCGACGCCTTCGGCGGTGGTGGTCATGCCCAGGCTGCGGCCGAGGCTGATGACCGACTTGACGATGGCCTGGCAATCGGCGCGCTCGGCGATGTCGCGGACGAACACCTGGTCCACCTTGATGTTGTCGAACGGGAAGCTGCGCAGATAGCTGAGCGAGGAGTAGCCGGTGCCGAAATCGTCCAACGCCACCGCGACGCCGAGGCGGCGCAGCTCGTGCAGCATGGCGAGCGTGCTGTCATCCTCGCGCAGCAGCACGGATTCGGTGATCTCGAGTTCCAGCCGCGCCGGCGGCAGGCCGCTGCGCTGCAAGGCGCCCTGAACGGCTTCGACCAGATGGCGGTCGGTGAACTGCACCGGGGAGAGATTGACCGCCACGGGAATGGCCACCGGCCACGACGCCGCCTGCCGGCACGCCTCCTCCAGCACCCATTCGCCGAGCGGGATGATGAGCCCGGTCTCCTCGGTGACGCGGATGAAGTCCACCGGCGCCACCATGCCGCGCTCCGGGTGCCGCCAGCGCAGCAGCGCCTCGCAGCCCGATATGCGGCCGGTCGCGACATCGACCAGCGGCTGGAAATACAGCCGGAACTGGCCGGCATCGAGCGCGGTGCGCAGGTCTTCCTCAAGCTGGAAGCGGGCCTGCAACTGCACGTCCATCTCGCGCTCGAAGAAGCGGAAGCCGTTGCGGCCTTCGCTCTTCACCCGGTAGAGCGCGATGTCGGCGTTGCGCAGCAGCGCCTCGGAACTCGTGCCGTCGCCCGGCGCCACCGCGACGCCGATGCTGGTGCTCACCAGCACGCGATGGCCGTCGAGGTCGTAGGGCCGGCCGACCAGCTCGGTGATGCGCTTGGCGAGATTGTCGGCGCTGCGCGGCTGGTCGGCATCGAGCTGGAGAACGGCGAACTCGTCGCCGCCGAGCCGGGCCACCATGTCGCCCTCGCGCAGGCTGGCGCGCAGACGATCGGCCACCGCCTTCAGCAGCGCGTCGCCCACCGCATGGCCCAGCGTGTCGTTGACCGACTTGAAGCGGTCGAGGTCCAGGCACAGCACGGCGAAGGGCTGCTGGCGCTGGTGCAGCCGGGCCATCGCCGCCTCGATGGTGTGCTGGAACAGCAGGCGGTTGGGCAGGTCGGTGAGGCTGTCGTGATGGGCCATATGGGCGATGCGCGCTTCCGCGCGGCGCCGCTCGGTGATGTCCTCATAGGTCGCGACCCAGCCCTCGCTGCCCATCGGCTGGTAGGAGACGGCCAAGGTGCGGCCGTCGCCGAGTTCCCGGTGATACTGGCTGGCGCCGGCCGCCACCGGCGGCAAAGGCTGCCCGACGATCTGCGCCAAGGCCGGCACCGCCGCCCCGCCGCGGGCGCCGGCGCTGCGGGCGATGTCGGACAGCGAGGTGCCGGGCCTGGCCAAATGCGGATCGAGATCGAACAGCGCCAGGAACCGCTCGTTGCAGACGATCAGGCGCTGGTCGGAATCCACCATGCAGAGCGCCTGGGACATGTTGTTGAGCGCGGCGTCGAAGCGCTGGTTCTGCGTGCGCAGGGCATGGTCGCGGTCGATCAGAGCGGCGTTCTGCGCCACCAGCTCGGTATTGGCCTGCTTGACCGCGCGGTTGGCGTTGCCGAGCTCCACCGTCGCCGCCTGCAGGTCGCCGGTCAGGGACTGCAATTGCACATGGGCGGTCCTGAGCCAGCGATTCTGCACATTCAGGATGAGGATGAGCACGACGCCGCAAAACGCCAGCGCGGCCGCCATGCCGGAAAACAGCCAGTACAGCCGGATCAGCTGGTGCTGGCCGTCGGTGACGCGCTCGCTGTCCCACTGGTTTGCGGCGGCGGCGAGCCGCGCCAGCTTGCCGCCGACCGGCTGCAGCAGCCCCATCAGCTTCTCGGGCACGCCGGGCTGCTCGATCTGCTCGATCAAAGCGCGCGCCTGCCCGACCACCGCGCCGAGCTCGGACAGAATGTCGCCATTCACGGGGTCGGAGCGCACGAAGTCCTGAACGTCGCGGCTTTGCAGCACCCGGTAGCGATTGATGACGATGTCGAGCCGCAGCTCGATCTCGTCCTTGTCGATGACCGCGGGCGGACCCACCAGGGCGCTGATGCGCTGCTCCAGCCGGGCGAACTCGGTGTTGGCCTGGCTGGTCGGCCACACCACATTGTAACGCGTGGTCTCTTTCAGCTCCTGCTGGCGCTGCACCACCAGGATGCAGACATACACCGCCGCGATCAGGAGCAGCCCGATCACCGCGAACAGGGCAAATTTGATCCTCTGGAGTCGGGCCGGCCCGGCGGTCGATCTGGCCGGTGCGTCCCGGTCGCCAGAAAGCACCCCCGAATCCGTCATTTAACGATGATCTTACTGACCTGCCACACCGCGCGGCTGAAGAACTTCTGGTTTTGCAGCTCTGGATTGCTATCGAACGGGTAGACGATGAAAAGCGGCCCCTTGTCCGAAACCGGCATGTAATTGCCGTCGCGCTTGACGGCGAGCATCACGCCGTATTTGGCGACATCCTCCATCGGGATGTCGCTGGCATAATCGTTCAGCGCCACCGCGGTTATGGTCTTGCCCGAAGCGCCGACCTTGCGCAGCAGGGTATCGAGGGGGATGCCCTCGAACGTTACGACATTGGGATACCACGGAGTTTTGGTCTTCATGGTCTGCATGCCGAGGGCTTCGATCTGGGCACGATCGAAGGTGACGACATCGCCGCCGCCGGCCGGCGCGATCTTGCCGCTGACGGTGAGGAAGGGCCTGGCGGCGGTCGGGGGCGTCTGCGCTCCGGCGGTGCCGGCCAGCACCAGCGTCGTCGCCACCAGCAGGAACAGGCGAAAGCGGCTGAAATTCAACATGACGTCAATGCCTCGAAGCGCTGCGGGAGGCCGCTGCCCGGTGTAGCCACGCGCGAGCGGCGAAACAGTCCGCAAGCAGTGACGCAGGGCCGGAAAGTCGAGCCATCGTACGCATAACGCGTTTAACCGCAACGCGCCAATCGCCCGCGCGGCCTGTCCTTGGCAATGCGGCACCGGTTCAGCGGGGCGGCGGGGGGTCCGGCTCGTCGTCGTCGTCGCCTTCGACCGCCGGAATCGCGTAGCGGCCTGACAGCCAGCGATGCAGATCGACATCGGCGCAGCGCGCCGAGCAGAACGGACGATACCTTTCCACGGCCGCCCGGCCGCAGATCGGGCAGGCGCGGGGCTCGCCGGCGCCGCCGGGCTTTTCCTCAGAAGGCGGGTTCATCGGCGCCTCATGCCGCCGCGGCCCAGCCGGCATGCACCGGATAGCCCTCGCCCGCCAGCAGCGCCACGGCTTCTGCCAGCGGCAAGCCGACCACGTTGGAATAGGAGCCGACCAGCTTGACCACGAAGGTGCCGGCAAGGCCCTGAATGGCATAGCCGCCGGCCTTGCCGCGCCATTCCCCGGAGCCGAGATAGCTCTCCATGTCGTCGCGCGACAGCCGCTTGAAGCGCACGCGGGTCTCCACCAGTCGTGTGCGCACGCTGCCCTTGGGCGTCACCAGGGCGATGCCGGTGTAGACGCGGTGGGCGCGCCCGGACAGCAGGCGCAGGCAATCGGCCGCCTCTTCGGTGATTTCGGGCTTGGGCAGAATGCGCCGGCCGACCGCCACCACCGTATCGGCGGCGAGCAGGAAGGCGGGCGGCGCGCCGTCGGCCTGCCGGGTCAGATCGTGCCGGGCACGGGCGGTTTCCGCCTTGCCGCGGGCCAGCCGCAAGGCAAGCCGGCGCGGCAGTTCGCCGCGTTCCGGCGTCTCGTCGATTTCCGCCGGCAGCAGCGCGTCGGGTTCGATACCGGCCTGGCCCAGAAGAGCAAGACGCCGCGGCGAACCCGAAGCCAGAATCAGATTGGGTCGCCCGCTCACTCGTCGGCTCCTTCCTGTCATTCGTCCGGCGCAGCGCCGACGCGGCGGCACGCTACGCGAAACCGGGCGGCCTCTCAATGCTGCCGGAAGCGGGCGCGGATGCGCATTTCCAGTTCCTCGCGCACGGCCCGATAGGCGTCGAGGCGCTGCTCGCGGTTGCCGGCGGCGACGGTCGGGTCGTTGGTCGGCCAGTATTCCACCGCGATGGCGTTGGCGCGGGTCAGTTCCAGCGCCCGGTGGTGGGCGTCCGGCGACAGCGTGACGACGAGATCGAAGCCGAGCCCTTCATTCTCCTCCAGCTCCTCCAGGGTCTTGGGCCGGTGGCGGCCGAGTTCGAAGCCGGCCTCGTCCAGCGCGGCGGCGACGAAAGGGTCCGGCTCGCCCTTCATCACCCCGGCCGACTCGACATAGACCGACCGGCCGAACAGATGGCGCGCCATGGTCGCCGCCATCGGCGAGCGCACGCAGTTCTGGCTGCACATGAACAGCACCGATTGCGGGCGCGCGGAACGTGGCCCGGGTGGTGCCGCGCTCACCTTCAGCCCTTCCAGTGCAGCGCGCAGATGAGGGTGAACAGCCGGCGCGCGGTGACGAAGTCGACCACCAGCTTGTCCTTGAGCCGCTCCATCAGCAGTTCGGAACCCTCATTGTGCAGGCCCCGCCGGCCCATATCGATGGCCTCGATCTGCGAGGGCGTCGCGGTGCGGATGGCGGCGTAATAGCTCTCGCACACCATGAAATAGTCCTTCACCACCCGGCGCAGCGGGGTCAGCGACAGATGATGGGTGATCACCGGCTCGCCGGCGGCGCGGGTGATCTCCAGCACAAGCCGGTTGTCGGCGATGCCGATGGCGAGCGCATAGGGCCCCGGCCCGCCATCACCGAGCGGGGCGAAGCTGTTGTCCTCCAAGAGGTCATAGATGGCGATGGCGCGTTCGTGCTCGATGTCGCCGCCGGCCCGGCCGATGGAGCCGGCGTCCAGCGTCACCGCCACCAGGCGGCGCAACGGGTCCCTCGGCGGGCTCTGCGTCATCGCACCACTTTCATGGCGCCAGCCGCATGGCGATGGAGCGGGCATGCGCCGACAGGCCCTCGGCTTCGCCCAGCGCCATGGCGGCCGGCCCCAGCGCGCGCAATTGCGCGGCGCCGCATTTGAGGATCGAGGTGCGCTTCATGAAGTCCAGCACACCGAGGCCGGAGGAGAACCTCGCGGAGCGGGCGGTCGGCAGCACATGGTTGGAGCCGCCGACATAGTCGCCGATCGCCTCCGGCGTATGGGCGCCGAGGAAGATCGCCCCGGCATGGCGGATGCGCGCGGCCAGCGCCTCGGCGTCCGCCGTCATGATTTCCAGGTGCTCGGGGGCGATGCGGTCGACCAGCGCCGGCGCCTCGTCCAGGCCGGCGAGCCGGATCACCGCGCCGTAATCGCGCCAGCTCGCCGCGGCGATGGCGCGGCGCGGCAGGCTGGCGAGCTGGCGCTCGACCTCGTCCGCCACCGCGGCGGCCAGCATGTCGTCGTCGGTCATCAATATGGATTGCGCCACCGCGTCGTGCTCGGCCTGGGCCAGCAGGTCGGCGGCGATCCAGCCGGGGTTCTGCCCGCCATCGGCCAGCACCAGAACCTCGGACGGCCCCGCCACCATGTCGATGCCGACGGTGCCGAACACCAGCCGCTTGGCGGCGGCGACATAGGCGTTGCCCGGCCCGACGATCTTTGCGACCGGGGCGATGGTCGCGGTGCCATAGGCCAGCGCCGCCACCGCCTGGGCACCGCCGACGCGATAGACCTCGTCGACGCCGGCAATGCGCGCGGCCGCCAGCACCAGCGGGTTGATGATGCCGTCCGGTGCCGGCACCACCATGACCAGGCGGCCGACCCCGGCCACCTTGGCCGGCACCGCGTTCATCAGCACCGAAGAGGGATAGGCGGCGGTGCCGCCCGGCACGTAAAGACCGACCGAATCGATCGCGGTCCAGCGGTGGCCGAGCTCGACGCCGAGCGCGTCGACATAGCGCCCGTCCTGCGGCCGCTGCCGCTCATGGTGCGCGGTGATGCGGGCATGGGCGAAGCGTAGCGCCTCCAGCGTCGCGCCCGGCGCCGCCTCAAGCGCGGCGTCGAGTTCGCCGTCGCTGACCCGCAGGCCCAGCGCGCCGAGGTCGACACGGTCGAAGCGGCGCGAACAGTCGATCAGCGCGGCGTCGCCCTGCGCCTTCACCGCAGCGATGATCGCCCGCACGCTGGCCTCGACATCGGCGGAGGCTTCGCGCTTGGTGCCGAGGAAGGCGGCGAAACCGGCCTCGAATTCGGGGCTGCGCGTATCGAGCCGGAGCGGCATGGAACGGTCCTGTGGGGCGGCCGGCGGCCGAAGGGCGAAGGTGGCGCCTCTGTCATGACAATCGCCGGCGGGAAGGACAAGCCTCCGCCGGCTTATCCCGTGCCGGCGGCGTCAGCCGGCGCGGTCGTGGCAGGGCACGCCGGTGGCGTCCCAGGCGAGGCCGAGGTCTTCGAGCCGGGCCTCGATGCACTCCACGTCCAGCTCCAGTTCGCCGCCGCCGGAGAAGGTGAAGTTCACCCGGCCGCCGGGCGCGTCGGTTTCCTCGAAGGTCAGCGCCAGCAGATTGAGCACCGTCTCCTTGCGGGTCAGGTCGATGCCGCGCACCCGCGCCGCCAGCACGCGCTCGAAATGCATGCCGGCGCGGCGACGCACGCACGGCGCCGGCGGCCCGTCGCCGGTGGCCTCCGCCAGCACCGCCGCCTTCCAGTCGAACCGGTTGGCCAGCAGCGCGAAACGATGCTCGCGCGGCAGAAAGGCCATGTCGCCGACGATGATCACGGCGTCCTGAAGATGGGCGGACAGCACTTCCAGGTCGTCCCCGTCCAGCGCGACGAGCTTCAGGCTTTCCATGGCGCATTCTCCGGCACGAAGCACTTAGAGCCTCTAACAAAACCTGGGATGGTCGCGACGCCGGCAATTCGCCCGTCCGCACGAAGCGTCGCGCAGCCGATACCCTATGGTATCGGCAAGCGGCGCGACACAGCGGACGGGCGAATTGCCGGCGCCGAAGGTGGGCTTTGGAGGGCCGCCTGCGGCGTCGGATCGCTTGCCGATACCACAAGGTATCGGCGGCGCAACCCTCCTGGCATTCGACTCCTCCAAAGCCCATCGCGGCCGTCTCAGGTTTTGTTAGAGGCTCTTAGGGACGCGTGCGGCCCCTGCCGCCCAGATGGTCGCGCGCCGGGCCGGTAGCAAGGCCCGCCCGCGCGCGGCCGGCTCACCCCGCCAGCCGCTCGATCTCGGCGCCGCAGGCGGAGAGCTTCTCTTCCAGCCGCTCGAAGCCGCGGTCGAGATGATAGACCCGGTGCACCATCGTCTCGCCTTCCGCCGCCAGGGCGCCGATGACCAGCGACACCGAGGCGCGCAGGTCGGTCGCCATCACCGGCGCGCCGGTGAGCTTTTCCACGCCCTCGATGGTGGCGGTCTCGCCGTCGAGCTGGATGCGGGCGCCGAGCCTGGCGAGCTCCTGCACATGCATGAAGCGGTTCTCGAAAATCGTCTCGGTGATGCGCGAGGTGCCGCCGGCGCGGGTGGTGAGCGCCATGAGCTGGGCCTGAAGATCGGTCGGGAAGCCGGGGAACGGCGCGGTGGTGACGGTGACCGGCGCGATGCCCGCGCCGTTGCGCTTCACCCGCAGCCCTTCATTGGAGGCGACGATCTCGGCGCCGGTCTGGCGCAGCGTGTCCAGCGCGGAATCCAGCAGGTCCGCCCGCGCGCCGGCCAGCATCACATCGCCGCCGGTCATCGCCACCGCCATGGCATAGGTGCCGGTCTCGATGCGGTCCGGCAGCACCGGGTGGCGGGCGCCCTTGAGCCGCGGCACGCCGATGATGCGGACGGTGGAGGTGCCCTGCCCCTCGATGCGCCCGCCCATGCGGTTGATGCATTCGGCGAGATCGACGATTTCCGGCTCGCGCGCGGCGTTCTCGATCACCGTCTCGCCATGCGCGAGGCTCGCCGCCATGATGGCGGTGTGGGTGGCGCCCACCGACACCTTGGGGAACGCGATGCGGGCGCCCTTCAGTCCTTTGGGCGCGCGGGCCAGCACATAGCCGCTCTCGATCTCGATCTCGACGCCGAGCGCGCGCAGCGCATCGAGATGGAAATCCACCGGGCGCGTGCCGATGGCGCAGCCGCCGGGCAGCGACACCTTGGCCTCGCCCATGCGGGCCAGCAGCGGGCCGATGACCCAGAAGCTCGCCCGCATCTTGGAGACCAGCTCATAGGGCGCCACGGTGTCGACGATGACGCGGGCGTCGATTTCCATGGTCTGGCCGGCATAGGCATCGTCGCCGCGGCGCTTGCCGTTGACCGTGATGTCGATGCCGTGATTGCCGAGGATGCGCTGGAGCTGGGCGACGTCGGCGAGCCGCGGCACGTTTTCCAGCACCAGCTTCTCTTCGGTGAGCAGGCCGGCGATCATCAGCGGCAGCGCGGCGTTCTTGGCGCCGGAGATCGGAATGGTGCCGGTGAGCGGGTTGCCGCCGACGATCCTGATGCGGTCCATATGCGCGTCGCCTCCCCCTTGGGGCGCGCATCGCTTCGCCCGCCCGCGCCCGATCCGGCAGCGGCCGGCGGCCCGCCCGAAACCCACCCTGTAGCGCGTGACGCAGATAGAGACAATGCGCAGACGGAACGCAGCGGGAACGGGCTTGACGCGCCGTCGGGGCCGAGCTTAATGAGACAGATCTGTCTCATCTCAGGGGTCGATCATGCCCTCGCCCGCCCGCGACCCCGACCGGCGCGGCCATCTCGTCGCCACCGCCTACGGGCTGTTCAAGCGCGGCGGCTTCCACGCCACCGGCATAGACCGCATCATCGCCGAGGCCGGCGTGGCGAAAATGACGCTGTACCGCCATTTCCCCACCAAGGATGCGCTGATCGCCGCCGTACTGGAGCAGCGCGCCCGCCGGTTCGCGCGCCGGCTCGACCGGATGGAGCAGATCGCGGCGACGCCGGAGGCCGCCATCGCCGCGCTGTTCGACTGGTATGGACGCTGGTTCGCCCAGGCCGATTTTCACGGCTGCCTGTTCCAACATGCGCTGGCGGAATATGGCGCCCCCGGCCACCCGGTGCATGAGGCCGCCGCGCAGCAGAAGCGCGATCTGCGCCGGCGCCTGCAGCGCCTGTTGGAGGTCGACCATCCGCCGGAGCGGGCCGCCCATCTGGCCGCCGCGCTGCTCATGCTGATCGAAGGCGCCACGCTGCTCGCCCGCACGGGCGACGGCGCCGCCATCGCGGCCGCGCGCGCCGCCGCAGGCGAACTGCTGGCCGCGCCGGTGGCATCATGAGCGGCACCGTCATCGCGCTGGCTCTGTTCGCCGCCGTGCTGCACGCGCTGTGGAACGCCTTCCTGCGCACCGGCGCCGACCGGCTGTGGACGGTGACGGTGATGAGCTTTTCCGGCACGCTGGTGGCGCTGCCGCTGGTGGTGCTGCTGCCGCTTCCGGCGGCGCCGGCCTGGCCTTTCATCGCGCTCTCGGCCGCGCTTCAGGTCGGCTACAGCCTGTTCCTGGTCGCCGCCTACCGGTCCGGCGAACTGGGCCAAGTCTACCCGATCGTGCGCGGCACCGTGCCGCTTCTGGTGACGCTGGGCGGCTACCTGTTCGCCGGCGAGCGGCTCGACGCGGTGCAGATCGCCGGCGTCGGACTGGCGGCGGCGGGCATTATGAGCCTTGCGCTGGGCAAGGGCCGGGCGGCGACCTCCTCGCTGCTCTACGCCTTGGCGACCGGCGTCATCATCGCCGCCTATGCCACGGTCGACGCCGTCGGCGTGCGCCAGTCCGGGCACGCCGGTGCCTACACCGCCTGGGTGCTGCTGCTGTTCGGCCTGCTGCTGCCGTCGACCTATCGTCTGGTGCGCGGGCCGCTGCGGGTGGATCCGCGGGCACCGGCGACCTGGAAGGCGCTCGGCGGCGGGCTGGCGGCGCTGGTCGCCTATGGCGCGGTGATCGCCGCTTTCGCCCTCGGCCCGGCCGGGCCGGTCACGGCGCTGCGCGAGACCAGCGTGGTGTTCGCGGTGATCATCGGCCGCCTGTTCCTGGGCGAGAGCCTGACGCTGCGCCGAATCATCGCCTGCACCGTGGTGGCGCTCGGCGCGGTGTGCCTGGGGCACTGAGCGCCGGAACGTCACTCCGGCGTGCGCGGTGGTTCCGGCGCGGCGGCGGGCGCCGCCGTGTCCGCCGGCTCGGCCTCGCGCGGCGGGCCCGCGGCGCTGCGGCCCTTGGCCTGCTGCTTGCGGCGCTTGAGATTTTCGCGCAGCGCCGCCGCCAGCCGCTCGGCCCGCGCCGCCTCGGAGCCGCCCATCGCCACGCCCTCCCGCGCCACCACCGCTCGATCCTCCCGCATAGGCCGCCGCCCGCCGGCTGTCGAGACCGCCTCGACGAACACCACGGCTTGCGCCCGCCCGCCCGCTGTGGCAAAGGTCCCGCGCTCCGGGCCATGCCCGACGGCGCTGCGGTAGCTCAGTGGTAGAGCACTCCCTTGGTAAGGGGTTTGCCGAAGGTTATAAGTGATTGATATCATTGCGCATTTAGATTTCTGAAAATGCCCTGTGCAGATTTCGTACAAAAATGGATTTTTGGCCCAGAATCCATCGCCAGGCGATGCGGGGTATTTCCCCCGGTGCTATGGTCAGGCATGTCGGCTCCACTCACACTCGCCCAAGTCCGCGCCGCCAGGGCGCTCGATGCTGCCGGCGTCCTATTCCTCGCCGCCGGCGAGCCGGCCGAGGGCCCTGGGATATCGCTGCGCGCCGCGCGCGCCGGTCAGGATGCCGCTTGACTCCAGATCCAATTGTCCGCATTATACGGACATAAGCCGAGGGGATGGCCCCGGCGAACGAGGGAGCGCCCCGATGACCGAGACCGCCACGATGGACCTACAGGAGCAGATCGCCCGCATTGACCGCGCCAACGCCGAAACCGGCAAACTGGTGGCGGAGGCGCAGAAGCTGATAGCCGAGGCCGGCAAGCTCACCCGCGACACCAAGTACCTCCCAATTCAAATGGCCGTTACCATCTTCGCCGCAGGCGGCGGATTGGTGGCTGCGACGGTGGCCTTAATGAAGGCGCTTGGGGCATGAGCCCCGAACGCCTTCGGGCGTGCCTCGACTCGCTGCGCTGGTCGCAGCGAGGACTGGCTGAGGCGCTGGGCTGCGACGATCGCCTGACGCGTCGCTGGGCGGCAGGAAGCGCCGCCGTCCCGCCGACCATAGCGGCTTGGCTCGAAGCGCTTGCCGCGGCCCATGACGGCCTTCCAGCGCCGACCGACTGGCGGACCCGGCCAGCCTAGACCAAAAAAAGCCCGCCACCCCAGAAGGGCAGCGGGCGAGATGGCGTGCGTAACGGGTCGACCGTAGATCAGAGGTTGTGCAGATGGAAGGTGCCGCGATCCTGAGCGGAGGTTGGCGCTAGCAGGAATCTAGCTTCACAAATAGGCTGTCAGCTTTCAGCCTCGTCAAACGCCGGATCGCGGATGTTCTGGAGCGATACGTCCAAACTTGCGAACGAACGGACTGCCGAATTTTGATGTGCTGCTCGCGCTTCACCGCCCATCCGGAGGATGACGGGTAAATCCAAACATCTTCCAATTCTACAGGTACCAACAATTCATCCATGCAATCCGCCTACCCCTTCGACCCCGCCTGTGGTGGCAAGGCGTACATCATGATGCGGCCATTCGGAGCGATGACGCCCGACACGCCGAAGCCTTTGGCCATGTCAGCCTGGGCGCGGCCAGCCGCCTTGCGCGCATCCTCGAAGTCGTCCGTCACGGCATAGAGCCGAGGTCCGTCTGCACCCGGGGTGCGCACCAGGACATAGACGCGCTTCGCCTCATTATCTACCGCGACGCTGATCAGCTTCCACGTGGCCGGCAGCGGCGCCGTGACGGCATAACCGAGTAGGGTGCCGCCGTAGCTGTATAATCCGATGGGCGCCGCCAGCAGCAGCGGGATGGCAAGGAAGAGCCATCGGTGCCGGCTGCTGAATTCCACCAGGAGCCAAACCACCGGGACCGCGATGGCGAGCGTGATGCAGAGCGCGAGGATGATCATGGCCGCGCCCTCGGGTGCCAGCGTTCTCGCAGCCCAAACGGCGCGCGCGGCACCGGTATGCCGAGTGAGGCCCAGAGCATCGCTGCGGTAACGATGGCATATGCGGCGCCGACCGCGGCGATGATCTCCATCACCGCGCCCCCACCATCTTGACCGGGGCGAGATACACCTCCCCGATCTCGCCCGCCGCGTCGACCTTGAAATTGACCATGGTTTTCTCCTCGCCTTCGGTGTCGAACGTCGCCTCGGCGACGGTGACGACCCGATATGGGTTGATCTTCGTGACGGTCATGCGGAGCCGGGCCACATCGCCCGGCAGGCTGTCCTTCGAATAGAAGTGCGCATTGAAGACGTACTCGCCCGGCACGATGGCGCGGATCGTCATGATCTCGCGCCGGTCCGGGATGTCCTTCGATCCGCCGCCAGGCTGGGGGACCGCGTTGCTCTTCCCGCGGTTGTCGATGTCGAGGAACATCGACGCCGTGTCGCGCCGGCCGAAATAGATGATGGCGCCGTCAGGCCCCCGGCCATAGAGATCGATGTCGTCCGGGCTCCCGTCCTGCCACGTCAGTTCGACCAGGAACTCCGCCTTCGGCGTGACGATGCCGAGCCCGACAGGGCGTGGCACGTCGAAGGTCGAAAGCATGAACATCGCCATGAAGACGAACACGACGCCCATGGCGAGATCGAAGAAGGGCGCCGGCAGGCCATCGGTGCGGGTCCTGGTCATGCGAGGTTCACCTTTGGCGGGTCGCTGAAGCGGAAGCGGGTCTCGCGCTCCATGGCCTCTTTGACGTCTGGCGGGAGGAGTACCGACGCTTGCACGAAGGATCTCGGCCACTGCGGGTTCATGGCGAAGAACTCGCCGATCTGCCCGCCGCGGCGCAGCACCTCATGGACGAACTCGCCGAGCGCGGCCTTGCTGAGATTCAGGCCGCCGCCGTGGTCGCGGGTGACGTACCACCTCGCCCCACGGGCCTTGAGCAGAGGGTGCTCTACCGTCATGCCTCCCTCCACGTCAGGACGTCGTGCATCAGCGCGCCCCAGCCGGCGGCCAGTCCTACGTTGGCCGACGCGAGCGGGTCCGCCCCGCTGGTGACGATGAGGTGCACCACGCCAACGATGAGGGCACAGAGCAAGTTGATCTTGACCGCCGACATGGCGCGCTGATGTGAGGTGCGCGTCATGTTAGATTCACCTTTGTGGACGCCACCCATTCCCACAACATTTCGACTGCCAAGCCTTGAATAGCCCAGGCAACTACATCCGCCTGCGACGGGTGCATGACTATTTTTACGCCGTCGCTTTCAACGACAATGCGTCTCCCATCTTCATGTGGAGAGATGCAAACAGTTGGTTCGCCTGGGTATCCCTCCACCACATGCTTAATGTTCTGGCTCATGCTGCGATCCGCTCGAAGTCGGCGTGCTGGCCGTACACCAGCGAGGATAACGGCTTGTCGAGCAGAACCTCCACCTTCCAAGCCCACTCCGGGTTATCTGGTGCGATCGTGGTGACGCTTCCCGCCACACCGGCCAGATGAGCGAATTGCCCACCACGATCGTCCCGCACCAGCACCCGGTCCTTGGCCCGAAGCGGGCGATCCGGCAGAGCCGCGACGACCGGCTCCATCTCATCCGCCAATTCGAGAATTGCTCGCGCCACGAGCCGCGCCTGCGCCGGCAAAAGCAGGAGGCGCGGGCCGTCGCTTTTTACCACCAGAAACCCGTCGCTGCGCTCGACCACCACATCGTCGTCGTCAGTGCAGACCACGGTGCGAGTAATTTCGACTGAGTATCCGCTCATATCCCAACCTCCTCTTTGCCGCCCGCCTCAAGGATGCGGACCTGCATCTCGAGCGCGAGGAAGCCGACGACTCCAATGATCGATGTGTAGAATTTCGTGGTCACGCCAGACATGAACGCAGCCTTGAACGTCGCCGGGATGCTGCCGTCCGGCGGGAGGTTGCTCATGGCTTGAAACGCGATGGCGAGCCCGATGAAGGTGCCGAGGATGCCCAGGTAGGACATGACCTTGGCGATATGCAGCACGAAGTCATAGTTCGTGTCGCCGGCGCGGATCTTCGCGCCGAGCCATAGCGTGCTCGCGGCATAGAGCGCCACGACGGTGAAGCCGAGATAGGTGACATCGTGCGTGGCGAGCAGGTTCCAGAAGCCGAAGAAGCCGGCTGTGACGCCGCCCGCAACGGTCAGGCTGACCCAGAGCCACCAGCGGAGATGCGTGCGGCTCATGCTGACCTCCATGGGGCGATGATGGCGACGATCCACAGGATCGCCACGAAGAGGAGTGCCGTCCATCGGAACAGGACGTGGGCGAACCGTTCGGGCTCGTGAGTTGTGGGAGCGCGGCTTGGGCTCATGTCAGCACCGCCCAGATCAACCACGCGATGAGCGAGCCAATGATCGCGAAGGCGTAGCAGGCCAGCTCTGCGAGCGCGCCGCCGATGTCCGGGAACATGCCGCCGTTCGCCGGGCTCATCCGCGGCCCGAACATCCTGGTGCACGCCAGCGCCAGGATGGTAAAGATAGCGGGCAGCGCCCACCATCCGATCGTTATCGTGAAGGCCATCGAAATACCTCCTTATGGGGCGCGCCGATCACGTCAGCCACGCCCAAATGAACCAGGCGAACTGCGACGCGATGATCGCGCATCCGAACAGGAAGATGCCGGCCAGCCCCGACCCGAAGGCGGAAAACGGTCTGGTTGACGGCATCCGCCGCGGCTTCAGGGCGAAGGCGGCGCCGAAGCACGCCGCCGAGAATGCAAGCGGCGCGAGCCACCATCCGATGAGTTCCATCAGGCGAGCCGCATAGGGGGCTTGCTGGGGGCGACATGGATCTCGAGTTGGGGCACAGGCGGCGCATCCGTCGCCGTCAGACGCTTGATTGCGGCGGCAGCGCTGGCCGTCTGCGGCCGATCGTCGATCAGCTTGCCCGATGCCTGCGCGTCCATGAGGATGCCGCAGCACGCGCGGACGTGCGCCAGATGGGACGCCTTGCTTTCGTCGTCGCGATCCTCACCGGTGAACCAAGACGTCAAATGCCGGAAGATCGCGTCATAGTAGGTCGACGCGTCGACCGGCTCGTCCTGCCAATTATAGGCGGTGTATTTATCAGCACCGCCCGCCATCACCACCGCCTCCTCCAGGATGGCGACGGGCGGGATGTAATGGATGCCCGGCTTCCTCTTGCCGAAGGCGCGCTTCGGATTGGAAGAGACCGCCGGCTTGCGGAACGGGCTGTCCGGGTCGGCGTTGATCTCGCCGACCAATCCGTTGGTGATGTCAGCCTTGGCGCCTTCAGCGCTATAGACGAGGCGCGGGCCGGACGTGGAGAGGCCATCGTACATGACGGCCTCGACAATCGGATCGGTCACGATGCGCTGTTGGACCATCACACAGCCTCCAGTTCATCAATGGTGCGAAGGAGGGACGGGCCGGCGCCATGGGCCGGCGAGATCGTCAGCCAACACGTTGACCGCGACCACGCATCGACGCACCAGACCGAGCCGACCTTAAATGGCGACGGATTCAGCATGCGAACCTTGGCGCCCACCGGCACGGGAGATGCGTACAAGTCGATAACGTCCCGCATCACACCGCCTCCAGTTCAGCGTAGCGCGTCACGCCGACGACAGGCTCGAACCGGCTCGCCCGGAAGCACTTCTCGAAGTCGACCCGCTTCGCGCCGAGCTGATACGGCAGCACGTCGTTCCGGATCTCGTCGAGCAGGATGCCGACCACTCCGAAATGGTCCGTCACGATGTCGCGCACCGTGTACACCTCGCCCTGCGTCGGCATGACTTCGTCGCCATAGCCGAGCAGGCCGGGATTGCTCATGTCCACACAGGCCACTTTCTGGCCTCGGTAGAACGTCATAGCGTCACCTTGATTTCATGAGAAATGATCGGGGCGTCATCGCCGGCGCGCCGTATCGAAAGGCTGCATTCCTTGTATTCGATGGTGCCGTCTTCACGCACTATTTCGGCGGCGCCGTGCTCGAGATAGAAGACCTTTTCCATCAGGCCGACTTCTTCAAACTTTGCGAGCAAGGCGTCGAACTGCTTCTTTTGTGGTACGGGCACCGCAACGCTCACCCCAGCTCACCCGGCGCCATGTAGAACACCGGCTTCCGCGCGAGGCGGAACGCATCGATCTCATGCGCCACGCCGGCACTGGTCTGCCAGCCGGGCATCTTGACCACGACGCACGCCGCGGCAGCGGCAACCATCGGCGCGTCCATGCGCTCCCAGAAGCCCACATCGAGCTTCTCGAGGCGCCCGGCCTCGGAGACGTGATGGCCGTGCGCGATCGGGCTGAACGCGGATATGCCGTGCCGCATCAGCGCTGCCGTGGCGCACGCCGCGTCATAGGCCGCCGCCGGCAGGCCGTGCTCATATCGGGTGTATGGCGTGGCGACATAGACGAAGCCGGCCGAGGCGCGCAGCTCGGCCAACCAGAACGGCGTCTCATGCCGGCGGCGCGGCTCGGCCACGGCAGAGCCCGAAGCGTCCGGGAGGAAGCTCACGAGAGCCACCCGAGCACATAGAACAGCCCGATGACCGGCAGGACGACGCGCCACGCCAGCGCGATGACGATGAGCGCCACCGCGCCAACCAGGAGAGCCGCGCCTTCAAGTGCGGTGATGGGCTTGCGGAAGCTATGAATAGACACGGGCATTCTCCTTCTTGAAGACGACGCGATAGACCGAGTTGCGGGTGCGATAGACACCGTCCGACAACTCCTCGAGGATTGCGCTGGTGTGGATGTATTGGCCATTCCGGAAGCGATGCTTGGCATCGCACCAGATGCGACCGGTGATGACCGGCGCGGACCATCCGTGATCGGAGAACTCGGCGTCGAGGATCACCCCATCGACCTTGACCTCCGGCGCTATGCTGTGGACGGGTGGTCCATAGAAATCAGCCCAGGGCGAGACACTGGCGGGTCTGGCAGGGCGCAGTGCGGCCGGGGTGCTCATATCACCGCCCTCGTGACCAGATCGTGGTAGCCGACCCAATGCGGCGCCGGATAGGCGCCATCGACCTGCTCCAGAAGTTCGGTGTGTGCGACGCTGTATTCGTCTTGGGCGGCGCGGATGGACTCGTCGACCTCCTTAATCACGGCCTCCGCCCGCTTCTTCAGTTCGATGCACTCACGCAACGCGCCCGCCGCGGTGCGGAGCCGTTCGGCCGCGCTCAGGACCAAGTAGTCCTCGGCGGTTCGGGTAAAGATGTCGGGCACGTCTTTCTCCTTGTTGCGGGTTGGTGGCCCCGCGGGGGTGGTCAGACTCGGCCTGCCTCCAGCGCATCGAGTCGGGCGCGCGCGCCGGCGATGTCGGTCGCGTTATTCTTGGTGAAACTGGCCACTCGGATGCCGATCAGCATAAAGGCAAGGATGGCCCCCACGATTTCCATAACCGTGCTGCCGATGAACCTGCCGATACCAATCAGCGCGATGAACAACGCGATCTTGGCGGCGTCTTTCAGCCACATCTCCAATACCGTCCGGTGGACGATGATCACCTTTGCTTCGCTCACGTTTCTCTCTCCTTGTTGAGTGTCAAATCTCGACGTCGGTGTGCTCAAGCTCGGCCAGGCATTGGAACGTCGTCCCGTCGATCGTCTCGCGGAACGGGACGTGCCAATGCCCAAAGACCCAGTATTCCGGCCGGTGAATCTCCAGCATGGACTGCAGCGCGAGGCGGGTCCGGCTGGGGTCGTCGATCTTGCGCATGTCGTTCCGACCCATGATGGCCTCGGCGATGCTTTGCGGCGCCTCGTGCGTCACCACGATGCGCGGCCGGAACATCTCATAGGCTCGGATGTGGCGCTCCAGATCGGCGGCGCTGCATTCCTCATCGGCCCACCAGTCCAGACCCTCTTGGCGCCAGCGCCAATCGATGCTGGTGGCCCCTCCGAGGCAGAACACGGACCCGCTAACGAGGGCGCCGTCCGCGATCCAACGGTCCTGCCGGCGGCACACCGCCGGGTTGTCGTGATTGCCGCGGATGAACCGATGCAGGCCCTGCCCCATCGCGTCATAGGGCGGGTTCTGCGACCAGGTGTATTCGCCGCCGACGAAGTTCCGGAAGCCGACACCCATGTCGCCGACCTGGATGCTCCGCGGAACATCCTTGATCAGGGCGCGATAGGCTTTGAAGCGACCATGGACATCGCCGATGAATCGCATCGTGGTCATGCATCACCGCCAGGCACGAAGCGGTGCGGATGGTCAGCATCTGTCGCTGCGCCGCCGAACTCCGCCGTGATGGTGCCGTCGCAGTTGACCAGGCCGCTTTCATAGAGCACGCACCGCATAACGAGTTGCTCGACGGGCCGGCCGCGCTCGACCCGCTCGATCACCCGCCTGCAGGTCTCCGCCACGCTGCCCGTCATGCCGCCACCCTCCACTCATCCGCGCCGTTGTCGTTCGCCGCGCCGCGCGCCACCATCTCCGGCGTGAGCACGACCCGCGACACCTCGCCGAACCGCTTGTGGTAGGTGATGACCTTGGCCGAGCGCCCGGACAGCCATCCGCCGTTCGCGGCATAGGCGTCGGGCGCCGCGAGCGTCTCGTGCCGCTCCACCTTCATCAGGTTGGTCGAGGCGAGCGCGTCGGAATGCAGATGCCCCAGATGGGCATAGCTGTATTTCGTCCGGCCATAGATGCCGCGGAACTTCCCGGCGAAGATGCTGTCGACGTCGGTGATCTTCCGCTTGTGGCCGTGGTGGTAGAACAGGGACACCTCGCCATGTTCGAAGACGTAATAGGTGCTCGCCGAGCTATCGACCGTGACTCGCGGCTCGTCTTCATAGAACGCGGCGAACATCTCCCGCAGCCAAGCCTCGCCGGCCGGGTCGTGGTTCGCGTCCGCCATGATGATGTGCACCCGGTCGTGCTTCTCGAGCAGCATCGCCACGATGCGCCGCAGGCAGCGGATCGCGACCCGGATGATCTTCTGCAGCCGGCTATCGGCGTCGAGGATGTGCCCGCTCGCCGGCGTCTTCGACTCCATGCCGTCGTGGTGCAGCAGGTCGCCGATCTGCGCCAGGATGGCCGTGCTCGCCATGGGCGACATGCCAACCGCGGCGGCGAACCAGTCCATCAGGAGCCGCTCGGCGATGTCAAGGTCGTAGTCGGTCCCGGTTTCTTCCCGCCACGACAGCATGCCGAGGTGCATGTCCGTCACGGTGAACTGATTCAGCAGATCGGCGCGCAGCCCCGCTGGCGGCGCGATCACCACCGAGGCGCGCGGCAGATCGGCCTTGAAGCCCTCGAGCGCGGCGCGCATCAGGCCGAGCGCTTGCTCCCGGTCCTCATGCGTCTTCAGCCACTGCTGGATCACCCGGCCTTCGCCGTCGACCAGGGCGGAGACCGCCTTGACCGCATGGCCTTCCGGGAGGGAGAACTCGTCGCCGTGATCCCGGACCTGCTTGACCCAGGCGTCGCCGTCGCGGGAAGCGACGGACTTGATCATGAAGCCGGGCATGACCGGATCTTTGGGGAGTAGCCCAAGCTCGGCGGCGCGCGCGAGCCGCCTGCGCAGCGCCGAGCGGTTGATGCCGGCGGCGGCTGCCGCGGCGGACGTGTTCGGATGCGCCGCGCGCAGCGCGACGGCCTCCGCGACTTCCTCTTCGGTGAAGGTGCTCACTGGCCCCACCGCGAGCGGAACACGATGCGATTGAGGTCGAAGCGGCGGCGCGTGAAATACATCACGGTCCGGACGACGCCGAGCAGCAGAAGCAGCGGTCCGAACGTCGTCGCGAGCACCAGCCCGATAACTTCGCCGAGCGACATGTCGCCTTCGACCAGAAGGTCATAATGGGCCAGAAGCACGGCGCCGATCGCGCCAAGCAAATACCAGACGAGCAGGTATAGAAAGAAGATCATCACGTTTCCCTCAAAATTTCGGCACAAAAAAAGCCGCCGAGGCGCGAGCCCCGGCGGACTAAGTCCTACCCATCAGCATGCAGATCGCGGAACCCGGCACGACCGAGCCGATCCCGATGACCGAGCCATCTCCGGCCGATGTCGGCGCGGCGACGACGCCGACCATGATGCCGACGACATGACCGTTCTGGATCGCCGGCCCGCCGCTCATCCCCATGACGATGGTCTGATCGACGATATAGACCTCTTTCCAGGGTCCGAATTTTCGGTTCGTCGAAACCACCTCGCCCCTGGTGCTCAGGAATTCCATGGCGAGCGGGTTGCCATAGCCGACGATGGTCGAATGGAGCGCCGGATCGCGGCAGGACAGATCCGCGACGGCTATCTTGTCAGCCTCCGGGATGCGAAGCAGCGCGACGTCATAGCCCGCGTTGACCCAGAGCAGATCGGCATCGATGGTCCGACCGTTGTCGAGCTTGACCACGATCTTGCCCTCCTCGGCCTTGGCGGCGACGTGCGCCGCGGTCAGGATGTAGCCGCCGCCGATATGCACCCCGCTGCCGTGCCCCTCCGCCAGTTCGATCTTGACCGCGTAGCCGGCTGGTTTGTCCGCCAGACGCTCCATGCGGCACGCGCCGAGCGCCATCACCGAGAGAGCGGCCAGGGCAAGGGATGTCTTCCGCATGAGAGCCTCCGGAAACGGGCAGCGACCGAGAATCAGCCGTTGCGCATCTCCGCTTCTAGCACACTGTCCGTGTTTGGCTAGGATTTGCCCGTACTCTGCCCGTGTTTTGTTCGTTTACCGGGGAAGGCTGGTCAGGAGCGGCAGGAATTTGCTCAAGAACCACATCATCACCGTGCCGAGGAAGCCGGCGAGGCCGCCGGCGAGTACGAGGACCTTCCAGCCTCCGCGCGCCTCGGTCATGATTTCCTTGATGGCTGAGACGTCGGCGCGCACCCGAGCGATGTCGGTGCGCACGTCGACGATAGCTTCGCGGGATTCAGTGCGGAACTCCTCGAGCTTCTCAGAGTGATGCTCTGATTGAAGTTCCAAGCGGGCGAGCCTTTCGGGTTGAGTGAGACCGGGGCTCATTTCGGGCGCCAGCCGCAGATCTTCACCCCGACAGCGTTGTGGGCCTTGGCCTGTTGCACCGTGGCATCGGTGTCACGGACGGACCAGACGATCGGCGCGAACGACTTGCAGAACGCCGCGCTAATCTGGTCTCCGCCACCCATCATCGTTGTGCAGCCCGCCGCCCATAGCGTCACGGCCAGCACGATCGCGAGCCGAAGCGGCCCCTTTTTCGATTCCATGCGCACGGCGCGCCTCTTTCTCTTTGTTGCGAGCCATGGCGCCCTCGGCGCCCCGGCTGCGTCCGGCGAAATAGGCGCCGATGGCGATGGCAATCGCGACCACGATGGCGCGGGTGGATTCAGGCAGCCGGCGCCACATCGGCATCCAGATCGGCCATGTGGTGACCAGAGCGGCCACTGCCGCGGCGAGCCACATCCACGGCGACATGTTGTCGATGAGGCCATTCAGGAACGCCGCCATGAAGGTGAACGGCGAGAAGACGATGGCGTAGATCCAGCTCATTCGGAGGTCCCCCAGGGTTTGGGCCGCCCCGCAGCATCCCATCGGGAATAGATGGACCAGCCCGTGCCGAGCACGATCAGTAACCCGGCGACGACGCCAAGCACGCTGCCGGCGGAGATACGATCCCAGCCGCTCTGCACCTGATCGACCACCTCGACACCGTTGGCGAAGCCGAGGCCGGTGCCGGAGATGGCCGCCATGACCGAGCCCTTGATCACGCCGGACTTCTTCAGCGGAACTTCATCGACCGGGGTGTCCGGAATGACGGTGGCGGTCGGCGCGCACTCGCCGCGGGGGATGGCCGGCGCGCCTCGGAGCCAAAGCGACACCTCGGCCTCGCGCCGGCGGACCAAGCCGCGAAGGCGCTTGCCCTTGCTCATGACGTATTTGCGGAGTCCCACCGGGACCGCCTCATAGTCGCCGGCATTGAGCAGCGGCAGGAAGGAGGTCTTCGCCAGGGCGCCGGTGTTATACTGGAACGAAACGAGCGCGGCGAACTGGTTGTCGGTGAGCCGAACCTTGACCAGTCGGGCCACGGTGTCTTCGTCGCGATCAAGGTCGACATCGAGCATCTGCTCGGCCTGGTCCCGCGTGATGCGGAGGCCCTTGGCGATCTTGAGCGGGTGCTTGCCGGCATTGGTGTGACCGAAGCCGATGGTCAGGGTGCCGCGGGGCTTGGTGCCGGTCCATTCGGGATAGATGCCACCACGACCCGGCACAAGATCGTCGTAGACGTATAGGACGCAGCCCTCGAAATCTTCGACGAGCTTGCGCCCCGCTGCATTGATATTGCGGCGAGCCATAATGTCCTCTGAAAAGAAAAAGGCCCGCCGAAGCGGGCCTTTGTGGTTGGATGATACGCCGCGCGCCGCGCGGGGGGTTACGCCGCCGGTACTTCCGTGGCGGGCGCCACGACCGGCTTGTCGAAATAGGCGACAGCCTTGGGCGCGCCGATGCCGAACACAGCGAGCGCGACGAGCGCGCCGATGAAGCCGAACACGCCGTAGCCGACGCTCAGGGCGACGAGGCCGCCGGCGACATAGAGAAGCTTCTTCCACATGATGATGAGTTCCTTTGGTTGAGGGTTAGAGTTGGTGAAGCAAGCCGCAGGCCGCTGGCCTGCGCTCCTAAAGTTCGGCGCGGATGCGCAGATAGTCGGACAGCGTCAGCGCCTTGCGGCCGACAACTAGGCGAGCGATGTCGCCGCCGAAAGACGAGCCGGCCACGCCGTCATTGTTGAGCGCGCCGATGCGCAGCGGCACCGAGGTCGTCGGCGTGCTGCCCTGCGCCGCCTCGTATATTTGAGCCGCGCCCTCGAACAGCCTCACCGTCGATCCGTCCAGCGACAGGCCGACCACCAGCGTCTGCCCGCGCAGATCGTTGGTGCCGACGATGGTCGTGGTGGCGTCGCTGCCGACCCCGGCACACAGCCGGCCCGTGGCGTTGATGCCGATCTGGAACCGATTGACGTTGGTTCCCGAGGCCCCGGCGATGATCTGCGTGCCGGCCAGGCTTGCCGGCACCGTCACCCGCGCCACCATGCAGTTTGCACCGGCCAGCGCCAGATAGTTGGTCAAGAGGTTGTCGTCGCTCGCGTCAAAGCGCGCGCCGGTCGTTTGCAGGGTTGGACGGGCGCCGGTGGTGGACTGCCGGCCGTAATTGCTAGGCACCTTTTTGATCGAGACATTATCGACCGAACCAACGAACCCCGAGCCCGCAGCCTGTATCCATATCGAGTTGTTGCCGGACACCGGGGCAATATAATCGACATAGTCGCCAACCGAACTTTGCACGGTGCCATTGCTCTGCGCGCCACCTCCGAAATTGACCCGCACGCTACCTGATGTGTAGGCGACGATACTATAGGAAACGCGATACAGCGCGCCGGTCTCTAAAGCATAAGCCTGTGATGTCAGCGCGAATGCCGCGACATTGCAGTTAAACAACCCGCCAGAAATAGTTGCGCCCGCGGATTTTACCCAGTTCGTATCAGCGGCGAACCCGCCGTTGATCACAATATCGGGCTGCGCAGCCATGACTTGCGCCAGCGTCTTGCCGGCCCATGCATGAGTGTCGAGCGCGAGCCCGATCGGATCGGCGATTGCCGAGACCGCCCCGACGCCGAGCGAGGTCTGAAAATTGCGGCCATCCGTCTTGGTAAGGTCGAGCAGCAGCCCGTCCGCGCCGTCCGCGAAAAAGCCCAACAGGGCGCCACCTGCGGCACGCCGGGCGCCGAGGGAAGACTCAAGAGAGAGGTTCATTTCGTCGCCTCAATACATCCGATGGATCATCATGCCGAACACCAGCAGATCCTGCGGCAAGTCGTCCGAGGCATCGGCCGCGACGCGCGTGAGTCGGAGAGCGAGAGGCCGTTGGCTCGGCGTCCCCCGCTCCCAGACGGTCGAGAGCGTGGTTCTGTTTGCGGTGGTGCTCATACTGACGGCGATATTGCCGGCGCCGTTCACGGTCCAAGTGCCGATGGTCTGTGAACCTGTGGTGGCGGGGGCGTTCGAAGCGTACTGAAAAGCCAACGCCAAGACGGCGGTCTGCGAGCCGCCAGACGGCGCGGTTGCCGTCGAACAGAAGACATCGACGTTGACGCAGCGCCAGTCGCTGGGCCAGTCGGCGATGCAGCTTATCTCCTCCGCCGTGCTGGGGTCGAGTGCCCAACACGGCATGCCGTGCTGGATCGCGAGAGCCGGCGAGCCGGTCAGCGCCAGGAACTGCGTCGCCGGTACCCATATGCGCGACAGGCGCCCCTCCGATTGCGGAGGCGCCACGATGCCGCCCTTGGGGCCGATGGCGCCCCATGCGACGTCGGCCCAGAGCTGGGAGCCCGCGGCATTCGGGTGCAGACCATCGGTGAGAAGATCGGCGTTGTAGTCGCCATAGGCCCGGAAGGCGTCGTTGACATTCGCGACCGGCAGCCCTTCCGCCATAGCGTACTCGAAATTGGCCCGTTGCCGCACCTGGTCTGGGGCATAATCGGTCGACAGCGTCACGCCCGTGGTGATCGTGGCGCGCGGGTTTTGCAGCGTCATGACGAGCGCCACATCCGGGAACCTCGCCGCCAGCGATCCGACGCCCTGATGTGTGATGGCGCGGTAATTGACCAAATCCTGCGGCGAGTTGTGGCCGTAGTTATAGATGATGATGTCCGGCGTGATGCCGTTGATGATTGTTAGGGCATTATCGCGCACATAGGCGATAACCTGGCCGGATACGCTGCAATTGTACACACGGATGTTGCGGCTTCCGCTGCCGGTCTGCACCGTGACGACGCTGCCGCCGGGGTAGGTCTTGGTGGCGTCGTCCCAAGGGTGACGGTAGACCGAGTGCGTTGGCCATTGCGCGGCGATCTTGTCGCACAACCGCTGCACCCAGCGCGCCGGGCTACTCTCGACACCGGTGCTGTCGCCGACGACGAGTACGATGGTGTCTACGATCTGCTCTTCGACCTTGCGGTGCCACGTTGCGAGGCGCGGCGAAGTGAGCATCTCGCCGACCGGCTGGCGACCCCACTTGCCGTCCGCTATGTGGCCAACCGCGTGCGTGAGCGAGCGCAGCGGCCCTTGGTCAATTTCCCCGGTCATCCGTCGATCTTTCCTGTGAGGTTCACGTAGGTGCCGGCGGACATTGGGCCGCGCAGCCACTCGGTCGTGGCGTCGTCGCACTGAGCGATGTGCATGATAACGGCGGCGCTGGAGCCGACGCGTGGGCAAAAAATCAAGCGGCTAGGGCCGCCATAGCGCGCCATGTGCCGGGCGACCCTGCCGTCACGCAGACCCAGCCCGGCACGCCAGCAGCCGAGGGGCTCTCATTCGACACCACATCGCCACGACGCCATGTGCCAGTCGTCGGGGCAGCGGCTCCCGAGTAACGACGCACCGTATCCTTGTAGACGAGCGCGGCGTCCAGGTTGGCCGAGTTGGTGGTGCCAGAGGTGTCGTTACCCTGGAGGATCGTGTCGCCAGATGTATCGGCGATGTAAGCCCAATTTGTCAGGTTGCCCCGTAGTATGTTGCCGCGCACGATGATGCCGCGCATCGGTGCGGCTGATGCCGAGCGGCCGATCCCTATCGCAGCTTGGCCGCCGTTCGAGCCGAGCATCTCAAGGGTATTGCGCTCGATGAGAAACACCGGCGCGTTCGCCGCCGAGCGAACCGCAGGCACCCGCAGCAGCGTCATGCCCTCAGTGGCCGCGGCGTAGTGTGTCGCGTCAAACGAGGCAGATCGAATTATCTTGTTGCCCCGGCACCACACATGAGCACCGCCGAGCGATATGCCGATGAGCGCCGAAGACACTGTGTCGAGATAGATCTCATTGTCGTCGACAACGATGGTGCTTCCTCGGCCGAACCCAGCGCCCGCGTTAGAGACCGCCACCGCAGTGATCACACCACCACTCTGCGATGCGGTGGCTGTGGCCCCGGTACCACCATTGCCGGAGATGGAGACGGTGGGAGATGAATACCCGGTGCCGCCGTTGGTTACGGTGACCGCGTCGATACCCATGCGGATTTCGATCTGGCCGCCCGCCCCGCCACCGCCCGAAACGATCACCTCCGGGTCGGTCGTATAGGTCGATCCGGAGCCGTCGCCGGTAATCGTGACACCCGTGATCTTGCCGCCGGAGACGGCCGCCGTCGCCGTAACCCCGGTGCCGCCACCCCCAACCACCGATAAGGTCGGTGCTGACGTGTATCCACTGCCTGGGCTGACAATCCGGCCACTTACCGCCTTGAGCGTCGCGCTCGCCTCAGCCCCCGTCCCGCCGCCGCCGAACGAAATCGACGGACTCGGATCGGAGCCGATGGCGTTGATGGCGTAGCGGCAATACTCCGGCGAGAGGATGCGGTTGTTGCGGATCGCAACGTCCCGGACGGTGTTCGTGCTACTCTTTAAGTCAACGATGCAGGGTGCATTGACACTGTCGTAGCTCAGCGCACCGGTGCCGATGAACGTGTTCCGATCTATCGATACTTTACTGACCTCTATATTGCCGCCAGTATAGGTTATCCCGGTCTTGCAGCGAATGAAGGTATTGTCGTGGATCGTACCGCGCCGCGCTTGACCCGCCTCGCAACCATATATCGTCTGCTCCTTGACGAGATTGTACGCAACCTCGAAATCTTGAGCATTCCCTCCGCCGGACAGGCCACGGGTGCCGCCGTCGATCATGTTTCGCATGCACTGGTAACCGGTCGCCCCCCAGACTTCGAAGGGAATCGGCCCATTTTCCCCGGTTAGAAGTACGTTCTTGATGACATTGTCGTTGACGCGGACATTGAAGTTGCAGTCCCACCGCGTGTCGTTGTTTCCCGTGTCGACATCGTGCAGAGACAAGATGTTGTGGCCGACGCCGTCGAAAGTGCAACCCAGGACATCGGTGCCGTTGCTGCCCTTGACGGTCGGCAGGAATATGAGGCCGCCCTGCGGACAGTTGACGATCTGGCAGCCCAGGACTTGGAGGTTCGTGTGGGGAACCGCGCCGCCGCTGATACGCAGCGCCCATCGGTTCATGCCGTTTCGCAGCGTGACGCCGGAGATGGTGACCCGCTGGCCGGGATAGTTGATGTGGATCAGTGATTGGTCGATCGAGGCGATCGAGATGCCGTCGACCTCAAGATCGGCGATGCCGATATCGTTGTTCGCCGCCAGCGAGGATGTGGTGACGACGGGGGTGGCCCCCATGCCATATTTGCGGAGGATCGACCCTGACCGTTGTTCCCCCTTAAGGGTGACGCCCGACTTCAGCACCAGCCCCGAGCACATCCAGACGCCCGCCGGGATGGACAGTACGGGGATGCCCACGGTGGCGCAGAAGTCGATCGCAGCTTGCATGGCGGCGGTGTCATCGGTCACGCCGTCGCCAACGGCCCCGAACATCGTCACCGAGATGCGTTCCTCGGCAAGCGCCCACCAGCCCCCGTTGGTGTTGTCGGTGGAGCCGTTCGGAAGGGCACGGTCTGTTGAGCGGAATTTGCCGGAATGGGTCGGCTCCGCAGCTACCCGTTGGTATAAGGCCCCGCCGGCTCCTGCCGCAGCATAGCCCAAGAGGCGGGCCACCTTGCGAGCAGCCGGAAGATCCGCCATTTCGGCCAACACCCGGCTGGGCAAATCTATGACATCGGTAACCGAAGCGGCAATATCTGCATAACCTTGCGCCGCGTCCCGCGCAGCTTCAGCCTCCGGGGTTACGTCCCCTCGGGGGCCGGTGCGGCCACGCGGGCCTTTATTGTTGGTGACCGTGATGTTCATTCGCCGATCCCGTTCCGCACCTTGCGTTGCGCAGTCAAAATGTCCTGCTGGTTCCCATCCTGCGACAATTGCAGCAGCATGTCGTAGTCGCCGCGCGGACAGGCTGCGGCGAAGGCTTCCTTTTCGATGGTCGAGGTGAACTCGATCCGTGAGCCGACCAGTGTGTCGACTTCAATCTCTCCGGTGGAGAGCCGAGCAACGATGAAGATGCTCGAGTCATCCTTGTTTCGAAGTGTGATGATCACCTCGGTGTCGGTGTAGTCCTGTTCCTGACCATCCGGGTCTTCGAACACGATGCTCTCGATCCAGTCCTCGTCACGGGCGACGGAGTCCGGAGGGGCGATAATGGCCATGCGTCACACCGTGGGCGGGCTGGAGAGGTAGGGATGTGCGCCGTCGAGCGCGATCGCGCCGGGGAACTGATGGGCTGCCCAGCCTTCGATCTTCTCGATGTCGCCGGCGCTCGGGAAGTCAGAGCAGTCGATCACCGCGGCGAGCGTGCCGTTGAGGTAACCACCAGCGGCACCACCGATGCGCATCGGGCCACCAGAGGCAGCAAACGCGGCAGTCGTGGTGGAGCCTGTGCCCTTGGATGCGCCGTTGTATCGAAACGAATACGTCCCGCCGAGTTCGGTCTCGGCAACGATGACGAAATTGGTGCCGAGCGGGATGGCGGCCGAACTGATGGCGACTTGCGTGCTATTTGCCGCGGTGACCCAGATTTTCGCCATCGCGTCCGAATTCGTGGATAGGTAGTACTGCCCGATCGAGTCGCCGGAGTAGAAACCGTTGATCTTCGAGGCAGCGATCGATCCAACGATGATGACGCAGCGCTTCGCCTGGCCCGCAGTGTTTCGGGTCGTCACCAGGAAGTCGTCGGTTCCGTCGAACGTGATGCCGGGGAAGCCGCCGAAACTGGTCGCGCTATAGGCGGGGCACGACGTCGAAAGGCCCTGCGTCGCAGTCCCACCTGTGTGGCTGTCCCAGCCAGTCACAAGCGAGCCGAGCAGCGAGACGCCGGACTGCGACATCCGGATGTCGGCAGCGATGGCGTCAAGATCCTGCGGCACCCAGAGGTGAATCGAGTTGGACGGCGCCGTATTGCTAACGCCGCCGCTGGTGACGGTGGCGACGACGTGGAACTCGGCGCCATTGTAGCCGATCGGAACCAGATACGGCGAGGTGGCGCCGATGATCGGCAGGCCATCGCCATACAGAGCCGCGGTCGGCGTGCCAGCACTGGCGGTGCCGACAGTCCAGGAGAGAGTCGACCCGACGTAGCCGCTACCCGATGCGACTGTCAGGACCGGCGGCGTCGTAAACACCGGGCCGGCCACGACGCCGAAGCTGTAGTGGTTCAGGAGGAAGCTCATGCAAGGGTCGTCCCCAATAGAACAACCTTGAGCCCCCTGGCGGTGCCGTCTCCGATCTGGTCGACGTCGATGCTGAACTCGGCATCGTCGGTCCACACAGTGTCGGAAATCACGGCCGCGGTGGCCGCGGTGACGCTGGTCTTCTCGGTGTTGTCGATGGTCAGCTTGGTGGACAGGATCGACACGCCGTTCTTGTGGATGTCGACCGTGAAGATGCTTCCCGAGGTCTGCGCCGTCGCGAGCGAGGCCCGCACCGACATGCCGGTGATGAGCCGCGGCATGCGCCAGCGGACCTTGTTCGTCGCCGCCGCGATGGCCGAGGTCTCATCCGAGGCCGCGACCTGCATGTCCCAGGGCAGGCGCGTCGCCCGCATCAGGATGAACTTGCTGAGCGTGGCGTTGTACCGGACCAACTCGTTGCGGCCCGCCGCCGTGGTGTTGACCGGCAGCGCGACGTTGTCTGGGTCGACAAGCGGGCGGTTGCCCTTTCCGTCGATGTTGACGTTGACGGTCGTGCTGGAGTTCGCGCCGACCATGGTGAGGAAGAAGGATTGCCCGTCCACATAACCGGCAATCGGAGGGTCGCACGTCCCCAGGATGGTGTTGGTGCCTGACACACCGGTCGGAACAAGCGGAACCGAATTCCACAGCGCTGTAAGCTGGTTGTGGATGTCGTTTCGCGCGTTCTGACCGGTGTAGGGCGCCGTATTGCTAATGCCGCGGATGGTCATATTCAGTTCAATCCAACTAGTGCTTCGTACAAGCCGGCGCCATCAAGGCCGTATAGGGTCTGATTGCCCCCGTCATCTGTCTCACCAGATAAGAATGAATAGCCATCAGGAGGTAATGTGTTCCCCATTAGTATGCCGGGTGCTTCTGGCACGGCTGACACCGTGGCCTGCATATCGCCGGAATATTGGATGTCATCGACGATTGCCCGAATCATCTCTTGCCCCGCAGGGCCGGACCACCACATGCAATCCTTGTCGATCGCCACGTCGTCCGAAATCGGCGTCACCAGGGTGACGACGTTGCCGACCGCCGAGGCAACGGAGTGGACGCTGTAGACATCGCCTGGATCGCCGTTCACTCGGCGCCGGCGAACTAGTAGTCCGGTTGAAGCGCCGCCACCGAGCCAATCCGGCATAGCGAGCCAGTTCGGCACGCCGAGCCAGTCGATTCCGCCGGCCTCGATTTCAATCTCGCTGTCGAGAACGAAGCCGACGATGTTCGTGCCGACCACGATCTTCGAAACGACGCGCCCGGAACTGGAGCGCTTGAGGATGATGTCGTTCTGGATCGCGATCAGATCGCCACGCTCGCACCAGACTGATTCGGCATCAGCCTCGAAAGAGTAGGTCGTGGCCCGCTGCGTGAGCTGGCGGAAGTCGATCGTCATCCTCTTGATGACGTCCGCTCGATTGTTGAGCCCTTCGTAGGTGTTTTCCTCGATCTTTGGACCACCCTCGCGCCCGGCCCGATATACGATCGGCGGGTCGTCGGTGTACTCGCCATCAAGGTCGGCGTCGCGGAAGTTTCCGCGGAACGCGTCCGGGAGTTCGGAGAACGGTTTCTCCCAGCGTAAGCCGCTCGAATTCGCCTGGGTGAAGACGCCCTCCGGCAGGAGCGCGGTTCGATCGTAATCGTAGATCACCCCCCATTGATCGGCCTGCCGCAGTCGCGCATAGCCGCACCCGACTAGGATCGTGATCCAGTCGTAGATCGTGCTGCCAGTGATGACGGTGGAGCAGGTATAGTTCTGGTCGATGCATTCCTGCCGCCAGTCGACCACCTGTTGGTTGCGCAGAAGCGCAACCGGGAGCGGGTTTGGATTCAGCACGCCGACCAGCGCATCGCGGAAGTGCGGCGCCGGGTTGCTCGTGATCGTCGGCATGTTCCAGCCGACGCCGTCCCAGTCGTTGACGTAGCGAGCGGCAAGGCAGGAAACCTGCGAGATGGCGGCGTTTTTGGCCCGCACCTCGACCGTGGCGAACTTATCCGGCTGCGGCAGGGGGGTGGCCAGCTTGACGCTTTCCAGCCTTGTCAACATCACGTCATGGACGAACCTTGACTGATCGTTTGGCAGGTGGTTCTGGCCGCCGGCCGAGTTGTAACCGAACATATCTCGGATGACGCCATTGTACGTATATGTGGTTTTTCCCCAGTATTGAGGGAAGAATGGATAGCCCCTCTTGAACTCCACTTCATATTCGCCGATTGGCCACTCGGCCGGGTCAAGGTAAAAGTCAACATCCTCCGCGAACAACTGTGTGTGCAAGATCGGTGACACCAGGTTGCGCCACATCCCCACCGGATTTCCACTCGTCAATGGGACGCTGGAGAAATAGGCATCAGCTTCCCAGGCTCCGACATTTGGTCCGGTTGCCGGGGCGCCACGACCGTACGCGATCGTCCACCCGTTTGCGGACGGGATAGCCGAGGTTGAAAAACTCGGCTCAGTCGCCGTCCTGCGCCACCGGATGCACTTCCGAAGCGGAGACCTGGTGTCGTTTGCGAGGTGCAGTTCGGGAAAGTTACGCCACGTGGTGGTGCCGCGCAGCCTGGCCCGGATGCGTATTACGGCACCCGCAACGTAGTTGGCCGCGTCGGTGTTGTAGAGCCCACTAAACCAGTCGAGATCGAACCAAATCTCATCCCAATTTCGGCGCGTCGTTACACGCTCCCATCGCGGAAGATTCGAGGTGGCCGGCGCGCGAATGATGCTTGTATTTTCAGGGTCGACATTGTGGGATGTTAGCTTGCGCTGAATCGCCTTTGTGTTCGCCATTTTTGTCACGAGGGAGAGCGGCGCCGAACCGCTGCCGCCTTCTCGGATCGCGTATTCGAAACCTTCCACGTCGGCGAGGGTTGACCCGGCGTTGCACACATCGGAAATGGCATGGCGCTCAGAGAGACCGCCGATGAAATAGGCGTACTCGTCGCCATTGATGCGCTCGACGAAAGATGGCGCGAGTGGCTGCAGGTAGATGCGATTGGTACCAGAGCCAGCGAACGCGATGGAGTCGCCCGGCGACATGATCGCGCCGTCGACCGAGGCCGCGTCCTTCTCTACCTTGCCCGGCTCCTTCGCGACGACAGGCGGGGGCGCCATTGCCTTGATAGCGAGCTGCCCGATCGCGCCGATGGCGCCAGCGGCGGCCATAGCGGCCCACGACCCACCGGCAATGCCGAGCGCCGGGATGCCGATGGCGCCGACGCCTGCGGTGAGGACGATCAGCGCGATTGACGCGATGATCATGCCGATCTGCTTGGCACCACCTCCACCGCCGCCGCCCTTCATGAAGGGCATCGTCATGACGACGGTGATGGTGCCGTCGAGCACCGGGCGCACCGCGTCCCAATTCTCGCGCGGCACGGCCCATTCGAAGCTATCGACGGTCCCGTCCGGGCGCTGGACCATCCGGACCAGGAGAACCTGGCCCCATTTCCAGAACCGAGTCGGAAGTTCAGGCGCCATGCCGACGATGTCGGCGATGGTCTGCCCGGCTTTGATGTGCTCGATCCAAAGGTTGTCGAGCTTCAGCGGATCGCGCTGCCATGCCACGATGGCGCCGGCGCGCGGGTTCGCCCGCCGCCTGTGTTTCGGGCGGGTCGGCAGTACGGTCAGAGCGTTCATGCGAGGGTGCTGTGCCTTCGAATATGCGCGATGCGCGCCGCCATGGACGGGTGGTCCATCGAGACCGCCTGAGACATGGCGGAGCCTTCGACGTGCAGGATGCGAAGCTCGACGCGGCGCGGCCCGGTGCGCCATGGCACGAGGACGCCGACGTGGTCCGGGATGACAGCGAAGCCGCCGGGTATCGCGGCCCGGTCTTTCATGGCGACGATGTCAAATGGCTGCAGAGGTCCAGCAGCTTCGACCCAGGGTGCGGCGAAGCCGTCCCGCATCATGACTTGCGCCCTGGCAGCAATCGCAATGCTGGCGCCGCTTATGCCGGAGTAGCTCGGCAGTTCAATGCCAAGCTCGTCTCGGTAGACCCAGCGCGGAATGCCCCAGCAGCCCCGGCACTCGAACCACGAGTGCGCAAGATACTTCGAAACCCAGGTGCAATCGGCGGTCTGCCACGTCGCGAGGTCGTGAATCACAGGTACATCCCCGGCGTGAGCGACGGGATCGCGCGATAGCCGGCGATCGCGCGGGTGTAGTCGAACGATGAAAGATCAGCGGAAAGCGAAAACACGTCGCATCGGACATTTGACAGCTTCAGATGCTCGGCGAGCCTGTAAACCTGCGGTGTTCCGATCGGGACCCGAGGAATAACCGTCAGGTCGAAGTCGGTCGAATACCACAAAAACATGGAGATGATCGGGCTGTCGGTCAGCGCTTGGACCGTATCGCCGATCTCTTGGTCGACGTTCTGAATCTCAATCTTGGCGCGTGGCGGTCCGTCGCCATCCGACATCCATGTCACCTTGGTGATGAGGTCGGCGATCGGGTTCCATGTCAGGCCATTGTAGGTGTATGGGACCGAGTCGCCGATCAAGCACAACGAGCCGCCCTCGATCAGATCGCTTTCGATCTTGATCGCGTGCAGCATGACGTCGCCGGAATAGGTGTCTTCGAGCCCAGAGCGAATGGAAAACGGGACAGGTGCAGCCATATCAGTATGGCAGTATCGTGAGGGTCAGGCCGATTTCGTATTTGCCGGGCGACACGAGCCGCCACTTGATCGGCGACATCAGGCAGCGAAAATACCTGCCGCCTGGCTCTGGATACATGAACGGCAGGCTGCCGCTCTTGAGGTCGACACGCCGGAACGTGCGCAGCTTGTCGCGCTGCTCGGTGGTGTAGCGGGCGAGGTTCACCTCGCGGGTCTCTGTCTCCGCCGTGGTCCGGCGCCGGCGCTTGCCGCCGCCGGTGTCAGGCTTGAACTCGACATAGTTCTCGACTTCTTCCCCGGACCACCCGCCGAGCGTTGGACAGCTCGGTAGGTCGCCCGGGAAAAACGGGTCAGCCATTGATCACCTCTTAATTGGAGTCGGCCTTACGCCGGTGCGCTGGCGGCGGACCGCGTCGTAATCGCCGCGACCCTCGGCTCGCATCTGGATCCCGATGACGATCCGCTCGAGGTCGATGCCGTTGTCGCGGCTGCTTTCGCGCTTCTGCGAGACTTCCGAGCCGGGCGGGGCATTGACGATGACCTGGGTCCGACTGCCGCCACCGCCGGCCACCTTCGGCAGGCTCGGTGCCCTCAGCGCGTGGTTCGGGGTGATCCTCGCGCCCTTGGGGGCGTCCACAACTTCCGGGCCGCTCTCGCCGACCCACGTCGGCCCACCACGCCAATTTTGCGTGCCTTGGGCGTTGTGACCCAGCAGTCCGCCGGGTGTGCCGCCGGTTCCATTGAAGCCGGTGAAGCCGCCAAAACCGCCAGCGAAACTGCTGGCCAGATTCTTGAATAGAGCCTCGATCGCAGCGTCGAGCGCCATATCAAGGAGGCGGTCCGTCAGCCGGTTCACCGCATTGGTCAGTGCGTCGGTCAGTGAGGCGCCGTTGCGGAGATCGCCCAAGAGCCCACTAAAGACGTCCTTTGTGATGCCCTTGGCATTGTCGAAGGATTCCTGAGTCAGTCGCAGCGCTTCCGCCTGCTTGGCGTAGGCTTCGGAAACGTCGTTGATCGCCTGCACTTGGGACGGCGACAATTCGATACCGGCGAGATCGGTCTCGCCCTTGCGTCGCGCCTCCTCGCGCAGGTCAATGAGGGCCTGCTGTTCCAGGTCGAGCGCGATTCGCCGGGCCTCTTGCTGTTCGGTCGACATGCCGACCATCTGCATCTCTGCCGCTAGGGCGGCGGTTCGATCGCGGATGCCCTGAATATCTTGGTCGAACCTGCTGTCGGCGTTGCGAGGAACTTTCTTGGATTTCCCCTCGCCCTTGCGGCCTGCGTCGCCGGCCAGTTGCGTCTGCGCAAGGGCCTTGATCTGCGCCTCAGTCAGCGACGCGCCCGCCGCCAGTGCTTCCTTCCGGACTTCCGCGATCTGTGTTTCGAGCGCGAGTTGGTCCTTGGTCAGACTCGCCCGGCGCTCGGCTTCCTTCAGGAAGGCGGAGCCGGATGCGACCATCTTGTCGTAGCTCGCCATCGATGCGTTTTCAGCGCCTCGAAACGACACACCGCCGATTGCCGCGAGGTTCGCCTTCAGGAGCCCAGTCGAAGCGATAGCGTTCGCGAGGGCCTGCAGTATTGGCCCAATCGCGTCGGCGACTTCCTGGAAATTGTAGTCTGCGTTCGCCATCGCATAGAGCGAATTCTTCGCATCGATCGCCGACACCTTGCCGGACTCGATGCCATCATGAAGACGAGCAAGTTCGGTATACTGGGCCTCGGTGATCAGGCTCATCGACTGCACTTGCGAGAATGCAGCAAGGAGGTTTAGCGCCTCCTCCTTCGCCTCGGCGATCTTTGCCGCGCCTGCCTCTGCCCCGGCGGCGAGCGAGTTCTTAAACTGCGCGTCCTGAGACGCAGAAAGGTTGTCGATGGCGGGCGCAGCGGTCTTGGCAGCCGCCTCCACCAGCTTCAGCGCCTCGGCATAGGTTCGGGCGCCGGCGCTTGCCGTCTCACTGCTGCCAGAGAACAGCGCCAAAGCCGCGACGACCGTGCCGCCGATGATCACACCGAGAGGGCCAGCCACCGCAGAAAGCCCGCCGATAGCGGTGGAAACACTGCCGACAGCCATCGCAGCACGAAGCGATCCGACGAATTTGGCGAGGGCGGTCGTGGCGAGGCCGAGCTTGACAATCATGCCGGCGATCGAGCGTCCGACGAGCGCACCGGCGATGATCCCCGCCAACTGCAGCACGACGTCAGCCGTGCCCTCGAAGTTGTCCGCCAGCGCATTGAGTCCGGCGACGAGACGCTGGGAGCCGCTCAGGCTTTCGTCGGTCTGACCGATGTATTTCGTGAAGGCGTTGTTGACCTTCGTGACACCCTGTTCGATGGTCTGAGTGGCGTTGGCCGCCATGGCCTGAATCGTTGGCAGACCCTTCAAAAAGGCCTGGAAGAACTGCTGGCCAGAGACCTTTCCGTCATTGACGAGTTGCTTCAGCTTGTTGACCGACCCGCCGGCGGCATCCAGGCCGTTTGCTACGGCGATCAAGATCGGGCGGGCGCCCTCGTTCACCGAATTGAATTCCTCGGCCTGCACGCGCGCGGAGCCGAGCAATTGGCCGAGCTGCGTCAGCGCGCCCTGCGACTGGCTTGCGCCCGCCCCCGCGACCCGCAGCGCGACCGCTACGCCGTCGCTGAACTTGATGAGTTCTTCCTGCGATGCGCCCAGGCTGTCGGACGCCTGCGCCGCCTTACCGAACAGGCCGGCAAGCGCCTCGATGGGCGCGCCATTTGCCTGAGCCGACTGGAACAGGCGCTCCAGCACGTCGGCCTGCTTGGCGCCCACGACGCCCGCCACGGCGAGGCTGTTCTTGGCCTTCGTCCACGCATCGGCATACGAGATGATCTCGCGCACGCCGAGCGCAGCGCCGATGCCCGCGAGCGGGGCGATCAAACTGCGCGCCGCCGTCCGGCCGATGCCGTCGAGATTTTTACCCATGGCGGCGAAGCGTTTTTCGATCGCCCGCGCCTGCTTGGTCGTTACCCCATATGCCTTGTTGAGATCGTCTTGATAATTCTTTATGTTGGCGCCGAGTTGGACAACCAGCTTTTCGAGATCAGTCGCCATGAAGTCAGTTCTCTATGTGCTCGTCGCCGTCACATGCCTTGCGGCATTGGGCTTCATGGGGAATCAGATGCTGAGGCAGAGGGGCGCCGACGAAGCCGCGCGGGCGTTCTCGCAGCGGGCGCTCGCCGCGATTGACGCAACGAAGAAGGCCGCGGTGTGCGACGCGGCGATTGCCGTGGCGCGCGAGTTCAAGACTGGAAGCGTGGAGGATCTCAACAGGATCGAGCGCGGTCTTTCGGACTGCGGCTTGACGCTCGCCGCGATCCGCTAGCCATCCTTGACCATGTTCCACAGGTCGAGTTCTTCGGATGACGACAGCTTCTTGGCGTCTTCCGGGTTGTTCGCCTGCACATAACCGTCGATCGCGGTCATGAACTGCCACATGGACATGGCGTTCACCTGCTGCGGGGCGAAGCCTATAACGGCTCCGGCTGCGTAAACCGCGGCGAACCTGAACTTACCGTTCGGGAGATCGTCAAAGCGATCTCCTCCGGATCCACCGCTTCGACGTTTCCCGAGTCCTCCTCCGGCGCGCCGACCAGCCCGGCGGATAGGACCGCTCGGGCAAGGAGGGCGTTTTCAAAAGGCAGGATGCCGGACTCCGCCGACACCCATTCCCCAACCCTCTCGGCGGCGGATGGGACATCCATGCCGCCCCCAATCAGGCCGAGCGCCAGCACGACCGTCACGTCGGAGACCTTCCATGCCGCGCTTTCGAGGCGCTGCAGCACGACAAACGGGCCGGCATCGAGAGCGTCTTGCATGTCGATGAGCTGAGCCCAGGCCAGCCGGAAGACGCAGGTCTCGCCGGCGACCGTCCGCGTTAGCTTCCCGTCGCGGTTTGACATCAGGCGATCGTGCTCACGGGCGTCAGGGCGCCATCGCTCTGCATCTCGACCGAGATTGTGACGCGGCCACCCTGCTCGGCGCCGAGGCTCAGCGACGACATGTGCATCGCACCGCTAAAGGTGACGATGCCGACCGAGAACTCGACTTCGACCTTCACGTTGATCGATTCCGTGCTCTGATAGGCGGCGAGCCACTTGCCGATCGAGGCGGCAGCGAGGACGCCCTCGCCGGAGATCGAGGCCGAGAGACTTTCCACGTCGCGGCCGATGTTGATCGGGGCATCGGGGTCGTCGCAATCAGGGATCGACACCTCGGAGAGGTTCTTGGAAAGCTGAAGGGACTTCGAGGTAAATCCGCACGGCGCGGCAAAAACCTCTGGGGTGTTGCCGTCGCCGAGAAGAATGCGAAATTTACCATAGCGAGCAGTTACGGGTGCCGTCACGCTGGCCTCCAAAAGAAAAAGGCCCGCGTGAGCGAGCCTATATGTGCGGATGAGGAAGGTGGCTCGCGCGCTATGGCTGCTCGACGACGCCGGTTATTTCGATGACGGCATGATAAGTCTTGCCGTCTGGGTCTCGGAGCCCGCGCGTCTGGCGATGCTCAAGCAGCACCAGGGCGTTGTCCACCAAGGGGAGATCGTAGTCGTGGAGTGCCGTCCGGACAGCCTGAGAGATGGCGCGACCTTGTGGCATACCGCCGTCTCGCGCCCATGCATCGATTTGAATGCTGAACTCGAAGGCGGTGACGCAATCGGCGTCGTCCCCCGTGAGGTCAGACGGGCCGAAGCTCAGATAGGGAAAGTCCGCTGTGGGCTGTCCGCTCGCGCCGCGGGGCACCACTTGATAGATACGCTGCCCGACAAGCCTCGTCACCTCTGGCGAGGCTAGAAGGCGCGTGAGGATGGCGCCCTGAATCTCCAGGATGGGGTCAATCATGACGCGGCAACCTTCTTCGCGGCAGAGTTGATGGCCCTACGGATCGCAGCCTTGGCTGACTTCCGATTGGCCTTGTATGCCGGATAGAAGAAGGGCTGCGCCGGGGTTGCTGCGTGCGGCTGCAGCTCGCGCGTCATCACGACGACGCTCTTGTATTTGCGGTTCTCGCGACTTGCCACGAAGCCGGTCGCCGCCGTGCCAAACTCGACCCAGCGTGCATAGTATGCTGCCTCGTTGCCGGCGAAGATCGTGAGCGTCAAATCGGCGCCAAGTTTTGACCCGACGAACTTCCCGATTGTTATGGATCCCTTCGGGACTTTCCCCCACGTCCATCCGATGGAGTCTTGGAGGTCGTGACTGTCGACCGGCACGAGTGACTTTGCGAGGCGAACAATGTTGTCCGCCTGTTTTGCCATCGCGGTTTTGATCTCTTCTTTTACCGCTTCCGGAAGTCGCTTGAGCTTTCGCTCCAGCTTGGCGAGGCCGAGGATTTTGGTCGTCGCCATCAGGCTGCGATCCCTTCGACGGCCATGATGTCGAGGAACTGGCCCTTCTCATCGCGGTTCGAGATGGTCTTGATCGCCATTTCGACGCCGGTTCGGGCGTTCCGGGCGCGCCACTCGGTCGTGATCTGCCGCGTCTGCGACGAGACCCTGACTCGGATCAAGTAGGGCTGGACGCCCTGCAGCCGGGACGCGATCACGGCTTCGGAACCGACCAGCGGCGTGAGCCGCGCCGAGCACCGGAATGCCTCGGCCCATGGGCCGGAATTCGGGTCGCCCAAGCGGTCATTCACCGCCATCCGGTATTCCCACGCGACTATGCCGCGCAGTTCGCCTCCCGCCATCGGCTGGCCTCTCGATTAGCTCGCCGGTGCCGGCGGACGTGACGGCGGTGGCGCATTGCTGCGTCACCAGCCCAGAAAAACCAGCGGGATAGGCGATCGTGATCGCCTTCTTCGGCTTGAAGTCGAAGGGCTCGAAAAACCGAACCCAGGGCATCAGGAACTGCGGGCCAGGATGCCGATCTGGTACGTCGAGATGCCGGCCGAGGAGTTGGCGATCCGGAGGATGTCGGCGGTGGAGGCGGTCACGGTGCCGAGGCCGGCGTTGTCCGGGTTGTAGAGGGCCAAGAAGCCGCCGGGGCCGATGGCGCGAATGGCAGGGGTGGTGCCGGTCAGGAAGCCGAGGAACGGGTTGGTGCCGACGCCAACGGTCAGGGTGCCCAGGCTCGCGGCGACGCCGATGGTCTTGGGCTTGTTGACGATGAAGATGGCGACGATCTCGGCCATATTCAGCGTCGCGCCGAACGCGGACTGGAGCACACCATAGAGGTCGAGGTCATCGGTGCCGGACAGGGCGAGGGTGCGCTCGTCGGTGAAGATCAGGTCGGCCTGGCTCACGCCGACGCCGTTGGTGAGCTGTGCCACAAGCTCCAGCAGCGGCGAGAACGTCGGCACGCCGAGGTCATTGGCGGCGGTCTGCGTCGCGGCAAGCTTGAGGCGAATTTCGGAAGTCAGCGGCATCTAAGATGCTCCTGGTCAAGAATGGGGAGGTCGGCCGCGGTCAGCGCCGAGGTGCGATTAGCCGTCGATCGTCGCCACGGTGGCTGTTGCCGCCGTCACCCGCCGAACTCGGTATGGAGGAATGAAGCCTGCAGAAACACCGACAAATGCCACAGTCACCGCATTGTCGTTGCCGTCTGGGACGATGGTAATATCACCCGCGGTTAAGCAAATCACCGCCTTGGCAACCGGATCAAGGTCGGTAGGGCCGGGAGAAACAATGCGAGCGAATCGGCCAAAAGACGATGTCGTCGGCCGCAAATCATTAAATGGGTCGGCCATAAAGCCCTCCTAATCGAGGTTGTGAAGGTCAGCGCCAACAGCGATGAGGCATAAGCAGCGATTTCGCCGCTGTCGGCATGTTGACCAGCTTGATGGCGCTGGTTTCTTCGCGGTTCTCATACCAATGCGCGACCATCAGCAGGATAGCCTGCTTGATAGACTTCGGCACGGCGGCATAACCGGCGGTGAAGGTGATCCGAACTGCGCCCGGCTCACAGTAAGTCGATGGCCAATTCTCGGCGGCGGCGGGGAGGATGTAGCCGCCAAAGGAGGCGCCCACACCTCGCGCGCGGTGGCCGAGATAGGTCGCGCTCCCGCCGGTCAGGTCCGTGTATTCGATCAAGTCAACGGAAACGAGCGGCGGGAGCGGGATGTTGAGCAACCCGCGCCCGCATGGGAAGCGATCGAGGGTCAGCATCAAGACTTGAGAGCGGAGCGATATGCCGAGCCAGCCAGCCGGCCCGTTTAGATTCGCCACGGCCGCCTCGACCAGGGAGTCAATATACAGGTCGTCATCATCGAAATCGACGTGAAGGTGGCGTTTTGCCTCCACCGTCGTCACGACTGGCAGGACCGGGGGCGTGACGACTTGGAGCATGGGTTACTTTCTCGCGCGGCGCTTCTTCGGAACAGGCTCGCCAGCCTCGTCAACGGCTGCGGGTGCATCTTCGGCCAGTTCGGCCTCATCCAGCGGCGCAGCGGCCTCGTCCGGCGCCGTTTCGGTCTCGGCGGCTACAACGGCGGCCGGAATGGCGGGGGCCGCCACGGCGGCAGGCTGGGGCGCCACAAGGCTGGCGTCGATGAGGCCCTGGCGGACGTCGCCGAAGTCGCGCTCGTCGCCCGGCACCAGATCTTCGACGGTGAATCCGTCCGCCGCGAAGGCGAACGGCGCGATCACGACATCCATGATCACTGCGGCGGGTTAGCGGTCGGGCGCAGGACCGGGTTGCCGAGAACTGCGACGCCGGCAACGTAGATGTTGCCCGAGTCGTTGCCTGCCGGGGTAATGGTCAGGCGGACGTAGCGCTTGTTGCCGACATACCCGATCTTGCGGCACTCACCGTCATCGTCGAACTGGAAGCCGGCCTGCGCCAGGGTGCCCAGAAGCTCGGCGGCGGCGACAGCCGTGGCGTCGGAGAGATTGGAGACGTCGCCGTCATGGACGGTCACGGCGAAGGTGACATCGGCGTCGGTATTGGCGCCGGCCACCAGGACCAGTTCCACCGAGCCGTAGCCCAGCGTGTCGATGATCGCCGAGACGATGGCAGTGTTCGTGGTGGCGGCGACGACCGGCTGCAGCAGCGGCACGACATGGATGTTGTTGTGGAGGTCGAATTTGGCCATTTGAGCCCAACTCCTTGAGGAATGACAGAAAAGGATGGGGCGGCTTTCGCCGCCCCTTTTGGACTCAGGTCGAGGTGACCATCAGCTTCACGGCCTCGAAGTTCACCACGTCACCGCCGACACGACGGCGATTGTAGAACTTGACGTAGGGCTTCGCGGTCAAGTTGTCGCGCAGCAGGGTGATGCCCAGCCGGTCGACGATGGTGTAGGCGGCCTTGAAGTCGCCGAACGCAACCGAGAGGCTGGAGGCAGCGAGGGTCGGCATGTCTTCACAGCGCTCGACGGGATAGCCGAGCAGAGTCGCCGGCTGACCGCCGCGGACGTCGCCCATCTGCCAGAGGTAGTTGCCCTGACCGTCCTTGAGCTTCATCACGTCGCGCAGGGTGAAGCGCTTCATCAGGAAGCGGGCGTTCGCGGTGTAGTAGTCCTTGAGCTGGAACGCGAGGTTGTAGAGCGCATCGGCGGTGACCTGGGTGGCGTGACCCGAGACAACTCGCTCGATGAAGCCGTTCGTGGTGCCGTTGGCGTAGGTCAGAAGGCCGCGCGGCTGATTCACGCCGGTGCCGGAGAAGAACGCGGTGGCCTCGACGCGGCCAAACTTCTCGCCGACCTTGTTCGCGACCCAAGCCTCGATATCCATGCCGGCGTCTTCCAGCATCGACTGGGTCACGCGGGGCTCGGCGAACATCTCGTGCGCGAAGATCTTCGACACGCCGACCTGGGAGGTCGTGGTCTCAGACGGTGCAGTGGTCTCACCGACCCAGCCGCCCGTGCCAAACTCGCCCTCATCGCGCGGGATCTCGAGTTCCTTACCGCCGATCGACTCGACCGTGGCCAGAGCGCGAAGGTTCGAAGTCTCGTAGATGCGCTTGATGATGCGCGAGGACACGGTGTTGGGCACCAGGTAGCCGCCGTCCGGGTCGGACGCGGTCTGCATCGCGGCCTGCACCGCCGGCGCCATGGCATTGTCGGAACGGGCGCGGAGGTAGGCGCTGAAATGCTTCTCCAGAGCCGCATAGGCGTCTGCGTCGACCGTAACCTCGGTGTTGACGCCGAGCTGTCCGCGGTTCGCCAGGCGGGCCTTATGCCAGTCGAAGGCCGCCTTGGCGTCCTTCACGGCGTCTTCACCAGCCCAGCCGGCGGCGAAGCCGGGGCGCTTCAGCACCTGGTCGTGGGTCTCAACGCTGGCCACAACGCCGGCGACCAGATCGCCGAGGGCCTTGTGCTTGGCCTCCACCGCGGTCGCGAGGGCGTTGACCTTCTCGGTGACGAGCGGATCGACGGCAATCTTCTGAGCGTCGACAGCGTCGCGAAGCGCCTTCAGGTCGACCTGAGTGCTGGTCTCCAGCGCCTTGATATCGGCGCCGATGCCCTTGATCTCGCGGGCAACGGTTTCTGCAGTGACGTCCACCATGTGAGTGGCTCCAATTATGAGTTGGTGAGAGCCGAGCGGACTGAAATCAGCGCTTCGGCGATAAGATTGAGCCCAGCAACTCCAGCGTCGCGCATGGTGTCCGGTTTGCTCGTGGTGCCGGCCCTGATGTCCCTGATCAGGGCGCGGGCCTGCGATCGTGTCCGCCCAGCGTCGCGCATGAGCACTTTCTCGACGTCCTGCTCGGTTTCGTGCACCGAGGCATCATCTTCGTTCCACATCAGCGCCTTCGGGGCGTTGGCATAGACCGACATATCAAACATCGCCGAAGCTTTCGCGGCGGCTGGCGTGTACGTGCTGGAGGCGAAACCTGCCTCGACCGCCTCTTTGGCAGTCATCCAGGTTTCGGCATCCATCATCTTCTTGATGTCGCGGATCCCAGACTTGGATCGAGCCGCGTATGTCCGGGCGAGCGCGTCGTCGACCTTGGTCAGGCGGGCAGCAACGTCGCCGAAGTCGTGCCGGTTGCCGGCCGCGATGGTCCAGGCGTTGTGCACCATGAAGAAAGCGTTGTCCGCGATCTTCACTTCGCTGCCGGCCATCGCGATGATGCTGGCAATAGAGGCGGCCATGCCGGTCACCTCGACTGTCACCTTGCCGTCATAGGCCAGCAACTCGTTATAGATCGCGATGCCGTCGAAGACGTCGCCACCCGGTGAGTTGATGCGGAGCACAATGTCGCCGCTGGCTTCCCGGATCTGGGCGCGGAACGATTTGGCGGTGACGCCCCAATATCCGATCTCATCATAGAGATCGATCTGGGTGGTGGCGCCATCGCCAGCCTGCGCCACGAACGTCGTGCCGATGCTGCGCGCAAAAAAGCGATCCCGGCGTTCGCCGCCGGGGTCGCCGATGTCGATCTTGTCCATTCGGTGTCCTACGCGGCGTCTGCTGCCGGCTTGGTCGGGGTCGTTTTCGGTTTGACCTGGATGGCGGGGTTCTCGTAGACGTCGCCGCCGGCGCGAGGCCCCATGTTTTCGCGATCGCGAACCTCGTTCGCATTCATGATCTTGTTCTGAATCGCCACGGCGTAGGCGGCATATCGGGTCTGCGTGTTGCCCCGAAGCAGATCGTCCAAGAGGAACTCGGCGAAATACTCGCCGCGTTCTGCGTCGTGTAGGAGGTCTCGGTTGATCGCCTGCTCCCAGCGCTTGAGCCAAGGGCGAATCGAGTGCACCACGAACTGGAGCGTCTGCTCTTCAATGTTTGAGAACGTCGCTTTTTCCAGATCATTGACCAGGTGCGCCGGGACGCGGAAGATGCCCGCGATCTCCGTGCGCTGGAATTTTCGGCTGTCGATGAACTCGGCGTCCGATGGCGTGATCGACATCGGGACCCAGGTCATCCCCTCCTCCAAAAGGAGAGGCTTGCCGGTATTCTCCAGGCCGGCAAAGTTCTTCGAGAACTGCTCCAGCATGAAGGTTCCCGCCTCCGGGCCAATGCGGCCGGGGTGGGCCAGCACGCCGGAGGAGCGGATGCCGTTGGAGTAGAGGTGCGCGCCGAACGCCTCCGCCGAGAGGCCGAGGCCGATGGCTTCCCGCGCGAGCGTGATCATCGACTGCCCGACATATCCCTTCGGGAGTGGGCCGCGGATGTGGTGGATCTCGCTGGGCTTGAATTTGTGCCGCGTGTTGTCCGGCAACGTCCCGGTGTAGATCGGCGACCAGTCGAGCGCCTGCTTGATCTCCATGCTGTCCGGGTTAAGCGGCACCAGCGCGGTGGTCCTGCTCTTGGGGTCCCGCTGCACGTAGGCGTAGCCGTTGCCGCGGAGCGCCAGATTTGTCATCTGCCCTTCGATGTACTCGAAGGAGGTGTTCCATCCGTTGGCTTGGTCGTGCAGCACCTGATAGAGCGGGTGGTCGGTGGCGCGTTCCTTGCCGCCATCGGCGCGGCGCCGATAGAGGATGCACGGCAGGCTTGCCACGCTCTCCGCCAGGACCCGCACGCAGATCAGGACCGTGGTGTACTTCAGCGCGGTCTCGGGCGAGACCATGACGCCGGACTTGGCCATGGCGCCGGCGCCATTCAGCCGGAAGAACTCCTCAAGCGTGAGGCTGCTGATCTCCGCCTTCGGGCGGAAGATTGCTCCAAACAGACCGGCCATCAGGCTACGTCCTTTGGCGCCAGGATCACCGTCAGGGCCACGGCAGTCATCGCGAGCGCCCCGCCAACAATGAAGCCGGCCGGCTCGTAGACCAGCCAGAACCCATAGGAGATCGATGCGAAGGCGGCGACTCCGACGAGATCACGCACAGCAACCAGGGCTTTGCTCATAGGCCGAAAAACCCTCTGGTCGTGTAAACGCTCGGCTGCTCCTTGGGAGCGAGGTCGCGAGACTTGAGTCCGATGGCGATTGCAGCGGCGACCGCGCCATCGATGCGGAAGCGGGTCTTGGATTTGTCGAGCTTGCGGTTGCCGGCCGCGTCGGACACCGCAATGGCGTTCCGGAAGCAGAAGGCGAGGACCGGGTTGCCGTCGTGCTTGAGGCGCCGATGGACCACCGAAGCCTCAAGTGCCTCAATGGCGGGCGACATGCTCGCGAAGCCCTGTCCCCACGGGACGAGGCGAAGCGCGCCGTCGTGGGGCTTGTCCTTGCCGTCAATGTAGCTGTCGACGCCGATGCGCCCCAGCTCGACCAGCAACTGCTCCATCCGCCACCGGTCGAAGCCGAGCCCGACGACGTCGTACTCGGTCCGAATCTGCGCGATGCGCTTGGCGACATAGGCGAAGTCGATGGCCCGGCCCGGCGGGGCTTCGAGCCAGTTGAGTTGCTCCCAGACGTCATACGGCGCGCGGTCGCGCCGGCTGTGATCCTGGAGGTAGTGCTTGGGCTTCCAGTGCCACGCCTTGATGCGCTCCTCGCCGGGATCCGCTGAGCATCCGACCAGGGCGGTCAAATCGTGCACCGCGGACAGATCGAGCCCGAGGTAGATGCGCTCCTTGGCCACCAGCGTCTCGCCGGTCTGGCACGCGCGCCACTCCGACTGCACGATGAGCGGCGACGTCTGATCGACGCGCTGGTTCAGGTACAGGTTGCGGAACGGAGCTTCCTTGGACTTCTGGCGCTCGGCCTCCTCGGCCAGGGCCTGGATGTCTTCCAGCTTTCGGAAGTCGTCCAGCGCCGGGTTGGCGAGGATCCACGCTGATTGATCGAAGATATTCTCAACCTCGTCGGGCACGGCGTAGAGGTGCACCGCGATGCGCGTGTCGTTTGCCACCAGCCCGTCGTCTATCAGCTTCGAAAGCGGATGCTCGGGGTCGGGCGACTGCGTGGAGATGATGATGCCGAGCGGCTCGTCGCGCGCGCCCTGCGACGTGTTGAGTACGTCGTACAGCTCGCTGTCCCGGGCCTGGGCCAGCTCGTCGTAGATCCAGAGGCTCGGGTTTAGGCCGTGCTTCGTGCCGGCCTCGGCGGACAATGCGCGGTAGAAGGAGCCGTTGCTCTTGCACACCAGCGTCTTGGTCGACGGGACGATGGTAATCTCGCCGCCCGCGGAGCCATCCAGCTCCGGGTCGGCCTCGACCAACTGCTTGGCGAACTTGAAGACCTGCCCGGCCTGCTCCCGATCGGTCGCAGCGGAGTAGATCTCGCCGTTGACCACCGCCTCCGGCCCGACCAGATGGGCCAGCACCAGCGCTGCGATCAGCGCGGTCTTGCCGTTCTTGCGGGCCACCGACAGGATGGCGCGCCGCACGCGCCGCACACCCATGCGGTTCGGGGCGTAGATGTCCCGAATGAATGAACGCTGCCACTCGCGCAGCCTGATCGGCTTGCCCTGGCCCTCCCCGCTCGGGACGACCAGCAATTCAACGAACTCGATGACGCGCTGCGCGCGGGCAAGGCCCGCTGCGTCTACGCCTTCACCACGCTTTGCCCAATCAGGCCGCTGAACTTGGACGCCTTCTTTTGCTCGGGAGGACACAGGCTTGCCCTCGCCTTCGGGTCGAGCCCGAGCCTGTCGCCCATGGACATCATTATCCGGGCCGCTTCGTTTTGAATCTTGAACCAAGGGTTTGGCTGCAGGTTTCCGGTCGAGCCGGCCACGATTGCCGGCTCTTTGGCCAACGCTGTGACGGCGCGCTTGTGGTCGGCCCAGGCCGCGGCATAGATCGCGACGGAGCCGGTGTCGGTGGAGGCGTAGGTGCCCGGCGGCATGGCCGCCATGATCATGTCGAAGCACTGCCGGGCGTCGCCGGTCAGATAGTTCGGGGTGTAGATGTCCGCCTTCGGCGCGATGGACGGCGGGCGGACTTTTCGCTTGCCTGGGTTGCCCTTCAGGGCCTGCATCTCAGGCGTTTCGGCGCGCGGCCCTCTGAGGCCCATGGTTCGATTCCGTCAACGTGCGGCGCTGCTAAAAAAAAGGCAAAACCTGCGGGATCGCGCGTTCGACTCCCACGCCGGTAGGGGGTTTCGGCCTTCGTAGAGATTCGACCGCCCCCGGGGGTGTGTCAAAAAAGAGACACTGTCTCATCGATGCAACACTGTTGCATTAATGCAACGAAATGGCGCGATGCACAACGACATCGTACATCAAGTATTCTGGATCTGGTATACCACGGTCATATGGGCCATCCATCAAGCCCGAACGTGACGATCTCCTGCCCTCGATCGATGCGCTGCTTATCACCATCGTGGTGACGCTTGCACAGCGGCTGCAGGTTGGCGCGCCTGAAGAACAGGTCCTCATCGCCCTTGTGCGGGGTGATGTGGTCCACCACCGTGGCGGGCTCCACCACATCCATGCCCATGCACATCACGCATAGGGGCTGCGCACCCAGCACAGCGAGGCGCAGGCGCTTCCATCTCGCAGTGTCGTAGAGGAAGGCCCAGGGCTTACGATGTGAGAGCATGGGGCATGCGGTGCATAGGGCCTGCTGTAATGAGCAGACACCACATGGTGCTGCGATAGAGACCAGCCCGATGCGCATCGTCGAGAGGCGTGGCCGGTTCTGCAATAAAAAGCGCGGCGGACTCAACCCTCGGGGAATCCGCCGCTGTCGCCCGGCGCGAGGAGGGCGCTGCCGGGCGGATCGAGTCGGGACTTAGGCTCGCTGGTTTCCGAGGGTGTACCGTACCGGCCCTGCGGGGTGCCCGAACTGTTGGTGCCTTGCTGGCACAATTTTTACTTCTGTTCTCATCATAGCATACACGGTGCACAGGGTGCACCGATGCTCAAGCGGCCTGCCGATGGACCAGCGTGCCATAATGAACCGCAAGCAGTCGAAGTCCGACGTCGAGCCGATCTTGCGCCACTGCCGCAGCCTGCTTTGCAGACTTGTACTTGGTGAGGCTGATGCCAGCATCCTCAAGAGTCTTACCTTCGATCACGACCGCGTCGACCGCAGGGCCAAAACGATCGCCCATTCTCACCCTCGCGCTCCGGAAGCGCTGCAGCGCCCTGGTTGCATTCTCGCTGCCGAACAGCCCGCCGCCACCCTCTCCGCCGTCGACAAAGACCCGCGAGTAATCCATCGCACCAAGTGGCGACAGGCCGGCCGCATGGTGGTCCTGCTGATATCGGCACCCCGCCGTGTAGAGCGCCCTGTTGATAAGGGGCTCGGCGTCGAGCTGCCCCCTTGCATGCATCCGGTCGAAGCCCTCGACGATGCGCTTCACGCCCGGCTCGTCGTTGTCATTCACAGCCGCTGCCACCCGTGCCTCTGCCGGGGTGACGCGGGGCATGGTGATGCCGTTGATGACGACGGTGTTGCGCTTATGCACGCCCCACCACAGTCGGGCCACGTCCTCGATGCCTGCGGCAAGGGCTGATGGGTCGCCTATGTCGGCTATGGGGCTGGCGCAGGCCAGGGCGTGCCGCACGGCCCTTCGGCGGTGCAGGCTGCGCACACCCTCGATCGTGGCGTCGACCTTGGCCAGGATAACGCTGCGGGCCTCCTGCCGCCGTGTCCATTTGCCCGCCGCGTCGCGCCAATCGTAGAACGCCAGATCGCGGAGCGGTGTGCTGCCGATGGAGAACATGCGGTGCATGATCTCGGCCGCGTCGCGCTCGACCGCGTTGATCGAGCCGTCTTGATGGAGTCGGGCGATGTAGCGCATCGGCTCGATGGCGATCTCGCCAGTATCGTCCAGCGCGGTGTGGATGTCATTGGTGGGGTCGTACAGCACCGAGTCCTCGGCGAGCGAGTCGAGGCTGATCAGTTCCGGCTCAAATTCCTGCTGCGTGCCCATGGCCGCGCGTCTCCACTGGTGATGTGATTGGTGCCCGCGCTGTCATGGGGCGATTCGTCTTATACTCGATCCTGGTACACAATGCACCAGATTCCAGATACTCTTGAGCCTAGCGGCCGAAGCGCGCGTGCCAGCCGGCGCATTCGCGATACTGCCCGTCGCCGCAGGGCTCGTGACAGACGAAGCCGTCATAGTCTCGGGTCCAGCGCTCAAGCTGGATCAAGGTGACATCGGTGGGACGGACCGTATCGGGGCTATTGGTGAAGGCGCACGACCCGCAGCACGCCGGTCTCGGCTCAGTCAGCACTGCCTGGTAGCACCCACCATGCAGGAAGAATTCCTCGGTGCTCATTTCGGCCAACCCTTTGGCCTATAGCCTTCGGCATATGCGGTCATGAGCAGGCCGAGCGCATGGGGCACCGGCCTCGGGTTGGTCTCGCGCTCGAATTCGGAGATGCGCACCGCGGCGCCGTAGCCGAGGAGGTCGGTAAGCCCGGCCTGGGTAAGGCCGAGCTGCTTTCGGATGTCGCGGAACTCGAGGTTGGTCATTCGCCGAAGGTCGCAACGTGATCGCGGCGGGCCAGCTCGACCTTGGCGTGATACTTGTGCCAGGCCCACTTTGCGTTATTCGAGGCGACAATCTCGCGGAGCTTCTCGTTGGAGGCCATCGCAATGAAGCTCTTGATTTGGCGGTCGGTCATTTGCGTTGGCTCCGGTTTCGATGTCTAGATACTAACGCTTTCGCGTTATGCAGTCAACTCGGTCACGGTGCTGAAGGTGTGGGGCTTGGGCATCTCGCCGCCCACCTTGGCCCAGGCGTAATAAGCATCGAAGTCATACTCGCGGATCTCGAGGATCTCGCTGGAGCCACCCGACATCCCCGCGGTATAGGCCAGGATGTCCTCCATGCACTCCGCGTGAGTGCCGTGGTAGATCATCGCCTTGACCAACCGGCCGGTGCCATCCTTTGCCCGGCGCTCGCCCTTGCTGGGGCGGACATTGAAGGCGACATCAACTTCGATTCGGTGGCTGGTCATCGGTGCGGCTTCCTGTTTCGATGAACAGATACTAACGCCTTTGCGTTATATAGTCGAGCCCGAACTCAGCACATCTGCTGCGTTATCGCCGTTTATGCTGCAGATACGGAGCTGGCCAGACCAAGCCATCCCCACACGACGGCCTCAGCCGCATCGGCGCAGCCCCACTCGGTCGAGGCCCGGATCACTTTCACCCGATACCCCAGAGCCTCGAGCAAGGCGTGCCGCGCGATCTGCTCTTTGCTGAGCCGGCCGCGCTCCGCCTTGAACTCGATCAGACCGGGCCTACCGCCAAAGAGGTAGATCCGCAGGTCGGGCTCGCCGGCCGCGATGCCCGTCGCCTTGGCCTTGACGGCCTCCTGCGCCGAGCGACGCGCCGCATTGAAGTCCGCCGCGATGGTGAACGCTCCACGGGGCAACGCGCCGCCGTCGGGCATCGTGGCGCAATAGGTGGGCATGTCGCGCAGCCGGCGCACCGCAGCGGCCTGAAGCCGCCACTCAAGCTCGGGCGCGGCCACGAGCTTGGCTGTGATGACCTTGGTGCCGTTGGCCGTGACCCGCGTCTTCTTGGCCAGCCGCATCCGTGTCATGCCGCCTCCTTCATCTGGGCCACGAGCGCGTCGAAGAACTCGGTGGCCGGCATCGACCTGCTGGTGAAGCGCTCCTTGATGCCGAGGTGCTCCGGGTTGACGCAGAGGTGGTCGCCGCAGACCATCGGGAACACGTCGTGGGTCGTGGGGACCTCGATGCCGTAAGTCAGGAACAGGGCAATCCGGTGCGCCATCCGCGTCTTGATGATCGGGATGTAGCGGGAGTCGGTCAGGGTGAACTCGCCGTAGGCATAGCCCTTGAAGTGCGTGCCGTTGTGGTTGGTGTTGACCCGCCCGGCCCAGAGCCAGCAGCCATTCGGCTGCCGCTTCACATTCTTCCAAAACACCCGAGCCGGGCCTTCGCTCAAATCGATTTGCTTCTGACTGATGGGCATGTCGATCTCCTCCGACCGTGGTGGCGGCCTGCCCGTTTGTCGGGCAATATCTGGGAATCGATATATAACGAAACGCGGGCAGACAGTCGAGCAAATGGGGCGCCTCGATCGGGCGCCCCAAATAATTTGTATATTTATCTTCGGGGGTCTTAGACAGGGGCCTGAATAGGCGATTTTCTTGAATCAAGAAGATAAATATAGATATTATTTCTGAAGCATCTAGTCCGTTGATTTTCCCATCGAAAATGCCATTAGTTTCGTCAATTTCGAGTGGAGTTTAATCTCGGATAAATTAGCCAGAAATCGAGTTCAGTCCGAGTTTGTCGAAGATAAATACCCTTTTGTCGTGCGCCAAAAAAGACGAATCGATGGCCTTCCAACGCCCTCAGTCTTGACCTCCACGACGTGCCCCGCGGCCCGCAAATCGGTCACGATTTCGTCCCGCTGCCGGGCGTCGATGCCCTTCAAACGGTCAGCCAGTTTGCCCCTGGTTATGCCCTTCCCAGCGGCGTCCCGGATGAGCCCTGCGATCTTCTTGTGGTTCGCCTCGCGCTGGTTGTCGGCCATCTTCTCCGAGACCTGCTTGATCATGGTGGCGGCGCAGGTCCATGCCGTGCTCGCGGCCCACTCCATGGTCGGACCCGATACGACCGGCCTGTCGTGGTTCTGGCCCACCGAGACGATCAGCGCGAGCTTGACCATGTTCTCGATGATGCGGCGGACGAAGGGGCGGGCCTCGGGCGCGACGGACGTCTCGACGTCGTCCAGGCGTCGCTTCACCTGGGCGAAGACGATGCTGGCCTCGTCGCTCCATGGCACCATTTTGGCCTTGATCGGCTCGGCGCCGACGTCCCGCTGCACCTGCTTGAGGGCGCGCGAGGCGACGACATCAATGCCGGCGATACCGGCCATGCGGAGGAGGATCTCGCCCGGCACGTCGCTCACGTCCCGCTCAGGCACCACCTCCTCTGGCTTCTTCCCGTCGACGTGGAACAGCACGAGCCGCGGCAGCAGCCCGTCCTCCGCGCTCGCCGACGACAGTGCGGTCCAGAACTGGTCAGGGGTGGATGTGCCATGGATGCAGAGATTCGGGTTATAGATCCGCTTGGCCGGCGCGCCGCGGTACACCGCGCCCTCGAAGAAGGTGGAGGAGGCCGAGTAATAGTCGCGCAGGTCGGTCGAGATGGTGAGCTGGTGACTGCTGGCGCGCCGGTCGGTGATGTTCCGGACGAAGCCGCCGAACTCGTCGATCTGGCAGTTCACCGAGCTGTTCGTCTCGAGCACCTCGCGCAGCGCCGAGGCGGACATGATGCGGGATGGGCCGCCGAATCGATCGAACAGCCGCTTGGACACGCCGGGCATGAGCAGCCGCTTGATCTGGCTCCGGGCGTGATCCTTGCCGAACCCCGACTCGGCCAGCGCCACGGTGTAGATGTTGGGCCGGGTCTCGCGGCTGCCGGTGGCATACCTGGATCCCATCAACGAAGCGACGAACGGGAGCACCGCGGCGAGCGCAAGCGGGCGCGACGGGTGGTCCGCGGAGGAGACGATCCAGTCGATCAGCTCCTCGACGAAGCCGCCGGGATAGGTCAGTTCCTCGAGGCTGGACGAGGCCGAGATGGCGAACTCCTCCAGCTCGTCCTCGGTCATCTCCTCCAGCTCCGCCAGCGGGACGGCGTTTCTTGCGCGGACCTTGGCCCGAAACGCCTCGATCAACCTGGTGGCGGGGATGATGGGCGTGTTGTCGTGGTGATGGTCCGGTTCCGGGATGGCGCGCGGGTTGCGCAGGCCGGAGTCTAGCCCGCGCTTGATCTTGGCGCGGGTCTCGCGCTCCCCGTCCTTGGACAGCACGCCGCACTGCCGGGCCGCGGCATACAGGCCGTGTTCCGCATCAACGCGGGACAGCGCCCCGGCGCCGACCAGCGTGCCGAGCACGAAGGCGGAGGTGTTGAGCTGAGCGCCCCGCTCGCCCTGGATCGACGACCCCAGCTTGCCCAGCTCGGCCTCGACCGCGGCGGAGACGTAGGGCGGATTGATGCCGTCGCTGCGCGGCGCGCCGGGCTGATAGGTGGTGCGGGTCGCGTCGCGCGCCGCGGGCGCTGCGCCTTGCGGCTTCAGGAGGTGGTCAAGGAGCCACTGCGGCGCGTCGGCGATCTCCGTGTTGTCGTCGACCCAGAAGTAGGCGCGGCCGTCCGCCATGATCGAGCCCGGCGCGACGACGTAGCCGCCCTCGCCGCGCACGTCGATGCCGGGGCCGAGCTTGGCGCGGTTGCGGATCCCATCGACGTGGCGCCAGTAGAAGTGCTTCCCGCCGCCGGCCGTGGTGGCGACCGCGGTGGCGGGAAGCGGGCCGTGCTCCGCCTCAAGCGCGGCCAGGGTCTCATAGCCGTCCACACCCACCTTGACGTCGATGTCGAGCACCCACGCCCCGATCTTGGCGCCGGTCGGGACGCCGACCATAGCCTCGGGGTGGTCGGCCCAATAGCGCCGCACCACCCGGTCCGTGACCGATGCGCCGCGGAAGCCGTTGGAGACATACGGGGTCTTGACGTTGAGCAGCTCCAGCTCACCGGTGTGCGGGTCGGGCACGTCTTCGGCCCGCTCCCGGCACGGGAAGACTGGCCAGCCCCGTGCGACGTATTCCAGCGCGAGATCGAGACTCATGCAGCTTCCTTTTCGATGCTGACTGTGACTCCGGCCTCGCCGAACATGATCGCCGCGGCGTCGAATTCTTCCTGCGGCATGGACGTGGTGCCGGCCCCGACATGGACGCAGGCGATGCCGGCCTGAATCAGGGACTTGGCGCAGCCCGAGCAGGGATGGTGCGTCACGAACACGGTGCACCCCTCGGTGCGGATCCCGCGCCGCGCCGCAAACGAGACGAGGTTCGCCTCGGCGTGCGCAGCGAACAGGTATTTGAGTGGGCGCTCGCGGCGCTCCGGCAGGTCCTGAACCCTGCGGGGCGGGCCGTTGAATGCGGTCAGGAGGACCGTCCCGTCTTCGCCGACCAGGACGGCACCGACCTTGGTGGAGTCCTTGGACTTGATCGCGGCGTGATCCGCGAAGCCCATCAGGTACTGGTACCAGCTCACGACTGCACCACCGGGGGATGCACCGGGTAGCTCAGCGTGAACGGGCTGGGCTGCGGCGCTGCGCCGATAACGACTTGGCCGTTGACCATCGCGAAGGCGCCATACGGCACCGGCTTGTCTGTGGGCTGCCGGCCAAAGCCGATGGTGCTGACAGAGATGCCGGTGCGGGCCATCGCCTGGGCCTTCTCGAAGCCAGCAGAAAACCCCACCTCGTAAGCATCCCGGAGCGACATCTCGACGTCCATGGCGAGGATCTGCCCCGACCGCCGGCGCGTCATCTCCATAACTTCGCGGGTCGCCCAGTCTTCCATCTCGTTGATCATGTCGGTGCTCCTAAAAAGGGGATTCATCGCGAAGCTTGGTCTGCAGCGCGACGCGATAGCCGCCCACAACCTTGCGCAGGAACTCGGCCCATTCTTCCTCGGTCAGTTCGGCGAGGTCGGTCTTATCGATCTCGTCGAGGTATTGCCCGGCCACCTCTCCGCCGGCGTTGGATGCCATGCGGTCGATGCGGGTGAATTCGTCCTGGCGCATGCTGTAAGTGCCTCTGCCTATCGGGATGCAATCGGGGTCGTCGCACAGCCACCCGAGCTTGTGCCTTGCGCTGGGCGCCACGCCGATGCCGATGGTGGGGCGGGCGCAGACGAAGCAGCAGCGGTCGTCGAAGCGGTTGGTCTTCATGCCGCCACCTCGAACAGGCCGGCGACCGCCGCCAGGGCGACGGCGCGGCGCGGGCGGAACATGCTCGGTCGACCGATCGCATCCTCAATGCGGCGGCACGCCGTATCGAAGTGGGTCGGGTCGATCTCGGTCCCGACGAACTGCCGGCCCAGCTTGGCGCACGCCACGCCGGTCGTCCCCGAACCCATGAACGGGTCGAACACGCGCCCATCGGTCCAGAGGACGACCCGCTCCATAAGGTCGACCGGCTTCTCGGTGGGGTGATGCGCGTTGCCGGTGCGCGCCGCCATCAGTACGTCCGGCGGCCTGCCGTTCGGGAAGAAGTGATCCTCGCCTGGGTAGAACAGCGCCACCTCGGTCTGGCGACCATGCGCGTGCTTAAGGTCGCCCATCGACCAGTTGTTCTTCACCCATGTGATGCAGCTTCTGGGCATAGGGACGTCCGGGATATTGTCCCACCGGCAGAAGATGTATTTGGAGTGGCGAGCCGTTAGCGTGCAGGCCCACCGCAACATCTCAATGTCGCCGTCGTTGGCGATGCCGGTGTGCTTTTTGGCGATGGGCTCGTAAGACATGCCGTAAGGCGGGTCGGTGACGACGGCGTCATAGTCGCCCGGCATCAGCACATCCCGGCAGTCGGCATTGTATAGCGTTACGCCATCGAACTGCTCTACGCGCATGCCGCCACCCGCTTGGTGTTGTCGTTCACGGGGAACATGTCGATCACCTGGACCGGCGCCGGTGCCGCGCCGAACAGCCCAGGCGCGGCGTGCGCGGCGCGGATCCTGGCGCAGCTCGTCTCGAAGTGCTTCGGGTCGATCTCGATGCCGATGAACCGCTTGCCGAGCGCGGCGCAGGCCACGCCCGTGGTGCCGGAGCCCATGAACGGGTCGAGCACCACGTCCCCGCCGGCGATCTCGCACAGCGTCTTGATCAAGCTGAGCGGCTTCTGATGCGGGTGGGTCTCAGCAGAGCGATAGTCGCGCAGCACTGAGAACGTGTCGCCCACCAGCTTCTTCGGCTCGCCGGTGTAGAAAAGCGCGATGGTCTCGTGCTGGTAGCGGATCCCGCGGCCCATGCCGGGCGCTTTCTTGTCCCAGATGATCTCGCCCAGGTCATGCAGCGCCGGCGGGAAGCTGTCGAAGAACTCCCGGCGGATGCGCGGCGAGTAGAACACCGCCCAGATGGCCTCGGGCGCCACACCTGTTGCGATCTGCAGCGCTGCCATGCACACGTCGAGGTTCCGGTCGTTGGCGATGGTCTCGCCGGAGCGGCCGTAGCCGCCGACCAGATCTTCGATGCCATAGGGTGGGTCGGTGACGACGGCGCTGATGCCTGACAGGGTCGGGATGACGTCCAGGCAGTCGCCGTTATAGAGCGTGGCGTTGCCGATGTACTCGACTCGCATGGTGGTGCTCCTGTTGGGGAAGGGAGGCCCGGTCTAAGCCGGGCCTTGCAGTCACGCTGCGATCGGCCAGCCGTCGGCATCAAGATCGCTTGGGACGTATTCCTCGCCCTTAAGCTTCGCGATGCGCTCCAGCAGCACCTCGGCGGTCGCCGGCATATTGTCGTTATCGGGCTGAACCCACGGCTCATCTTCGGCCGCGTCCACCGTGAGCGCCTCGATGGCCGCATCGAGCGTGAACGGCTTGTCCTCCAGGCCGAGCACGACCTTGTCGCCATACGCGCCGCCGATCTGGTCCTTCAGGTCGTCCCACGACTCGATCTTCACGCCGCGGACGGCGAGCGCGATCTTCATCATGTCGCCCTTGCCGATGGTGTAGCCGCGGGACTGATACTTCAGCACGCGCGCCGCAGAGGCCAGCGGGAAGCGGGTGCCGGCGTTGAAGCGCAGGAAGCGCTGCGAGTTGTGCTTGAGGAAGTCATCATGCCAGACGAACTCGTCGGCATCGAAATCGTAGGCGCCCATGCAGATCGTGTAGTCGAATGCCGCGAATATGTCGTCAGCGGTCGGGAAGAAGTCGAAGTGCATCATCTGCACGATTTCGTCGTGGAGCGAGAACGTCACCGCTCGCTTTGACGCAGAGACGCACCACATACCTTCTTCATATGCTTGGAAGACAGCAAGGTCGAATGCCGCCTTTGATTTGAAATACAAGTCGATGTCGTTGATCTTGGCGCCAGTAAACACACTGGTGATTGCGCCCCCGGCGATGTACGCGCTGCGCCGCCTGGGGGAGTGGCGACCGGCGAATAGCTGGCGGCGTTCGGTGTCGAACATGGTGGTGCTCCTCGGTGTGATATACGTGGTGGCGTATAATCTTCGGATATACAGGCCCGCCTAGAACGGGATGTCGTCGTCCCAAACACTGGCGCGCTCGATCCAGTGCGCAGCAGCCGGTGCCGTCACCTCCGGGGCAACCACCTCGGCGACGTAGTCCGCCGGGCCGACCCGCCAGCCCTGCACGTTCACGAAGCGCCCGTTCGGCACCAGGCTGATCTCGGTCGTGGTGCGCAGCTCGTCAGCCCGTTCGAGCCACTCCGCAACACTCTTGGGGAAGGGGCGCGCGCCGCCGTGCTGGTCCCAATACCTGTCGGCCTTGGCCTTGGCGCCGCCCTTATGCTCCGGGCAGAGCCAGTCCTTCTGGATGTTGAAGCCGAGCCGGTAGTCGGTGCGAACGGAGTTCGGCTTGCCGGGGTCTTTCGACTGGTGCTCGCGGAAAGACCGACCTGATACCGGATACCACTCCGCATCCGCGGTGGACAGTATAGGGACGATATCGGCAGACGAGGTGAGCTTTGACTCCTCGTTCGGCGGGAAGACATGGCCGCAGCACGGACACGTCATGACGCTGATGTGCACCAGCTCTTCACAGTCCGGGCACTGCTTGACCGGCGCCTCGCCCTTGCCCTCGCCGGGCCGCTTAGGCTGGATCATATCGACCGGCCCGTGCTGGCGCACCAGCCCAGCGAAATCGAGCACGAGGCAGTTCGGCTTCGGCCCCGCGGCGATGGCGGCGAGCCGCTCCTCAGCGGTGTCGAGCCGGAAGCCCGGGGCGTACAGCGGCCGAGTCCCGCGGCCCATCATCTGGCCATAGAGGGACTCGGACAGTGTGGGGCGAAGGGCGGGGATTAGGTCGACGCCCTTGTGGTTGAACCCGGTGGTGAGGACCGCATTGTTCGTCAGGGAGCGCAGCCGATACGCCTTGAACTCTGCCAGGATGTGCCGGCGCTCGTCCTTTGGCGTCTCGCCCGTGATGGTCTCACACGAGATGCCATAGGTGCGGATTTCGTCCCGGACGTGGAACGCGTGCTCGACGCCGGAGCAGAAGCATAGCCAGGAGCGCCTGTCGGCGCCCTTGGCTACGATCTCGGCAACAGCGGCCCGTGTCACCGCGGCTTTGTCCACCGCCGCCTGCAGCGCGCTCTGCTTATAATCGCCGCCCTCACGTCCAACCCCGGACATGTCGAACGCCGTCGCGGTCGGCTTGGACGACAGCGCGGAGAGGTAGCCATCGCGCACTCCGTCCGCGATGCCGTAGGTGTAGACCACCCTGTCGAACAGGCGGTCATCACCCTCGTCGAGCCGACCGGAGCCGAGCCGATACGGCGTGGCGGTCAGACCGACGATCTTGAGGTCGGGGTTGGTCTGCCGCAGCGCGGCGAACCACTTCCCGTAACGCCCAGCCGCGCCCGGCGGTATGAGGTGCGCCTCGTCGACCATAACGATGTCGACGTGCCCCATCGGCTTATTCCAGACCGTCTGGATCCCGGCGAACAGGATGGGCGCATCGCGGTCCCTCCGCCCAAGGCCGGCGGAGTAGATGCCCGCCGGGGCGAAGGGCCACACGCCGAGCAGCTCGAGGTAGTTCTGCTCGATCAGCTCGGCGACGTGCGTCACGATAACGATGCGCAGATCACCCCAGCCGGCGAGGAGCCGCTGGGTTAGCTCTGCCAGGACGAGACTCTTGCCCGTGCCGGTGGCGAGGTCGACCAGCGGGTTGCCAGGCTCCTCGTTCCAGTAGTCGAACACCGCGTCGACCGCTTCGGCCTGGTAATAGCGGAGTTGGAGTGTCACGCCGCCACCTCGAGCGCGAGCCCGTTGTCGTTCAGCGGCGCCGGCACGAACGTCGCGCCGAACAGGTGCCGGACGCTGTCGACGCCGGTGATGGAGCCGGTGCCCTTCAAGGCCGTCGCGCGAACCACATCCCATGGATTGGCGCCGGCCCGCACCGCGAAGCATGTCGGGCGAAGCGCGGGCTCCACATCAGCGAGGTGCGCCGTTGCGAACTCCTTCTGACTCAGCGCCGCGCCGCTGCTGACGATCCCACTGACCCGGAATGTCGTGTCGATCAGACCGTCTTCGACCTGGTCCCGGTAGCGTTCGACCCGCGCTCGGTCTGTGTCGTCGAGTAGAGCCAAAACGTCATCGATCTCGTCGCGCAGCACCAGCGCGAGCACGGTCTTTTCCTTGAGCACCGAGTCCTTCGCGCGATGCTTGAGGACGTAGTCCTCCGCCTTCGCCTTGACCATAAGCCCATCGGCGAACCTGACCACGAAGCCTTCAGCGCCCATCACCGCCTTGGCGTAGTCTCGGAATTCCTCGCCGGTGCGCCAAAGCGACTCGTGATGCTTCACCAGCCGCAGGCCGGAGCTTGCGCCGAAGTTGATCGCCTCGTTGGTCGAGTACCGCCCCGTCATCGTGTCGCGCACCGCCAGCACGGTGAGGCGGGACTCCGAATAGTTGATGACGATCCGATTGTCCGGCGCGGTGAATTCGAAGATGGGCGTCCAGCCTTCTTCGAGCCATTCGCGGCACGCGATGATCAGTTCCGTGGTGAGGTGGCGCTCGGCGAGCCGGGCAACGTCGGTGCGCCCCGCGCGCGTCATCAGCACGACCACGCCGCTGATCAGCGCGGGGTGGACCATGGACCCGTCGAGCTTGTCCATGATGACGTGCGGCTTGCCGAAGTCGATCGCCTCGACTCGGGTCTCCGGCACCTCGCCGACGTTGAAAAACTTGTGGAACGGACGCGCGATGATCCAGCCATCCTGGTCGAATTTCAGGCCGCGGCACTCGATCCGCACGCGGTCGTCGAAGGTTCCGTGCGTCGTGCACCGGTAGTCGACGACCTTATAGCTGCCGCGATCCGCGACGGCGAATTCGTGGCGCCCTTCGATGTGCGGCAAAACTTCGTCGATGTGAGTCAGGGTGATGCTCATGCCGCCACCGCCAGGGTGCGCAGGTCCACGGTCGGCTGCAGCGAGCGCGGCGCGCCGATCTGGCGCACCCTGACTCCCAGCAGGTCGTCGCCCTTGAGGATGTCCTTCAGTGCCGACTTCATCCGCTCGTGGTGCGCCTCCACCAGCGTCTTGCCGCCGACCATCACGTCGGTGCGCCACCCGGCCGTGGCCATCTTCTGGTCAAGCGGACGATCGATCACGATGTACTCGACGCCGGCCGCCGGCGGCGCCAGCGCAACCAGCGCAAGGCGATCCCGGCGGCGCAGGTTGGTCGCATCCACCACAACTTTCAGGCCGCTGGAGAGGCGCGCAGCGGCGATGCGGTGCAGCGCGGTGAAGACGTCGGCGTTGCGGCTCTGGTCGGTGAAGTCGCCGCAATAGTCCTCGCGCAACTGATCGCTCGACAGCACGAAGTCGGGGCGATAGCGCTTCGCAAAGGTCGACTTACCTGCGCCCGCGGGGCCGATAAGCAGGGTCAGCAGCGGGTCTCGGGTCGGCGCAATGACGCGCTCGTTGGCATCCCAGTTCGCCGTAACTTGGAAGCAGGGAATCCCCTCATCGCGCCACATATCGACGACTCGCTGCCGGTCGTCATAGACAAGGTCGGGCCGCTCGCTGTCGTGCAACTGGTTGAGCCAGAACCGCTTAAGCTGGACGTCCGGCGTGTTGTCGCCCTCGGCCCGCATATGAGTCAGAAGGTCCGGGTCGATCCGGTTGGCGATGAGCCAGGTCTCGGTCTCGGCCCGCACAACGTCGCTGCGGCCGGACCAGATTTCGACCCGGTTGCCGCGCGCGAGGTGCGCGTCAAGCGTCTCGCGGACGTGATGGTGCAGCCGGTCATCGGAGCACGCGGCGAAGAACTCGTCCCACTCGCGCTTGCCGTCGCGGACGTGGTGGACCCGGTGCTCAATATCGGCAAGCGTGCCGTCGAGATCGAAGATCACGAACATGGTTTCTCCTCGTGGATGTCGCTGTGGTGGCAGCGTTTAGGCTTCAGTCTTCGGAGGGTCTGGCCTCTGCGATCATGGCTTCGATGAGGGCTTTGACCGTGCTTGCGGCTTCCGATCCGACTACGTCGGACAGGTCATCGAACGCACGCCACGAGTCCGGCAGGTACCGATAGCGCTCGTTCTTGGCATCAGCCTCGATCGCAAGCGCTTCGTTAGCCAAGTCCTGCTCGGCTTGCTTGAGCTTCCGCTTTTCATTCCTCCAGATATTGCTCATCGCGCCGCCTCCTTCACTTCGCCGTCGATCCAGATCTTTCCGTTATTGAGCCGATACGTGATGGTCTCCGCCTCTTCGTCGCAGTCGATCTGCACCCCAGGAACCATGGCCGGGATGTGCAGATGCGCCGGGCAACCCTCCGCCTGCTCGGCGACCGAGAGCGGTTTAGCCCAGCGCGCGCAGGACCAGTGGGCATCGCCGCCCATCTCGGCCGTCACATGGATGCATGTCCGACAGCTCACCCGAGGCCACGCAGCGTCTTTGCAGACCGCCTCGTGCCTGCAGAACAGGCACCGGAAGTCACCCTTGGCCTCAGCGATGCGCGCCGGCGGCTCCGACATGCCGACGATCCGTTCGGCGCGCGCCAGGAGCCGCAGGCAATAGACGGCGTCATACTCGATTCTCTCCGAATAACGCGCATCGTCGTTTTTGTTGACCACCAGGTATAGCGCCCTGGTGAGCCCAAACGCGTGCATCCCGATCTGGCACTGAGCATAATGCAGCGGCTTCGCTTTCTTGCAGCCCTCCTTGTGGATCAGCTTGAAGCCGTCGTCATTGCTGGACTTGAACTCGCACAAGTGCTCCGTCACCGGCGCCTCGGGAATCCCGATGGCCTTGCCGTCGCACTTGCCCCGAACGTGGCCGGACACGAGCCGGATGCGGTCCTGCTGCCCCGTCACCTCGACCCCGATCGTCTCGAGGTCGGCAACGAGGCGCTTTTCCCACTCATCGCCGGAGCGGAAGAGGCTGATCTTCCGCCCGTCGAGCACCTCGGGGCGGCTGGACCAGTGCAGCCCATACCAGAGCGCCCTGTCGCACTCGTTGCCGATCTCGCCGACCGAAATGCCGAGGCTGTCGAAGTGCTTGTTCGCGGCACGGTACGCCTCATAGATGGCGCGCACCGTGCTCGCTTCCGGCCTCGGAATGGCGACCATCAGACCAGACCGTGAGCGGCGCGGTCCATGGCGAGGTCGTAGGCGTTCTGACACGCGAGGTGGTCGCTCCATTTCGGGATGAACACCCTCTCCAGGAGGGCGACGCCATCGGCGATGCGCCCAGACCGGATGATGCTCAGCCCCTCGAGCGCGTGGGGGAACAGCGCGTGCTCGAGGTCCCGGCTGCGCACCTCGTCGAGTAGTGCGTCGTCGTCGATCGCGTCGAGGGTGTCGTCGATGTCCACTTCGCAGTCGGCCTGCACCGTGATTGTGCCCATCACGACACCCGCATCGGCATGAGGACGCTCAGCATCGGGCCGGCACCGCGGACCACCGCCGGCGAGCCAGGATCGGCAAGCTCGATGCTGATCTGGTCCCCGGCAAGCACGGCCAGCAGCTCCAGCATGTACCTGCCATTGTAGCCGACCGTCAGCGGCTCGGAGTCGAACGCGACCGGGATGTCCTCGCTGGCTTCGCCGTCGTCGCCGCGCGCGCTCAGGCGGATGTTCCCATCTCCCACCTCCAGCTTCACTGCTCGGCTTTTGTCGTCCACCACCGAGAGGACTCGGTCGACAGCCTTCGCCAACTCGTCGCGCGAGACCCGAACGATGCGGTCGTTCTGCTTCGGGATGACGCGCTCGAAGTCCGGGAAGGTGCCGTCGATCAGCTTCGACGTCATCGTCACGCCGTCGCCGGCGAAGCGAATCTTGGACGTCGAAACCGATACCGCAGTCGTGCCCTTGGGGGCGATGCTGACGGCCTTCTTCGGAACGATGATCGACGGTAGCCCCGCAGCGCCATCGGGCAGCGTCGCGGTCACCTTGGCGAGCCTGTGGCCATCGGTGGACACCGCAACGATCTGGTCGCCGTAAACCTGCAGCGCGACGCCATTCAGATAGTATCGGGTCTCCTCGGTTGAGATGGCGAACTGCGTCGGCCCGAACAGAGTGGTCAGGTCGACGTCGAAGTTGTGAGTGAACTCACCCGCTGTGAGGCTGGGGAAGTCGACCGGGTCCATGGTCCGCAGCACGAAGCGGGAGCGCCCCGACTTGACGACCAAGTCGGTCTTGACTTGCTCCAGGCTCACCTCGGCGCCGTTCACCTTCTTCGCGATGTCGGCGAGGCGGCCCGCATCGACCGCAACGGCGCCGGACGCGATGATGGTTGCCTCCGCCTCGACCGAAATCTCGATGTCGAGATCGGTGCCGCGCACCGATAGGACGCCCGCCGCGGCGGTGAGGAGGACGTGCCCCAGGATCGGAATGGTGTTCCTCTTCTCGACCACTCTGGACACAGCGGTGAGCATTCGCGCCAGTTCGGCGCGTTTGATGACGACGTTCATTGTGATGCCTTTCAGGCCGCCAGCGGGATGGCGTCACGGTCGCCGCGCAGCGCGATGGCGCGCTCCTTGGCCCGCCGCGATTCAGCCCATGCGATAACGACGCGAGGGATAGACGCCTCATCCGGGGCATAGAGCCACGCGGTGGAGATGATGCCCCAGGTGTATGACGCACCGCTGGTGTGGTGCTCCATGACCGGGGTGCGGGCCTCCACCAGGAATCCCGGAGTAAACATCAGCAGCTCGGCGACGTACTCGGCGTCGAGCTGGTCTTCGACGAGGGCAAAGCGGCGCAGCATCGGGAGCTGCGTGTAGAGGATGTCCGACTCGCTGACCGGCATGTCGTCGAGGAAGTCCTCTGCGAACTGGTCGGGCAGCGCATCGAGGTTCGAGACGGCGCCGGGGATCCAGATAATCTGGTCGACGCGGACCGTGGCGTCCTGCAGGTCTTGGGAAATCGACATGTGCTCGGTCCTTATGCTGCGAGAGACTTGGGAGCGTCGTCACCTTCGAGGGTGACCTTGAAGACTTGGCGGGCGCCCTCGTGCCAAATCACGACGCCTTCCGGCTTCATGAAGCCAGGCGCAGCGGTGGAGCCGAGAAGCCGCAGACCGGCAATGATGCCGCGTACAGCGTTCTGTTCGAACGGACCCTCATAGATGGTCGGCACGACGTGGCAGCACGCCGGGCGCTTGTCGCCCCATCTGCCGGCGTTAAACAGCGAGAACCGGCGCTCGTGCAGGCCGTAGCCGCGCTGAATCCCGAGGCCCCACCACTCGCCGAAGTGCCGGCCCGGACCGAGTTCCGCCAGCTCGGTTGCGTTCTTCCGGACCCATGCGGCGAAGCCGAAGTTGTCCGCTTCCGGCGCAATCCAACGGGTGCGCGACGCCGCGCCAACGAAGAAGTCGCCAGCCGCAGCAGTGACTCGGACGGCGAAATGCGGCGGAGCCTCCTCGCCCGCCGGCGCGACCCAGACCTGGGCGTTGGTGCCGTCGAGCTTCTCGGTGATGATCATGCCGCGATTCAGGCGGCCGATCTTGGGGAAGGGGATGAAGTCTGCGGTGATGATGCTCATGCCGCCACCTCGACCGACTTGCCGAGGACGCGGTAAGCCTCGATGACGGCACCGGCCTGCGCCTTGGCGTCGTCGAGGGCGTTGTGTTCGGTGCCGAGCTTGGCGACGGTGACGCCGGCGAGGTCGTAGACCGTGCGGGTGTCGCGGAGATTGCGATGCGACCACGGCCAGTCGGCGCGGATCGCCTTGTAAGCGGCCTCGAGCAACACGATGTCGAACGCTGGGCTATGCGCCCAGATCCTTTCCGCCTCGGTCGACTCCACGAAATACAAGAACTGATACAGGGCATAGAGCAAGCTCTCATTGGTTTCTGAGAACGTCGATGCCCTGGCCTCCTCGGACTGCTGCATCCACCACTTCACCGTGCTGGCGTCAATCGTCAGGCCCTGCTTCTGAGCGTCGGCGATGTCGATGACGTGATAGAATTCCTTGCCGAATTCGCCGGTGGTGGCGTCGAACTCGACGGCGTCGATGCTGGCAATCACGCTGCCCGGCGCGGTGCCGAGCGTTTCGATGTCGACCATGAGGTCGCGCATGTCTGTCTCTCCTCTGGGATGTGGTCCCGCTGGTGGACGGGTCAGGCTGTTCCGCGCTGGTCGGTGAGGGCATTCTCCGAGATGCGCTTCATCGTCGCGACGAGCGGGTTGACGAAATCGACGTCGATGCCGGTGTCGTTGCCGAGTTCGATCAGCTTGGCGAGTTGCCCGATGAAGACGGCCCGGCTGGCCTCCTCGGCGCTTGGCAGACCATTGATGTATTCGTCGGCTTCGTCAAGAGATTCGGCAACTCCGAATGCGTGGATGAACTTGTATCCGTTGTCGTAAGCCTTGGTTTCGTCTTTCCATTTCAGATAAATCCGAAACCCAGAGTTCGCGACTATGGAAAAGTCCGCATCGGCTTGCCGCAGTCCCTTGGCGGACATTCGCGCCGGCATCGCATTGATTCGGGCCTGCACTTTTTCGATCGTCGCCATCACGAAGTCCTCTTGCGTTCCGCCATCATGGCGTCGGCGTGCATGTATCGGAGGCGGGCGTGCACCTTCGCCGTGATGACGGCCCATGCCCCGGTGGTGAGATGCTTCGGGGGATTCTCAATCCCGACGAAGCGGCACGCCTCGGCAGGGTTCGGAAATTTGACCCGCGATACGTCCGCCGTACTCGCGAACCAGTCGCGTAGATCGTCGTCGTTCTCCTCGGCCATCACGCGGCCCTCACCGTGAGTTGCTCGCCGGGCTCGCCCATGCGCGCGCCGTTCACCTTCTTGCCCTCCTGCAGCGCGGCCTTGATCGCGTCGCGATCCGGGGACTTGGTGACGCGGATGGCCCAACGAGGTAGCTTGACCTCGTCGAAGATTTCGAGCGCGGCGGCCTTCCGCCCGATCGAGATGGTCGCCTCCGTTAGACTTACCGAGGGCAGGCCGGCGGCCTTCATGACCTTGAACGCCAGGGCGCGCATCGCCTCCTGCTTGCGCTCATAGCGGGACTTGCGGGACGCGATGTCGGCGATCCGGGATTTGAGCCCAAAGACCATCGACTTCGCGTCGCGCTCCGCGGCGACGATGCGGTCCAGGACATCGAACGCGGTCGTGCTGCCTTCGACCATGTCGGCCCGAAGGTCGGGGTCGTCGGCCAATTCCGGGTAGTCGGCCAGAAGCAGCTCGAGATGCCGCGTCAGAACGTCCACATCCATCGCGAGATAGGCTGCGGCAGGAACACTTCTTGACTTGTGCAGTGCGGTAGCCATAGTTGGGATAGTCCTCTGTGATCTCCTCCAGGGACGAATGGGCGGCGGCAAAGCTGTGGTGGCAGGGCCGCCGCCCTTATTCATTCAGACGTTACGCAGCCTTACTCCAGGGCCGCGCCTTGCCTGCCGATGCCGCGGCGACCGTACCAGCGGCCACCGGCTTGGCCTTCGCCGCCGCGGCGGCATTGCGATTGTTGTTCGCGGCAGACGGAGCCGGCCGGTTGTCGTTCGCCGGCTCCTTGACGCCGAACTCCGGGGTGTTGTCTTCGTCGGGATACCAGTAGCGCTTGATCTCGTTCCGGGCGGGATACTGCTTGTCCTTGCTCTCCTTGCCCATTCCGATGGTCACGGCGAACTTCTTGAAGTGCAGCTCGTCGCTCTCTTCCGGCGATTCTCCCATTTCGAGGGCGCGAAGCAGGCAAGAGAACTGCTTCTGTCCGATCTCCTGGGCCTGCGGGTTGGGATTCTCCAGGTTGTAATTGTTGAAGATCTTGCGGCCCGCGTACTGCTCCGGCTCGATGATATCCATCGTGGTCTTCAGGACGTATTTCCGCGGATTCTCCTCTTCCTTCGAGTCAGATGCCGTGATTTCCATCAGGTAAACACCATCAGGAAGATTCTCAAACGAGCGCTGGGTGGTGTTTTCTTCCGTGACTTCAACGCGAGTGCTGATGCGTGCCATGGTGGCGGCGTTCCTTCGTGGGGTGCAGGGAAGCCTGCGCGGTAGTTCAGTCGGCTTTGGGCGTAGGTGTAGGCGTAGAAATCAGGCGGCGAGATCGAGTTCGTTGTCTTCGAAGACCAGCGTCGTCGGCTCGTCGCGGTTCGTGATCTGGACCGAGACCAGGCCGCGATCGTCGATATCGGTGACATACCCGGTGATGGTCACTTCGTCGCCGACTTCGAATTCGGCGTCGTCGTCTTCCGGTGCCGGCGTCCCGACCTCCGGCACAGCCCAGAGCCCGCTGGGGATTCGAGCGAACGACGGGAACGTCAGGCCGGGGAACGTCGTGGGCCACTGCACCGGCGGCGCCGCCGCCTCGAGCCGCTTGACCATGTTGACGTTGAGCCATCCGCCGGTCTTCAGCAGGACGATGTCGTCTTTGACGCTGTCCACCTCGGCGTAATGTTTGCCATCGGTGAAAGCTTCACCGCTGACCAGCACGACCGAGTCGTTCTCGGTGATGGGGTTGACCGCGGGCTTGGGCGGCGCGAGTTCGACTTCCTTGCGCGAGGCAGCCCAGCGGCGCGACTTCGTGACCCCGTTGTTGTGGACCACATCGACGTCGAACAGGAGATCGAAGGTGTTGGGCCTCCCCGGCCACACCTGATCGATCGTGGCCTCCAGACCAGCCGCCGCCTTCACGCTGCACAGGCCTCCGGCCTTCACCTTGACCCGATCGCCGGCCACGAAGATGGAGCGGACCGGTTCGATCTCGCGGGCGAAGACCCAGAGGTTTTTCACCGAAGCACCGGCGAGCAAGACCGGTTCATCGAAGCGGATCTTGAGCGGTCGGTATGACGCCCCGTCATCATCCACGATGACACCGTAACAACCCTCGGCGCCCCGAGCGTAGGCGGTCTGATCGGCCTTCATCCGGACCCGATCGCCGACCTTGAACCCAGCCACCACCGGCTCGATCTGATCCGGCGCGCCCCACCATTCCCGCTGGCCGGGCAAGCCCGGCGAATCATTGTTGTGACGGACATCCACATCGAACCGCAGGCGGAGGCTGCTGGCGCTGGTATAACCATCGGCAATGGTCGCCTCCAGGCCGCCGGCGGCGCGAACACCGGACAGCCCAGCCGGCTTCACCTTCACCCGATCGCCGACCTTGTATTCGTGACTGCTCATCTGCTTCTCTCCAGTTGCGTTGCTCATGCCGCGATGCTCTGCGCTTCGGGCTCGTCGTCGTTGCTCGCCACGCCTGCCGGCGCCGGGAAGTATTTCGCCAGCTCGTCGTAACCCTTGCCCTTCTTGTAGGTGATATAGTCGGGCATCGAGTATCGGTTCTTCGCCACAAAGCCGGCGCCCTCGACGAGGTGGATCTGACGCTCCTTTCCACCTTCGGCGTGCGTGACTTCCTTCTTCGGCGCGACCTCCTTGGTCTTGAGCGTGACGCGATAATTCAGGAATGCGACGATGTCAGACTTCTCCCGCACCACCGCGGCGGCGCGCTTGTTGAGCTTGATCTGATACCGGTCGTATGGGTCGGTCACCGGGCTGTCGAAGCGCTTGATCTCCGGATGGGCGATCAGCACCACGGCCATCCCGGCCTCGGTCAGGGCCTGGCATCCGTCCATGAAGACGCCCCACTCGTATTCCGACTCGACATGGCCCCGGCCGAAGGAGGCGGGGGAACCCTTGTCGTTCGAGTCGATCGACGACGCGCCGATGCGCTGGCACGTCACGGCGTTGAGTAGCGGCTCGAGCCCGTCCAGGCTGTCGATGATGACCGTCTTGAACTCGTGCGGCTCGCCCATCAGCTCGCCGAACACGCCGTAGAGGTCATCCATGCTTTCGATCGTGCCAGGCGTCGCCATATCGACGTCGCTCGGCGGGCGCTCGCCAGAAGTGGGCAGGTAGAGCGGGGCCGGAAACTCGGCCGCGAGGTTGGTCTTGCCGACACCATCGACGCCATAGACGATGGCGATGGGCGGGTTGCTGGTCTGCGTCGAGATCAGGGAGGAGAGGGACCGCGCCATTATCGGATCCACTCCGCCTCGAGCTTGGGTCCCCACCAAGCGATGATGATGACCGCGATCACCATCCCGAGAAGTCCTGTGAAAAACATGCTTCCTCCTACTGCGCGAAGTGCGCGTGCCGAGCGAAATTCGGGAACTGCATCACGTCGGCGGTGACCCTTCGGGTCGCCTCCACCTCGTCCGCACCGGTGGGAGTGGCCTCCGCCAGACCGAGATGGCTGACGCGCCACCACCGGCACTGCGGCGAGCCGTGCGTGTCGACATAGGCGACGCGATAGCGGTCCTCCTGTTCGTAGCGGAATTTGTAGTCCGTGACGTATCCGACGCAGCCGGACCAGAGGATGTAAACAAGGTCGCCGACGTCGAAGCCGTCGTCGTCGAAGTCTTCATCGACGGATCGCATCTGTGATCTCCTCCAGGGACTTGAGTGCACTTGGCAACCGCGCGCCCGTGGGCGCGCTTGCTGCCTCGCGATAGGCTCCCCGGCGAGGCTAGGTGCTGTGGTGGCAGCGCCGCGCACGGGGAGTTGTGGGGCGCTAGGGCGCCGCTGCGGCAGCCAGTGGCGCGATGATCGCGCGATGCGTGGCGCGCCAGTCAGCGGGCGCGGATTCCCACTCTCGGACGAGCCCAGTCATTCGCTGCACCCATGTTCGCTCGGCAGCGAGCATCGCCTCGTAAACCGATTCCGTGCCGGTCAAGCGTGGCTCTGGATCGGGATCGGGCTCTGGCGCCGGCGCGGCCGGCGCGTCGGATTGAGGCTCCGGAGCCTTGACCTTTGTCGCGCGCCGCGGGCGTGGTGAATCGAACAGTTGGGGAGGCATCACTCCGGGGGCGCCGCGCCTAGCGAGGGGCCGATCGGCAGAGGCGCGGGCTGGCTGATTCACAGTTTTCTTCCTCTGATGGGCGGTGTTAACTTGACGCAGAGAATGTTCTCGGAAGCAGCAATCCTGCCACCTTCCTGTCGTATTCGGTCCATACGGTGATTCGCGCCGCTAGCCACGTCCGCTTGGAGTTAGCTGGCTAGAGCCCGATTGCTAATGAGTCGGGCAAAAAAAGTCAACGTTGGGCAGATCTGGATAATGAAACGGGCACTGGGCACCACCTCTCGGCAGCAGGAAAACAGGGAAATTCAAGTGAATAGGTTTGCGGTGCGACTCAGGAAGGCCCGAATCGCGCTCGGGATGCGCCGAGAGGACGTTGTCGAGGGGATGGGATATTCGGTGGCGTCGCTGCGAAAGCTGGAGCGCGGGGAGGTGATTCGCACCCGGAAGCTCTCGGCGCTGTCGGAGAGGTTGCAAATACCGCTCATCGAGCTGCTGTCGCTTCAAGAAGATGCGTGGGCACAACAGAAGGACGCGGAGGCAAACGCGGCCGGAATCCAGCCCGCGATTGAGAGTTTCGCATCAGACGAAAATCCAAGTGAACAACTGATAAATACGAATGTCGCACGCGTAGAACGTGTTACCGTTCCAGACTGGCTGGGTTCAGAGCCAGCCAGTCACGACAACCTCGTGCCAATCCGAGGTCGTGCAAATGCTGCCGGTGAGTCCGGGAGGATCATAATGCTGGGCGAAATTAGTGAGTGGGTCGAACCACCCAATTCCATCAAGGGCGTTGAAAATGCTTACATCATGTATGTCCACGGCACTTCGATGGAGCCTCGGTATTTCCCTGGCGAGCGCGTTTGGGTCCACCCGCACAAGCCCATGCGGGCCGCGCGCTTCTGCGTAGTCCTTATCGGTGATCCGGGAGAGCCTCCGACCGAGGCGTACATCAAGGAGTTCGTGAAGGAGACCGACACCGAGCTGGTTGTGAGGCAATACAACCCGCCGCGCGACCTCCACTTCCCACTGGATCGGGTCGTCGGGTGCCACCGCATCGTCGGTTCCGACGAATCCTAGTGCCCGCGTTTCTTGAAGACGGCGGGCGAGAATTAAATGGACACGTGCTGCCCGCCGTCTTATAAGCCTCCTCGGCGCACCGCCACCACGGTGCCGCAGAGGAGATTCGGAAATGACCATCCCGGAATTTTTTGCCAGGCTCTCGGGTCCGGCGCGCCGAAGGGCCGCTGATAACCTGAGCATCGCCCGCGCCTTGATCGAAAAAGGCTGGGCCACCGGCATTTGGGCGCGGGACGCCGATGGCGAATACTGCGACGCCCAGTCGCCCAGCGCGGTTTGCTGGTGCTCGGCCGGCGCCATTGCCGCGGCGCGCGGCATGATCGAGTTCGACGCCCTTTACACTCCGGAGGCCAGTCTCCTGCGGGGCGCCATCGGTGGCAAACCCATCCCGCAATGGAACGACGACCTGGACCGCACCAAGGATGAAGTCCTTGCCGCGTTCGACCGCGCCATCGCCTTGGCGAGGGCAGCGTGATGGGCGTCGCCGAGAACCTCCGCACCGCGCGCGCCCTGATCGCCAAGGGGTGGACTCAGGAAGCATGGGCGGAGGATGTCCGCGGCGTTTCCTGCGGTTCTCGCATGGCTGATGCTGTCTGCTATTGCCCCGAGGGGGCGATCGCCGCCGCAATCGGCATGCACCCCGCCGATGCCCAGTATTCGCCGGAGGCACAGGCTCTGACCGACGCCATCGGCGGTCTGGGCGATCCAAGTGAGATCCCCAGCTGGAACGACGCGCCCGGCAGGATCAAGGAGGAAGTACTCGCCGCGTTCGTCCGGGCCATTACTCAGGCGGAGGCAGCGCAATGCTCGACTCCGACCAACTGAAGATCGCCGCAGCCCTGATCGCGCGTGGCTGGACTCAGCACACCCTGGCCCGCGATGGCGACGGTAATGCGACGTATCCCGAGTCATCCAGTGCGGTTTGCTGGTGCCCACTCGGCGCGTTCCGGCCCCAGGGGGGAGATAACTTCACCGCGCGCGCGATCTTGCGGCTGGCCATCGGTATACCGATCAACCAGTGGAACGACGACCCAGCGCGGACCAAGGAAGAGGTTCTCGCCGCATTCAGTCGGGCGATCGAGATCGCCATCTACATCGAACTCCGCCTCGCTGCGGCGGCCCGGCTAGCGAAGGAGGCAGCGTGATGTCGCTCCACAGCAGCGCCAGCAAGGCCCGAGACGTTGCCTTCGTCGCCTTCGCGATAGTCTTCGCCGCGATGTGCATCCCGACCGTTTTCATCCTTGCGTCCAGGCTAATAGCTGGGGTGTGACATGTTGATTCGCGCCGTCGAGCGGACCCACCTCCTGCACCTCCTGGTCATAATATTTCGGGGTGTCCCGATCGACGGAACGATCACCTATGCCGACCTTAAGGCGGCGACCGGGTTAACATCGACCTACCTCCGCCCGCTCTTGTATGCCGCATTCAAGGAGTTGAGGGGAGAGGCCACATTCTCGACCGTGCGCCACGTCGGATATGTGCGACTCCCACCTCTCGACTAGTCGGCCCACCTTCCGACCACCAACGGAACATCCATGACAATAGCAATGCAGATCGCGGACGACCCGCGGCAACCCTGGTGCTTGCGCCAGTTCCTGAAGCACACCCCGAGCCGCGACCATGAGGCGCCGCGTCTGTTCGCGACGCACGGCACGCGGAGGGTCCGGGTGGTTCGCGCTCGCCCCACCGGGCGGGTCGATATCACCGAGAACCTGAGCGGAGGGCTCTCCCAGAAAACCGTGGGCATCAAGGAGCTGCGCGACATCATGCCGACGCCGTATCCGCTGCGGCGCCGCGCGCCGCGCGCCGCCCCAATCGATGTCACCCCGCCCACATGCGGCGCCGAAGATCATGCCCGAGCTGGCGCCGCAGTACTCGAGCGTGCCGCGGCGGACTGCGGCACCGATGTGGAGACGATGCTCAGCGAGAGCATCCAGCCTCGCGACACCGCGGCACGCCGTATCGCGGCGTGCCGGCTCTACGTGTCGGGCACCCGCACGATGCGCGAGATCGGGGTGCTCTTGAACCGGCCGACAGAAGCAGTCCGCTCCATTATCGAGGCCACCGGCCTCCTCGGCGATGAGATTTCGGGCTTCGACCAGAACTACCTCCGCGCCATTTGGGTCCGCGACTCCCTGCCTATCGGCTACGGGGCGGGCGAGGTGCCGCGCGAGGTGGCCAATAGATTGGTCGGTTTCACCAGGGTGGCGGACGGACGAATAACCGCCGCCGCAGTTGCCAGGGCTCAATCGAAGGAGAGCACGCCATGAAGACGATCTTTTACACCATCACCGCCGCCGCGATCTTGCTCGCCGGAGTCGCATGCTCGAGCCGAGTCTTCGACGACTACTCGACCAGGCACCTCTACCAGATGGTCAACCCGCCGCCGGCCGTGCCGCTCCCGCCGAAGAAGGTGTCGTGACATGAAGAACCGAAATGGATGCCGCGCCATCTTCATCGCCGCCGCCGCGGCGCTGGGCCTCGCCGCATGTTCCGACGCCGACATGGCCTCGCGCAACCTGTCCAAAGCGGCGGACAACTTCGAAATCAGCCGCCGCATCGTGTTCTATAACGGGATCACGGCGGACTACATTTTGACGATCGAGGGGCTCTGCTCGCTCGGCAATGCCGACAAGTCCCGCGAGCTTACCGTGACCTGCAAGACCGGGCCGGGCACGTACAAGAAGCACTTCCTCGGCCTGTCCGACAACGTGACCTTCTTCTCCGAGCAGGTCACCGCCGCTGCGGCCGATGTCTACCACTATCGGGTGTTCTTCAAGCCCTCGATCATCATCCCGAACATCGAATACAAGGGATGATGCCATGGCCGAGATATGGCTGCCCGGCGTCGGCTATACGCCGCACCCCGACACATGGACCTTCCACCCCATCGGCGGCGAGATAGTCGCGCCATCGGCCAAGGGCGGCACGCGCAAGGTCATCGACATGCGCGGTTGGGGCTACCTCACGGGCGGCGGGCACGGCGCGCTCGGCCTCGACTGGGAAACGGCACGCGCCGAACAAGACAACCTCGCCGCGTTCATCATCGCGGCATGCCGGAAAGCGGCGAAGGGGAAGTCCCATGCGTGACTGGTTCGCAGGCAAAGAGGGCACTGCCCGCATACGTCGCATCCGAGAATATCGGGCGAAACACGGTTGCGGGCTGGATGAGGCCCGCGACGCAATCCTGGCGGAAGATCGCGTTGTTCGGCTTGCGGAGATCCGAGAGTTGCTCGGCGCCGCGCGGGACAGCGGGTCGTGGTTCACCCTCATCGAGGCGGTTGAACGCCTCACGGAAGAGGTTTCCGATGACAAGCGCTGACCAGGTGAAGGCCCCCGACCATGCATGACCGCGCAGCACTGATAGCGCTGTTGGAGCGCGTGATCCGAGCGAAAGGTTATGACCGGGAGTTGGACGTCGCGATATTGATCGCGCTCGGCCAATGCGTCGATGAGCGTCGCGGCAAGGACAAGAAGTCATGGCTCTACCAGCCGAACGGTAATCGATGGGATACCGCGTGGCATGGCTACAACGCGGCCCCACGTCTCACGGCTTCTATCGACGCCGTGGTCGCTCTGATCGAGCGGGTGCTGCCGGGGTGGTCGTGGACGATAAGGCCGCGCCATTGCGTAATGCGGCATCCCATCGCCCCCATGCACGACACCGAAGCCGGAGCGGCGACGACTGCCTTGGCGATGTGCGCCGCCATCCTCAAAGCCCTGATAGCGCAGGAGGCCGAGCATGAAGGGTGAGCGCGGGGACTGGATACAGACTTTTACAGGGCGGCAATTCTGGCCTATTGCGCCCGCCGTCGATGAGGTGGAGATCGAGGACATTGCGCACGCGCTGTCGATGCTGTGCAGGTTCGGCGGCCACTGTCTGCGCTTTTACAGCGTGGCCGAGCACTCCGTCCTACTGGCCCGCCACGTCGCCCCGGAGCACGCGCTATGGGCACTTCTGCACGACGCGAGCGAAGCCTACCTTGTGGACATCCCTCGCCCGCTGAAGCCGTACCTTGCTGGCTACCGTGAGGCCGAGGACGCCATCATGGCGGTCATCTGCCAGCGTTTCGGGCTCCCCGAGGGGATGCCCGTTGCAGTCAAGCTGGCGGACACCGCAATCCTCTCGGATGAGGCCGAGCAGAACATGGCTCCGCCGCCCGTCGCATGGAGCACCACCACCGCGCCGCTTGGGGTCGAATTGAAGTTCTGGTCGCCCGCGCTGGCCAAATACAAGTTTCTGCAAGCGTTCCACACCCACCGCCGCGCCGCGCTTGCAGCCGCAGAGAGGAGCGAGTGATGGGTGAAGTTCTCACGTCGGTAGACGGCGCGTTTCAGTGCACGTCGGAACATGCTGTATCCATCGCATACATGGTCAGTTGCCTCGAGGCAGCCTACGGGGAAGCTCAATATTCCACCGAAGTGCTTGAGGTTTTTTCAGACTATCTGCGCGGGGGAGAAGATGCCGGAAGCGTCATAGCTGTGCTTATCGCGGAATGGCCAGAAGCATTTCCGGGCCACGAAGACCCAGATCAAAAGGACCCCACCCATGACCAGTGATGACGATGCCGTCGTGCAGGCGGCGCGAGAGGCCGTGGCGCGGAAGTGGGCAGAGTTGGCCGACCGCTCTATTGATGCGGCGTTCGTCAGCCGCACGCGCGCGGATGTCGGAGACATCAAAGCCGGCATTCGAGACAGTTGGCGTGATGTGCAAATGGCCATCCTCGGCGCCCGCGCGGCCCTCGCAGCCATGCCGGCTGGTGAGGTGGTGGTGAAGCCGCTGGAGTGGATGAAGCTCACAGGGTACCCGGAGGCATGGGACGCCGCTGACTATCGCATCTTACGCGAAAGCGGTTTCATCCCAGCCACTACCATAGAGGAGGCGCTTACCCGGAGCGGGCCGGATACGTTTGCATGGCGACGGAAAGACGAATTGATTAGAGATTACAGAACCTGCCCAACGCTTGAAGCAGCCAAAGCCGCCGCCCAAGCCGACTATGAAACCCGTATCCGCTCCGCCCTCGCCACCACCCAGCCGCGCGCGTCGGGGGATGTGATCTCTCGCGAAAAACTGGTCGAATTCCTCAGCACCGATCTCGCCGGTGCTTATGACTGCACGCGCGTTTGGGAGGCGTGGTGGGTCGGGACTATGAGAGCGAATGATTTCGAACCGGTAAATGATCGGATCGAACAAATCGCCGATGACATACTTTCCCTCGCCGCCCCTGCCGATGCTGGAGAGCCGACATGACCCACCAGTATTCCCCGCACAAAAAATACCCGTGGTTTTGCCGTGACTGCGGCTATCCGGAGAATGAAAGCCTCAAGCATGGCTGTCCGGCGCAGCTTGTCGCTCACCCGTTAGAGGCAACGTCGGTTGTCGATCATGGATCGGCTGTTGGCGATGCACAAGCGCCTGCCCCTCCTGGGGAGGCCGCCGAGATGGTGCCGGACGATCTGGTGGGCGATGACCTTGATGCGCGTGTGGATAAATGGCGGCGCAGCGCGGGAGCGCTCTTGGCCCTCGACGCTGCCGGCACTCTGGTGCCGCATGGCATCGGCGGCCTTGCACGGGAGATCATAACTCGCGCAGCAGCGATCATCTCCGCACTCGCCGCCCCGCCCGCCCCTGCCGATGCTGTGGAGAAGTTTTCTGAAGGGGCCTCCGAAATCGATTTCGGCTCCGCGATGACACGTATCCTCTCCGGCAGGCCGGCCCGTCGCAAAGACTGGAACCGTGTGGCCTACGTCAAGAAAGAGCGAAGGGTCAGCGGCATGACGAACCCCGTCATCGTCATGGTTATGCGCGACGGAACGGTCGGTCCTTACACACCGAGCGGGTGCGATATGACTGCCGCTGATTGGGTGGAGGTAACCGTACCGCCGTGGAAGCCGACACAAAGATCATCTGCAATGCATCGCGGGGAGACCAACGATGACGTGTGAACACTGCCACGCTATGCCCGCCCAGCCGGGGGAGGCCGCCGAGATGGTGCCGGTCCCCGAAGGCACCCCGTGCCCGCCTGAGCGCGAGGACACGCCGGCCGTGCCGGACGATCTGGTGGAGAGGCTGCGGGATAAGCGCAGGTACACCGCGCACCACGCATACACCTTGGGTCCCCGTGGGGCCGGCCGCCTGCATCTGGAAGCCGCTGCCCGCATCGAAGCCGACCACGCCACCATCGCCGCACTGGAAGAGCGGCTGGCGCGGGAGACTGCTCTGCACGATACCGCGGTTCTGTACCGAAACTATTACGCCGAGGAGAGGAAGAAGGCACAGGCAGCGCTTGCGCAGAAGGATGCTGCGCTCAAACAGATCGAAGGCGGGTCATTCGACACTGCCGTTCCGCTTATCTTGGCCGGCGACTGGCGAGGCTTCACCACCGAGTTGCAGGCCATTGCCAGAGCCGCCCTGCGCGGCACGGAGGGGTGACGATGGGCGACCTCATTCTCAGGCCCAGCGGCCTCGAAGAGAAGCACAACAAGCCTTGGTGCCTGCAACTGCGCTTCGCCGGCATGCCCGCGACCGAGTACCACACGCTCTGTTACGTTTCCGACGATACGGCGCAGCAAATCATGGAAGCCGGCGAGCCGTATTGGCTGTTCGGCGAACCGGATTGGCTGGCGCGTGCCAGAGCGCGCGACATGGAGCGTGCGCGGGTGCTTCGTGAGGAGGCGGCTCGCATTGAACAGTCGGCCACCGAAGGTACAACGCCATGACTGACCTCCCCGAACACGTCAAGCAGGCCGTGCGTGAGGCGGTCGGGAAAGCGTACCAAGAGAAGCTCGCGCCATCTTCTGGTTACGTCGCGAGGATGGTTGCCGGCGAACTTGACGACATGGTCTACATGCAAATGGCCTTCCTCGGCGCCGAAGCCGCCCTCCGCGCGGTGCAAGGGTGGAGGCCGATTGAGAGCGCGAAAAAGGACGGAACGAGAATGTGGCTGATCAACAGCCAGATGAAGGAACCAGTCATCGGCACATGGGGCGACTATTGTTCGCCGTTCTCGGGAGTGAAACAGAAAGAATGGATCGTCACGCACGACGTGTGCGAGCGATATACGCCTATGCCATACGGCCAACTGGTGTGCCCTACCTTGTGGATGCCTCTTCCCGCCGCACCGGCCGCAGGAGGCGACGATGAGTGATATGGCGTCTCACTGGTTAAAGAAGGGCGAAAACTACCCCTACGACAACCCCGACGAACGCGACGTCGACGAGAGTACACCTCCGCTCCCGCCTGTTGATTGGGCACATGCTGCGGCGCGTGGCGTTGTTGCAAATCTCAAGGATCGCCGAGCCATCAAGTGGGGCTTCGAAAACGTCGACGAAGAAACCAGGGCCGAGATCATAACCAGCCTCGCCGCGATCATCCGTCTAGCCGCAGGAGGCGACAATGCAGGAGCTTAAGCCTTGTCCGTTTTGCGGCGCGAGTGCCGGAAAATATTGGGGGGCGCTTGAAGGCGTCATATGCGGGTCATGCCAAGCGCAAGTCATCGGCGCGGGGCCGGTTGACGATATCGAAACCTGGAACCGCCGCGCCCCCGACCCTGTCGCAGCGCGGGCGAGCGTGGTGGACGACAACATAGACACCGCGTGGAACGTGCTGATGCAGCGCCGATGCGCCACGCCGGTGGCCGAGCGCCACAAGGTCAAGCGCATCCTGAGCGTCTCCCGTGACGACATCGCCGCCGCCATTACTGCCGCCAGGAGCGCCTGATGTCCTGCAACACATGCCGGCGCTGCCTTGCGCCATTACCCGAGGATGCCATGACCACGACGACTCACACCGTTGCGACCGACGCCCTTGCGACGCTCGGCAAGATCATCGACGAGACGGCAGGCCGCGATGCGATCCACCTCGCTGTCGAGCCGGTCACCGCCGGCGCCCGCCTCTACCCCGGCCAGGAAGTCGGGTTCATCGCGCCGGGCATCGCTGGACCGAGCGCGGCAGGACTCGGCATCGTCGACCCGTTCCTCGTTGCGCCGGTGCAGCAGGGGCAGAAGTTCTGGTTGATCGTGTTCCCGCGGACCATCACGTCGCTGCGGCACGTTTGGGCGCACCCGCACTTCCCTGACCTTGCCATCGGCGATCCGACGCCCGCCGCCGCGATCAGCGAGCGCGACATCTCCGAAGCTTGGCTCCGGCGGTTCTGCGACGGCGGCGGGCCGAGCTATGACCGGCTCATCGAGAAGCTCGAAGAGGACGACTTCGACGACGAGAGCTATCTGCACTTCTCCGGCGTCGACGCGCACGGCAACATCCCGCACATCTTCTGGCACCACGCCGAAATCGTGCTGGGCCGATCCATCGAGCGCGGTGGCCTCCCCGAATCCTTTTCCTGCGGCTGCTGATCAGCGCCGCATCCGAAGTCTGACCACTTGGTCGATAGCCGCCAGGGCTTTTCCTGAGCATACCGAGGAGCACCAATAAGCACCTACCTTGCTTGCCTATTTACTCCCTGTCCTACCACTCGCGCCCTGGCCTTCGGGCTGGGGCGCTTTTTTTTCGAAGGAGCGAAGATGACACCTGCGAACGACAACGGCCTCGGCACGATCCGCACGCTCGCCGAGGTTGCTGATCACCTCCGCCTAACAACGCGAGCCGTCGCGAAAGTCGCCCGAAAGCACGGTCTTTGTATGATGACGGGCAGAACTATGCTATTCTCAGACCGAGATATAGAATCCATCAAGGATACATTGCGATGCCCTTCAAGCTCTACAAGCGCGGCGAAGTCTGGTGGATCAGCGGCACCGTCCACGGCAAAAGCATACGCGAAACTACTGGCTCACATGACAAAAAAACCGCAGAGGCGATCCGGGCTAAGCGCGAGGCTGGACTCGTAAGCGATCACGTCTTTGGGGCGAAGGCGACACGGACCTTCCTTGATGCCACGATCTCATATCTCGACTCCGGCGGGAGCACGCGTTTCCTCGGCAAGCTGACCGAAGCCGGCTGGAGCGGCATCGTTGGGCACTTCGGCGAACGCCCGCTGAAGGACATCACGCAGTCGGACTTGGACGGCGCGGCGCGCGCTCTCTATCCGGGCTGTACCGCCGAGACCCGCAACCGGCAGTGCTACACTCCATTCATCGCGGTCTGGAACCATGCGGCCAAGAACGGCTGGGCCGAGGTTCGCGTCTGGTCCCGCCCGCGCAAGGCCAAGGGCACGAACGTGGTCCGCGCAGCCAAGGATCGCTCCGGCACCAAGCCCGTCGCCTACGACCGCGCTGCAGCCTTCGTGGCGGCCATGTCGCCCGCGCCGGCCATGGTGATGACCGCCCTGTTCTACACCGGGATGCGGCCCATCGAACTATTCTCGCTCGAGGCGCCATCAGTCGATGTGGCGGGCCGGTGGATCGTGCTGTCGACCAGCAAGACCGGCGAGCCCCGCGGCGTGCCGATGCACGAGTTCCTCGCGCCGCTGTTCGAGGCGCTCGTCGCGCGCGGCGCGGCAGGCGGCCCGATCTTCCTGACGCCGCGGGGAACCCCCTACCGGCTCGTCGAGGACCAGGGCGGGCAACTCAAGAGCGCGATCGATGGCGCTCGGCGGCGCTCCGGGATCCGGGACGTCTCGCCCTATACCGGCCGGCACACCGTCTCGACCCAGCTCGTCATCAACGGGGTGCACCCGCACATCAAGGACCAAATCCTCGGCCATGCCGCGGACGACATGTCCCGCCATTACACCAACGTGCCGCAGCGCCCACTGATCGACGCGATCAACACGCTCCCGGTGCCGGAGGCGTGGCGCGGCCTGGACTGGTGGTCCGACCCGGTGGCGCATCAGCACCGGCTGGCGGCTGGCACGGGCAGGCGGACCGACTTGGTGGTTGCCTAGCCCGCCACGATGTGCGATACGCCCGGCGTCGCCGCCGTAGCTCAGGGGCAGAGCACGTCCTTGGTAAGGACGGGGCCGGTGGTTCGATTCCACTCGGCGGCACCACTTCCCCACCTGAACACGACCCGAACATTAGCGGCCAAGGCTGTACAGGTTTTGTACAGCCTTTAGCGCTTCGCTGTACAGTTTCACGCTCTGTTCTGCACACTCGGGTTGCGATAAACCAGCCACGCTTCGCATAACGCATTGATTTTGCTTATGTCTTTCTTTGGGCGACTACAACCCTAGATCATCACCCTCGCCCTTGGTAAGGGAGAGGTCGAGAGTTCAATCCTCTCTCGCAGCACCAGTTATCCCATTGAAATATCATAAGATTTTTGGTTTTTCTGGCTTCAGCTCCAGGCTGGGAAGATTGTGGGCAGCACGGGGGCGGCACGGCCTCGTGTCACCGGATAGTGAGAATCCCCCTCCACCGGCGCAATTATTGCCGCACCGCCGAGCAGCACGACCAGGCCGAGAATGAGCAGATGCAGACTATCATCGGCCTGACGATGGCGGACCTCTCCGCGCAGACCGGCCTCACGCCTACGGACGCCTACGACGTCGCCGGCGGCCGTTGTTGAGGGCAGGACGGTGACGCTGGTCACGCCGGGCTCGTATGGCGCGCCGACTGTCGCCGATTCTCAGACCTGCCGGCGGCTGATGGCGACGAAGCAGATCGGCACGACCGGACCCCCGGAGAGCTGGCAGATCGTCGGGGTAAGCTAGTCGGGGCCGTGCGCCGGGACGTACTGAGCGGCGGGTGCCACGGCAAACCACCTGCGGGCGCCGTGCCGTCGATGCGCCGCCGGCCATTCCAGGTCTTGTTAGAGGCTCTAAATCGATTTGAGCTCTTCAAGAGCCACATGAAAACGCAGGATCGCATAACCGTCGTCGTCGACCTGCTTGCGCCCGCCGTCCGAGAGACGATTCGCTGCCCTCTTGCGGACGAGCTGCCAATCGTCGATCAGAATATCCTGAGGCAATGGAGCGACGTCCGGCACGACGAGCCAGTAGTTCTCAAGGCGCTTGTGATTGTAATCGCAATAAAGATCAGCCACTGATATTTCCTCGCTGGCTTGCTCTGGTCAGTTGGTCGGCACGTCGCCTGGACGGATGTATTGGCGATATGCGCCGAAGCCTTGCGCCTCGATGTCTCTCATGACCTCCTTATGCACCGCGTCAAAAGGGCGTTCCTCCTCAGCCCGCCAATCGGCCGCGTCGAGGCCGTCGGGCAGAGGTCGACCGCTTTCTATGACGATCCGGTATTCATGTCGTTTCACATGACCAAAATAAGTATATTTTGACATCTATCGATCCTCCAACCAACGTTCAAAGTCTGTGCCCAATCCTCGCAACAGTCGAGCGCGCCGCTAGGCGGCTACCAGATCGTCGAAGCCGGCGTCGGCCAGCCGCTTGCGAACCGAAGGGCCGAGTTGCGCCCGGCCCCTGGCAACCAGCCAGTCGCGGCTGGCGACCACGGCATCGATGGCGGCATCGACGTTGCTGCAAACAAGCCGGCCATCTCTCTTCAGCACCCTGCCGGCCACCAGGACCGTATCGACATCGGCCGGCGTCGCCTGCAGCACGATCGTGGCGAGCGGATTGTTGAGTGGCGAAAGCCGCAGCGAGCGCGTCTTCAGCAGAACGATGTCGGCGGCCTTGCCGACCTCCAGCGAGCCTGTCCGGTCGTCGACGCCCAACGCCTGCGCGCCGCGGATCGTGGCCATCTCGAAGATGTCGGCGGTGGTGATGTCCCACGGCGCTACGCCCTTCTCCTCGCGGGTGGCCTCGTTTGCCAGCAGCCCGCGCAACGTGCCGAGTGTCGAGCGCATGGTGCCGAACATGTCGCCGGCGACGAAGATTACCGAGTCCGTGGACAAAACGAGCTTGACGCCGTGGGGCAGGGCATTGCGCATGGCGGGCATGCCGAAGCCGACATGCAGTTCCGCGCAAGGCGACATGGACACGTAGCCGCCGCTGTCCGCGATCAGCTGATACTCCTCAGCGGTCAGATTGTTGCAGTGGACGTATTCCGTGCCCGGCCAGAGCAGGCTGTCCTGCTGCAGCAGTTTTATCGGAAAGGTGCGGCCTGCCCACATGCCGGCCCCGATGCCGCCGTCGGAGACGATCCGGAGCGCCAGTTCGCGCGCCAGGTGCCAGTCATGGACACGGACTTCGCGTTGGACGAGTTGCGGCCCGCGCGCCGCAAACGCCATCGTCACTCGGGCCTTGTCGTCGGAAAGCACGCGACGCACGCGCCTGACATCGTCCGGATGCTTGCGCGCGCTGTTGGACCACCAGAGCGGCGCTTCATGATCGTTGGGGGCACTGTGCGCAAAGATGGCCCGCATGCCCGAATCGCGAAGCGCGGATATGGAAGCGTCGGCGTGCTCGGGCGTATTGAGGATATGCACCCAGTCGAGCACCGTGGTTATGCCGCAGTCAATCAACTCGAGCGCGCCGGCCCGCGTCGCCGCATGGACGTCCTGCGGGCGGAAGAAAGGCACCAACGCTTCGCGGCATTCGTGACGGTATTCTGGTGCGATCATATCGGCGCACATGCCGCGCAATGCCGTCTGCCAGAGGTGACGATGCGTATCGATCAATCCCGGCATCACGATCGCATCCCGAGCGTCAACGATCTCGCAACCGTCCGGGGTTGGGACCGTTTCTGTCGGCAGGATCGCGGCGATCGTTTCGTCGCTGATCCAGATGTCGTGTCGCGGCCTGACGGAAACACCACGCCCTCCGGTGACGACGGTCCCGCCCCTGATGACGAGACTAGGCTTGCCCGCGATGGTCATTCCAACTTCTCCGCGAAGGGCTTTCCACGCCGTGGACACGGCGGACGGATGGCCCAAACTTTCAACCGATCAGGATCGGGACGATGGCGACGAGCACGATTCCGATGAACAGGACGCCGACATAAGGCCAGATTGCCTTCATGACGACGGCCGGCTGCACCTGACAGATGGCGCAGGCGGTGTAGAAGCCGACGCCGAAAGGCGGTGCGAACAGGCCAAGACCCATGGCCAGAACCGCGACCAATGCGAAGTGAACGTCCGACACGCCGAGCGATTCGGCGATCGGGAACATCAACGGGCCGAGCAGGACGATCGCCGGAATGCCTTCCAGAATGCTCCCGAGCACAATGAAGACGACGATGGAAATGAACAGGAAGCCGTAGACGCCTCCGGGCAATTCGCCAGACACGTCCGCAAGCATCGAGGAGAAGCCGGACTGAACGAAGCCCCATGCCATGGCATTCGCTGTCGCCATGATGATGAAGATCACGCCGGTCAGCACCGATGCGTCGCGCAGCGAACCGTAGCAGCGCTTCCAGTCGAACCGGCGCTTGATGACCAAGGTCAGAACCAGGACATAGGCTATGCCGATCGTCGCGACTTCCGTTGCGGTGGCGATGCCTTCCGCCACCGCTACCCTGATGATGAATGGCAGGATCAGCACAGGTACCGCCACGACCGACAATTGCCTCACGGTCGCCCAGCTTGCCTTTTCGTAGGAGCTTTCCTCGTTCTTCGACGACCGAAAGTAGGTCAGCACGCATAGAAGGGCCGCGAGTGCAAGAGCGGGATACCAGCCGACCTCGAACAGCGCGCCGATCGACACGCCTGTAACGGCGCCGGCCATGATCAGGATGAGGCTTGGCGGAATGGTTTCCGACATTGCGCATGCCGCCGCCATCAAGCCGACGATGTCGCCGTTGCTGACGCCCCGCTTGCGCATTTCGGGAACCAGAACCGGAGCGACCGCGGCCATGTCGGCGGCCTTCGAGCCGGAAATGCCGGAGATCAAGGCGATGCCGGCGATCAGTACATAGGACAAGCCGCCCCTGACGTGGCCGATCAGCGAGACCAGCAACCTCACCATATTGTCCGCCATGCCGGAAATCACCAGCATTGAGCCGAGCGCGATGAACAGCGGCACCGACAGCAACAGGATATGCCCCATGCCGGTTTCCATCCTGGCCGGCACAATGCTCAGGGGGGCGAACGTTCCGAAAAAGACATACGCCATCGCAGCGATCGCGAAGCAGAATGCGATGGGCAGTCCGATGACGATGCAGACACCGCCCAGACCAAGGAAGAAGATGATCAGGTTGAGATTGCCGAGGTCAAGGAATGTGTCCTTGAGCACGAACGCGGCAAGACCGATGCTGACGGCAACAAGAAGCACCGCACCAACGGTTCGCACTTCTGTCGCCGCCAGCCGGATGGCGGCGAGGATGGCGATGAGGCTCAGCCCCACGAAGAGGGCGCCGATGCGCCAGGAGGGCGAAATTCCCAGCGCGGGCGTTTCAAGATCGCGGTTCAGCACAGCCTCTTCGAGAGCGTAATACGCAAGAGGTGCGCAGATAACGACCATCAGCACCATGCAGACGACGTCGAGAATCTCCCTCCCGCGATCGGAGAGCATGGCGTAGACGATCTCGAGCCGCATATGCTGCCCGAGATGAAACGCAACGGCCGAGCCCAGCATCGCCTGCCAAATGAGAACCAGTTCGGCGAGTTCGTCGGACCAGATCAGCGGCGAATGCAGCGCGTAACGGAAGAAGACGGCCGCCGACAGAACGAGGATCTCGGCGATCAGCAAGACCGCGCCAGCATGGGACGCCAGCGCTACGAGGCGGTCGGCGAAGCGGTCGAGAAAGCTGCGCGCGGGCGAACCCAAAACGGCCTGTGGGCTTCCCATGGCGGCTACCGCATTGCTCGCATCAGACGGTATCATCTGCCGTCAACCTATCGGGCCAACGACGGACTCAATCGCCGCCCAGCCTTCGTCGCCGATCTGGGATTTCCAACTGCTGTAGAAATCAGTGCCTTGCAGCGTCTTACGGTATATTCCGGCCTCCGGCGTCTCGAACGTCATTCCCTTAGCCTCGAGCAACTTGCGTGTCTCTTTGTGTTGAATGAAGACGTCCTTGCGCTGTTCTATCGCCGCTTTCTTGAAATTGCGGGCGACGACGTCCCGGATGTCCTCCGGCAGCCGTTCCCAGGCGCGTTTGTTGGCAACAGGCACCCATCCGTCCCATGTGTGCCCGGTGAGCGTGCAAAATTTTTGCACCTCATAGAACTTAAAGCTCGCAACCAACTCCAGCGGGTTTTCCTGAGCGTCCACCGTTCCGGTCTGCAGCGCGGAATAGAGATCGCCAAACGCAAGCGGTGTCGGTGATGCGCCGAGCGCCTTGAACAGGGAGGTGAGGAAGGGCGATGGCGGCGTGCGAATGCGCAGGCTTCTGATCGATTCCGGCTTGATAAAGAATCCACGGTTCGACGTCACATGGCGGAAGCCGATGTCGTGGACGCTGTCGAACATGAAGAGTTCACCACGCTTCTCAACGACGCCTTTCACATATTTGCCGAGATCACCGTCGATTGCCGGCCAGATCTTGTCATAGCCGTCGAAAATAAAGCCCAGAGTCGGCAGGCCCGCCCGGCGCTCGACGGTGGACAGGATACCGAATGAGGAGGTGAGAAACTCGATCGCTCCCGTTCTAACCTGGTTCAGGGTCTCCACCGGACTGCCGAGCGCACCATTCGGAAATCCGGTTATTTGCATCCGGCCGCCTGTCTCCTCTGCGATCGCCTTGCAGGCAGCGATCATGCGAACCGGCAGGGGCTCGTTCTCGCGCAGCTCAAGGCCCAGCCTATACCTGAACTCCGCAGCCTGGGACGGGCCCGTGAAATAGGCGCCCGCCACGAGTGCGGTGCCGGCCTTGAGAACGCTCCGTCGCGTCATCGACATCGTTTTTCCTCCCTTGGGTCCACCCCGGCCTGAAAGCAGACCGTTCGGCGGCTTGCGATCGGTGTCGTTCTTGGCGTCTCGGCCAGGAACTCACACAATCCGTTTGTCCCGTTATTCGGGACGTTGACCCAAAACATAATGGAGCGGAAAAATTCTGTCAAACGATTGGGCATAATCGGGGCGTCGGCGATGCAATTTATGGCGGCCGATCACGTTGGGAGCGTCTCCGATGGCTCATCCGCCGAGCACCTATGGGCGGGGACTTGCCAATCCGTCCGCGGTCGAGTTATCTGCCGGGACAGTGTCCCACATGTTGGAGCCAGCCGTGAGTACGCAAACCATGTCCGCCCATCCGCACGCCGCATCGGTCGAGGCCATGCTCCAGGCCGTAGAAGCCTTCCAGCCGGGTGTGCGGGCTCGCTTTGAAACAAGGTGGAAGGTTGATCCGGCCTTCGCGGAGTCCGCGTTGCGCTACGCCGCGTATCTCTTCGGTCGCCCGGAATTGGACGTCAGGACCCGGCTGCTGGTGATGACGGGCCAATTCACAATGGGGCGGCGGCACGAGCGGCTGCGTGAAACCATCATAGCCGCATGCAACCAGGGAATCGACCTGCGTGACGTGCAAGAAGTCATCTTGCAATGCTCCATTTATGGCGGCGAATCGATCGTCGACGTCCCCCTCGATATTTTCGCGGAAGAGGTCGGCGCGCGGGGCAAGCTCGAAGACGTAAGGTCACGCGCGCTGCAACCTGGCCAGCGTGATCAGGAGCGCGATCTGGCGGCGGAACGCGCCACATGGCATCCGGAGGACGCCGCGGACCCCCGCGCCGAACAGCTTTTGGAGAAATACGGCTGGACGGGCATCAGCATGGCCTTGACGCTCCGTCCGAAGCACACGTTGAACAACGCGACCTTCCTCGGCGCGCTCGACGAGGGGTTTGCCAACGCTTTCTATGCGTTTGGCTATAGCGGCCTTTATGGGCGCCAGATACTCGATCACCGCACGCGCCTGCTGTGCATGGTCGGCAACACGTTGGCGATCGGTGAGATCGTACAGACCCAACACCACATGCGCGGTGCGATGCGGCAGGGCGCTTCACCTCGCGAGGTGCTGGAAGTTCTCTTCCAGTCGGTTGTGACGGTGGGCCACCCCAACATCGTGCCGGAGCGCTTCAAGGACCTGGTGAAGATCGTGAACGAAGAAGGCAAGAGCTTTTAAGTTCCACACGGCGTGAGATGCGACAATGACGGGCACCAATAAATTGCTGATCGTCGGGGCAACCGGACTGGTGGGCTCCACAGCAGCGCAGCATTTCTCCGGCCTCGACGGCTGGGAGGTGTTGACCGTCTCACGCAGGCCTCCGCGACACGGCGATCCCAGCCGGCATTTCGCCGTCGATCTGACGGATGCCGACAACTGCCGGAAGGCGTTCGCCGGCGCCTCCGGCATCACGCACGTGCTTTATGCCGCGCTCCATGAGGAAGACGACCTGCAAGCCGGTTGGCGCAGCCAGGAACAGGCAGGGATCAATCTGCGCATGTTGCAGAACGTGGTGGAGAATCTCGCCGACCGGAGCCAGTTCCGCCACCTGACGATTCTGCAGGGCGGCAAGGCCTATGGGTCCCATCTCGGGCGGGTGCCGGTTCCCGCCAAGGAACGCTGGCCGCGGATGTCGCACCACATCTTCTATTGGGCGCAGGAGGACTATCTCAGGAACAGCTCCCACGGCCGGCATTGGACCTTCTCTGTCCTGCGCCCGCAGATGATACTGGGAGACGCGCTGCGCAGCCCTATGAGCATGGTGGCCGCGCTCGGCGTTTATGCCAGCGTGATGCGCGAAATGGGCAGGCCGCTCCATTTTCCAGGCGGAGGCACCTATGTGACCGCTTGTGCCGATAGCCGGCTGATCGCCCGCGCGGCCGAGTTCTGCGCCACGCGCGAGGAGGCGGCTGGCGAGACCTACAACGTCGTGAATGGCGACGCCGTCGTCTGGCGCGACATCTGGCCGAGCTTTGCCCGGCATTTCGAAATGGAGGTCGGCGACGACGAACCCATGAATCTCACCCGCGAGATGCCGCACCTGGCGGCGCATTGGGACGCGTTGGTCGCCAAGCATGGACTGCAGCCATATTCGATGGCCGAGGTTGTGGGCGCATCCTGGCAGATGGCCGACATGACCTGGGGCTATGGCAAGGACAGGCCATTCGATCGCCTGATGAGCCCGATCAAGTTGCGACAGGCCGGGTTCTCCGACTGTTTCGATACCGAGGACGCCCTGATCTATTGGCTGTCGCGCATGCAGCGCTCGAACATCCTACCTCGGTAAACCGAACCCCGATCGGGCGCCGCATCGGCTGGCGAGCCCGATCGGGGTTAGCGCAAGGCCTCAACGCAAATGGGTGTGCCGAAGAGCCGGCGAGGCCGCCGCAGTCTCAGAAGCGTCGTATTCCCATCGCCGTAAGGGCATTGGATAGCTCGATGGCGTGAGTTCGCACCGTCTCGCCGATCTTGTCGAGGCCGTCCGGTGCAACCCGCGACAACGGAATCGACACCGTGAGGGCGCCGACGACCATGTCGGCGGACCGAACGACCGCGGCGACACCGGCAACACCCATCACGCGCTCCTCGATGCTCGTCGCATAGCCTTGCTTGGCGACGTTCTCGAGGCTTGCGCGAAGATCCTTGACGGATGTGAGCGTACGGGGGGTGTAGGCGATCAGGTCGAGTTTGGACAGATCGAAGTCCGCGGTCGATGCGAGGATCGCCTTGCCCACAGCGCCGGCATGAAGGGGAATACGGGCACCGAGCGGTTGGACGTGTCGAACCAGATGCAAGCTCTCGACGCGATGTACATAGGTGCAGAACTCGTCACCCGGCGAGTACGTCGCCAGATAGCAGGTCTCGCCGGTTTCATCGACCACATTGCGCATGATCGATCGGGCAATCTGTAAAACCGGAACGACCCCGAAGACCCGCGCAGAAAGCGCGAGCAGCCGCGAGCCGACAACGTAGCTGCCGTTCTCGGTCTGCTCGGCATATCCGCTCTTGGCGAGGTATTGCAGGATGCGGTGGGTCGAGCTGCGACTGTTGCCGGTCTCCTGCGCAATAGCCCGAATGCTCGAGCCTTCGGGCCGTTCGGCCAGGGCATACAACGTCTCAACGACAAGGTTGACCAGGCCGACGCCCTGCGTCGAGGCGGCTTCAGGCGTGCCGGATTCGTCTGGTTGTGCCTTCACTCGCGAGTGCCTTGCGCTTCAGCCCGATGATGTCTCGCGCTTCGTCTGTAGAAGCAATATCTCTACCCAGATCTCGCGCGATTCGGATAATTTTTTCCACCAGTTCCGCATTTGTGCGGGCATATTCGCCCGCCCGAACGAACGGATTGTCCTCCATGCCGACACGGACATGGCCGCCTGCGGCGATGACCGCGCTTAGCACCTTCCAGTGCTCCTGCGGATCCATCACGCTGGCGTTCCAGTTCGCACTCTTCGGCAGATGGCTGCGCATGTAAAGCACGGCGTCCGCCGTCGGCGGAGTCCAAGCCCCGCCCTTCCATCCAAAGAAGCATGTGATCCAGGCCGGATTGGCGAGGATGCCTTTGTCGATCATGCGCTGGGCATTCCAAAACCCGCCGGTATGAAACGCCTCGACCTCGATCTTGATTCCGAGCTCATTGCATAAGGTGCAGTATTCTTCCAACTCCGTACGGGAGTGGATCCCGTAGATTTCCTTCGGCACGCGGCTCGGATCGTAGTCGAAGCATTCGTCATGGGCGACAAAGGCTACGGAAAGCATGTCAGGCTGATAGGCGCGAATCAGATCTTTACGCTGATTGAAGCGGCCGCCGGCGATACCGAACTGCATGATGGTGTCGCGCTGGCTCAGGATGGCTTCCATCATCTCGCCCCAGCCGGGAATCTGGAGACTGGACAGGCGGGAGCCGTCGGCCTGCGGGGCATCGTCCAGCTTCCGGGGGCCATGGATGTGACTGATCGCAGCGCCGGCGTCGATGCCACGAATATATTCAGCAACGACAGTATCCACGCCTTTTGGTGTGGGGTTGTGCGGATTGCCCGGAAATGCCGAGTCGCTGTCGCAGGTTACGGTGATGATCAGCTTGTCCATTGCATCCTCAATTGGATTTTCATCCCTATCGCGCTGAGCGGTAGGCCTATCATTGGGACAAGGTCCCGTCAACAGGGACGATTATTTCGGGACAGCGTCTTTTCAATCGGGACACATTGCGCTAATGGTCCAAACGGTAGAAACGGTGATCGCAATGAATGCAGATACGATGTCGCAGCATCTTGAGAGTTTCCCCAGTTACTCGGACCTTCAATCTCGGGACGACGGCCCGAAAGGATCCTCATGGGGACTATTCGGCAAACGCGACCAGGTCGGAACGCTGAACCTTCAGGACCAGGATACTATCCGACACGCGGCCTCGCTCGTTCGTCGCGGTCAGACTTTCAATCTCGACTACGAGCTCAACGCATTCGCACCGCCGGTTTCGCCCTTTCGACGTAATTTCAAGCACATCATGGGTTGCCGCCATGATGGGTTGATCCGCGACGACTCCGTCAACGACCTTTTTCTGCAGGGCAGCTCACATATCGATGGCTTGCGCCACCATCGCCACAAGATCCACGGGTTCTATTGCGGATCGGGTGACGAGGAGATCGAGGTGGACTCTCCCGCTCTCGGTGTGCAGCATGTCGCGAGCCGCGGCATTGTCGGTCGGGGCGTGCTTCTGGATGTCCAACGCTATCGGGCCGCACAAGGTCGGCCGATCGATTACGGCATCGGAGATCCGATCAGCGTGGCGGATCTCCAAGGGGCGGCGCAAGCGCAGCGGCTCGAATTCCGTCGAGGAGACGTGCTGCTGTTGCACACCGGCTGGACACATCACTTCCTCAATGTGATCGACGACAAGGAGCGGGCCAGGCTTATCGCCGGGCGCACCTTTTGCGGCGTCGAGCAATCCTATGAAATGCTCGCCTGGCTGTGGGACAACCGATTTTCCGTCGTCGCCAGTGATACGGTGGCCGTGGAGGTCATGCCTACGGTTGCCTCGTCGCCCTTCGTCGAGAATGTCCGAGGCATGATGCACCCGGATCTCATCGCGCTTCTTGGGATATGCCTGGGCGAACTCTGGAACCTGAACGATCTGGCGGACGATTGCGCGACTGACGGTGTCTATGACTGCATGGTGGTCGCGAAGCCGCTCAACCTGCGTGGCGGCGTCGGTTCGCCGTCGAATGCGCTCGCACTCAAATAGCATCGGAGATCCGGGAACATCCGGCCAAGGACCATCCGGCCAGGAACATCCGGGACTCTCGATCGCATCAATTCGACCCATTGCGCCGCACGCGCGTTCCGTCGGCGGTGCAGAAACAGATGACAGGGGTTTCCATGCGCCTTGTAACTTTCCTTCATGACGGCCGCGAACGTCCGGGCATCGTGATCGACGACCGCATTCACGAGATCAATAGCCATCGCGACATCAAGTCGGCGCTTTCGGAGCTGGACAAGGTCGACTACGATCGCAGCATCGCTGTCTCGCTGGCTGAGGCCACGTTGCTTCCGCCGGTCACGAATCCCGGCAAGATCATTTGCGTTGGCCTCAATTACGACGATCACCGCCGTGAGACCAAGCGGCCGGAAGTTCCTTATCCGACATTGTTCATCCGCTGGGCCGATAGCCATGTCGGCCACATGCAGCCGCTCCTGAAGCCCGCTCAGTCCGACCGTTTCGACTACGAAGGCGAGCTAGCCGTCGTGATCGGGAAGCCGGGGCGGCATATCTCCAAAGAAAGGGCTTTGGAGCATATAGCAGGCTATTCGTGCTATAATGACGGATCGGTGCGCGATTGGCAAAAGCACACCAGCCAATTCACGCCGGGCAAGAACTTTACCGCAAGCGGCGCCTTTGGTCCTTGGGTGGTCGCAAAGACGATTGCGGATCCGCACAAACTCACTTTGACGACGCGGCTCAACGGCGTGGTGGTCCAGGAATCGAGTACGGACCTGCTGATCTTCGACATCCCCACACTGATCGCTTACATCTCGACCTTCACGAACCTATCGACGGGTGATGTGATCGTCTCCGGCACTCCGGGCGGCGTCGGCGACCGGCGTGATCCACCGCTCTACATGCGTCCGGGCGATGTCGTGGACGTCGAAATTTCGAATATCGGAACATTGACCAATAGTGTCGAACAGGCCCGGTGATTTCGGCCAAGCAGTGCGTGCGAATGACGGGTTGACGTATGCAGGAGACTTCAACAAAAAGCGCACGCATCGTCGAATGCGACGTCCTGATCGTCGGAGCCGGATCCGCAGGCTGCGTGGCCGCCAATCGGCTTTCGACAGACGAGAGGCGCCGGGTCGTGCTGTTGGAAGCGGGTTCCGACTTCGGAGCCGACGAGAACGCAGAAATCCGCAATCTCTATCCCCTCTCATACGCCAATCCCGCGCATCTATGGCCTGGATTGCGCGCGTCCTGGTGCGATGACGTCTCGTCCGTCCCATTCTCCCAAGGGCGGGGAATGGGCGGAAGCTCCAGCGTCATGGGTATGTGGGCGCTGCGTGGACTGCCGCAAGACTATGACGGATGGCGCGAACTCGGCGCGGATGGCTGGGGTTGGTCCGATGTCCTGCCATACTTCAAGCGTCTGGAAAACGACTGGGACTTTCCCCGATCGGACGTTCACGGCGACACCGGACCGATACCGATTCGACGCCAGCCACGGGACGCATGGCCGCCGTTCACCCGCGCCATGCGCAATGCCGCTGGCGACCTCGGCATCCCGACGATGGCCGATTTGAATGGCGATTTCACGGATGGTCTATATCAAGTGCCGATATCGGCGACGCTCGAAGGCAGGGTTTCTGCGGCGCGGGCCTATCTGCCGCGCAAGGTGCGGGCACGGCGAAATCTGCGCATTCTGACCGGTACAACGTGCAGCGAACTGGTGATTTCCGAGGGGAGGGTCGTGGGCGCATGCGCGCGCGACGCGGGCGGGCCTATCGTTATCCGCGCGAAAACCACCGTGCTTGCTGCCGGTGCGATCCATTCGCCGGCGCTGCTGCTGGCGTCGGGCATCGGACCGGGGGCAACGTTGAAGGATGCCGACATCGAGGTCAGGCATCATCTGGAGGGTGTTGGGCGCAACCTTCAGAACCACGCCGGCGTAACCATCGGCGTGCATCTGGCGCGAAATGTCCTGGCCACACGTCTTGCCGCGAGTGCCGCTTTCGCGGCGATCCGCGCCTCGTCCGGCGCGGGGCCGGCACAAGACCTCTATCTCTCAATCCTCGACCGGACGAGCTGGACGTATTTTGGCGGCCGGATCGGCGCGATCAATGCCGTACTGCACAAGCCGTTCTCCCGTGGCACCGTCGCCCTGCAGCGCGATGGCGCGGGTTTGAAGGCCGCTGCGAAATTCCGCTTCCTTTCCGATGAGCGCGACGCGCCGCGCTTGATGAAGGCGGTCGAACTCGCGATCGCGCTGCTGACGAGCCGTCACCTGAAACCGATGGCGCGCGGGATGGGAGTCTTGCGGCCGGGCGGATTTGTTCGGCGCATCATGACGCGCACGGCCATCAATCGTATGCTCGATGGCTTGGCGCATGTTGCTTCCCGGACGTTTCCCGCATTGGAAGATCAGCTTGTCCAGGCTGTGATGAGGAGTTCGCCGCAGTCGTTGCTGGAGGAGCTTCGACAATCGGGTCCTGATGCGCTGCGGCGATATACGACCGGCCTGTTCCACCCCGTGGGGACCTGTAGGATGGGCCGTGAGAGCGATGTGCTCGCGGTGGCTACGCCATCCGGAAAACTGATAGGTCTTGCCGGTCTCTATATCATCGACGCGTCGATTATGCCCACCATCCCCTGCGCAAATACAAATCTGCCGGTCATCATGGCTGCGGAGAAGATCTCCTCCGAACTTTGCCAGCTTGTCTAGCGTCTTTTGCTGACGAAAGTCCGACACCAAAGCATCAACAGTAAACTGGGTCACAGTCCCTAATTTAGGGGCGATGATGATGGGATATCCTCCATTGACCTGCCAGCAGCTCCTTGGCGAGCAAATCCAATGCCCCACGTCTCCTCGCCCGAGCGCGTCCGTATGATACCGCGCCTTGCTTCCGCCTCGGAGCCTGCGCCAATCTATGTGGACTTTCTCGCGGAACTGCGAGCGCGCGGCTTTGCCGGCGACCTGTCGTCGACCTATGCTGATCGGACGGTGCTTTCCACAGATAACTCGATCTACCAGGTTACGCCGTCGGCGATCGCCTATCCCCGGAGCGTCGACGATCTGGCCCGCATCGCCCGCGCAGTTCAGGACCCGCGCTTCGCCGACGTGAAATTGGTGCCGCGCGGCGGAGGTACGGGCACGAACGGCCAGTCGCTTGGCGACGGTGTCATGGTGGACCTCTCTCGTCACATGAACCGCATCATCGAAATCAACGTTGCGGAGCGCTGGGCTCGGGTCGAGGCCGGCGTGGTCAAGGACCAGCTCAACGCCGCCCTGCGTCAGCATGGTTTGTTTTTCGCGCCGGAGTTGTCGACTTCGAATCGCGCCACAATCGGTGGCATGGTCAGCACCGATGCCTGCGGCCAAGGATCATGCCTCTACGGCAAGACCAGCGACCATGTTCTCGAACTTACCACCATTCTGCTCGATGGTACGCTCTGGTGCTCATCACCGCTGACGGACGAAGAGCTGGGGCGGATCGCGCAGCGTCCCGACCGGCTCGGCGCCATTCATCGGCTGCTCGCCGCCATAGCGCGCGACGACGCGGAGTTGATCGCGCGGCACTTTCCGAAGCTCAACCGCAGCCTCACCGGCTACGACCTCGCCCATCTTCGCCGTAAAGATGGGCGCCTTGACCCCAACGCCATCCTCTGCGGATCGGAGGGCACGCTCGGCATCATCGCGCACGCCAAAATCAATCTCCTTCCCTTGCCCACGCACAGCGCCCTCGTGAACCTGCGCTATGCGAGCTTCGATGCGGCTCTGCGCGATGCGCCGGCGTTGGCAGGCTTCGGCGCCGCATCCATCGAGACCGTTGATTCGACTGTACTGGCTCTCGCCCGCACCGATCCCATCTGGGACGACGTCAGCACATTCTTTCCGGACGAGGGCGGACGGGCGATCGCGGGGGTCAATCTTATCGAATTCGTCGGGTATTCGGAGCAAGACATCGAGCAGCCGATCCGCCTTCTGACACAGGCCCTCGACTCCGAAGCTGGTGCCAACAGCCGGCTCGGGTTCACGGTGGCTCGCGAAGGCCCCGACGTCGAGCGTATTTGGCAGATGCGGAAGAAAGCTGTCGGCCTTCTCGGCAACATGGCGGGACAGAAGCGGCCAATAGCTTTCGTCGAGGACACCGCGGTGCCACCGGAAAAATTAGCCGACTACATCAGCGAGTTTCGAGCCATCCTCGATAACCGTGGCCTCGTCTACGGCATGTTCGGCCATGTGGACGCTGGGGTGTTGCATGTTCGTCCGGCGATTGACCTGAAGGACCCTGGTCAGCAGCATCTTATCCGAGAGATTACCGATGAGGTCGTCGCCCTGACGGCGAAGTATGGCGGTCTGCTGTGGGGCGAGCACGGCAAGGGCATGCGATCGGAATTCTCGCCGCAGGTGTTCGGCCCCCTCTATCCGAAACTCCAGGCGATCAAGGCAGCCTTTGATCCCGGCAACCAGCTCAACCCCGGCAAGATCGCCGCGCCGGACGGCGGCGAGCTCATTACGGTCGACGGAGTGCCGATAAAGGGTGAGCGCGACCGCGCCATACCGCCCGCGGTCCGCGCATCGTTCGACGAGGCACTGCACTGCAACGGCAACGGCGCCTGCTTTGACTGGAACCCGGACGACGCGATGTGCCCATCATGGAAGGGCACGCGGGAGCGTCGTCATTCCCCGAAGGGACGGGCGCAACTGATCCGGGAATGGCTCAGGCAGCTCGCCATGGCCGGCTGCGATCCGGTGGCGGAAAGGCAGCGGCTGCGCCGAACGTCGCCATGGCGCACGCTGCCGGCCCGCATCCGCAATACGTTCGCGAACAGCCGCGGGGTGCCCGATTTCTCGCACGAGGTGAAGGCGGCGCTTGATGGCTGCCTGGCATGCAAGTCCTGCTCCGGCCAGTGCCCGATCAAAGTCGATGTGCCGACCTTCCGTGCGAAATTCCTCGAACTTTACCATGGGCGCTACCTGCGACCCGTCAGGGACTACCTCGTCAGCTCCATCGAGCATGTGATCCCGCTTATGGCGCGTGCGCCCTCGGTGGCAAATGCGCTCTTCAACAGTCGTCCGGCACGGATTGCGCTGCGGAGCATCGGGCTCGTTCACGCCCCTGCGCTGTCCAATGTGAACCTTACCCGCGCGCTTCGGGCGCGTGGCGTGGAGACGGCAAGCCCGGAGAGCTTGGGCGGGCTCGACAGGGCGGAGCGTGCCCGCAGCCTGGTCATCGTGCAGGATGCATTCACCAGCTATTACGAGACGCCGCTCCTCATCGATCTGATCGATCTGATGCAGGTGCTGGGTTTCCGCGTTTGGCTTGCGCCCTATCGGCCGACCGGCAAGGCGCTCCACTTCCACGGTTTTCTCGCCGGCTTCGAGCGTACGGCGCGAACGAATACGACCCTCTTGCAGCAACTGGCCGCCACCGGCGTCGATCTCGTCGGCCTCGACCCATCGATGACGCTGGCCTACCGTTCGGATTATCCCGCCACCGCAGAGGCAAGCGGCCCGGTGCGCGTGCTGCTAGTACAAGAATGGCTCGCCCGGCAGCGCTCGATGTTTTCGCCCATCTCAAGCAACAGCGCCTATCAGTTGCTGCCACACTGTACCGAGCGCGCCACGGCGCCTGCCGCCATGCGCGACTGGACCGTCGTTTTCGATGCTTTTGGTCTGAAACTGACAATCCTGCCGTCGGGATGCTGCGGAATGGCAGGCACCTGGGGCCATCAGGCCGAGAACCGCGCGATGTCCGAGCACATGTACCGTTTGAGCTGGGCCCAGCATGTGGCCGTCGCCGGCCCGTTGGGAACACTGCTCGCTGACGGCTATTCGTGCCGCTCCCAGACGACATTGGTCGATGGCGTCAATCTGCGGCATCCCGTCCAAGCGCTGCTGGCTGCGATTCGAGCGGGTACTCCGGAGAAATCTCCGCCTCCCGGCGCAGCAGCACCTGGGTCGTGTCCCTGATGGTGGTGTAGCTTTGCGGAGCCACCTCGATGCCGGCGTTGGCCGGGCTGGAACACGCTTGACTACCGCGTCAGCATCGCCGCCGGCTCCCGGAGGGGCACCTCCATCGGAACGCAGAAGTGCACAATCGACCTGCGACGGAGCTGACGCGCCTTTGTCCGACCAGCGCGCCGCTTCAGGCCTGCCGCAGCCATTCCGCCGCGCCCGGCAGGTCGCCTACCACGTCGACATGGGCGGCGCCGTCGTCCGAGGCGTGGCGCTTCTCGGTGAAATGCAGGCGCAGCAGCCGGCCTTCGACCGTGCGCAATTGGAGATCCTCGCGGCCGAAAACGCCCTTCAAGACCGCCACCGGCAGGCGGATTTCGCCGCCGACCGTCACCTGGCCGGCCTTGGAGAGATAGCCGTCGAAATCATAGTCGGCCGGCGCGATTTCCACCTCGCCGCACAGGAGCAGGCCGGTGCCGCGGACTCCGCCGAGATAATTCATCGATGGCGCCCTCAATTGACGAACGGAATGATTTCGGCGTCGGCTTCCAGCGCACGCGCCAACGCCTCCGGTTTCACCATGAAGACCTGGCCGGAACCGCCGGGAGCGGATAAGGCGGGCGTGTGCAGCATGGTCGCGATGCGCCGATAGGCCAGAAAGGAGATGTTGGGAATCTCCTCTTCGTCGACCACCAGGCGGTAGGTGCCGGCCGGCTGCTCGCCCTCGGTCGCGCTCAAGGTGAACGGATGGAGGAACGTCACCGTGGTATCGCGGGTTCGGATGCTCATGTCGGGACCTCAATCGTTCGTCTTCGAAGCTTCGAAGCACCGCCAAGGCCCCGCGTTCGGGTGAAGAGACCGGCGAATCGGCGTGGATTCCTCCGCGCAAGATCAAGTCGTCGCATAGATTTTTTGACGCATTCACTATGCGCCGCCGGCAGCGTTCTTTCAAGAACGATGATTTTTTAATCCCTTCTACGTCGGAATTTCTGTAAAATGCCGCCGGCAGGCCGGACGCGGCCGGGAGACATCCGTGATCGTTTTACGAATTCGCCACCGAACCACCTATCGTTACAATCGGCCGGTCAGCCTGCGCCCGCACCGCCTCATGCTTCGCCCGCGGGAGAGCCGGGAGCTTCGGCTGCGCTCCATGGCGGTGACGGTGGAGCCGCAGGCGCACATGACCTGGGCGCACGACGTCGCCGGCAATGTCGTGGCGACCGCGAACTTTCAGGCGATGACCTCGCATTTGATCATCGAAAGCCTCGCCGAGCTGGAGCTCGACGCCGTGGCCTGGCCGGTGTTCGACGTCGGCGCCTCGGCGATCTTCTATCCGTTCCACTACAGTGCGGACGAGCGGACCGATCTCGGCGCGCTCGCCGTTCCCCAGCATCCCGATCCCACCGGACGGCTGCAAAGCTGGACCCGCGCCTTCGTGCGCAGCGCGCCGACCGACACGCTGGCGCTGCTCAAGGACATCAATGCCGGGGTGCTGGCCTGGATTTCCTACCAGGAGCGCGACGACGAGGGCACGCAGTCACCGGTGCAGACGCTGGATCGCGGCTGGGGATCGTGCCGCGACATGGCCATGCTGTTCATCGAGGCGGTGCGCACGCTGGGGTTCGGCGCCCGCATCGTGTCGGGCTATCTCCACGCCCCGGCGCAGGAACTGGTGGGCTCCACCGGGGCCGGCACCACCCATGCCTGGGCCGAGGTCTATGTGCCGGGAGCGGGCTGGATCACCTTCGATCCGACCAATCGCAGCGTCGGTGGGGCCAATCTGATCCCGGTCGCGGTGGGGCGCGACATCCGGCAGGTGATGCCGGTGATCGGCGAGTTCATCGGGCTGAGCGACGCGTTCGACACCATGGCTGTGGAGGTCTCCGTCCGCTCTTAGGGACTAGTTGGCGGCGGCATCGGCCTCGTGCGTCCTTCGAGGCCCGAGCGAGGCTCGGGCACCTCAGGATAACGTAAGTTATTGTTTTGCATAAACATTCGTCATGCTGAGGTGCGGGCCGCAGGCCGGCCTCGAAGCACGCACCGCCGCCGTTCCGTACCAGAATGCGACTTTCCAAACCATCTCCGAGCCGCAGCCGCGCCCGCGTCTAGCGCATATCGGCGGCGGTGAGCGTGTACGAAACCTGGCGGCCGGGTGCATAGGCCTTGCGGGCGGCATCGTGGATGGCCGCGCGCAGGGCGTCGAAGGCGGACAGGAACTTGTCTTCGCCGGCGCCCGCCTTGCGCAATTCGGCATCGGAGCGGGCGAGCGCGCTGGCATCGACGAAGAACGGCACTTCGAACATGCCGTCATAGCCGGTGAAGCGCACGGCATTGCGCGATTTGTCGAAGCTGCGGCTCGGATTTGGGAAGGCCAACGTCATGACAGCCTCATGTCGGTTTCTGGCGAACGGGCCGGAGCCGCGAGAGGGTCCTTGCGTGTAAAGGCCTTGCCTCGTGTCTCCAGCCCGCGCAATGGGTTGAGGGAATTGGCCGCGCGGTCTCAGCGCTGGCCGAAGGTCCGGTCGGCGAGCTTGGCGCCCTCACCCGGCTGACCCGGCACGACGGCCTCCAGGCTGTCCTCCGTGGTCACCCGCTCGTGCTGCTCTTTTTCGTTGCGGATGCGGTATTGCGGCGACGCGCCGATCGGCGGCAGCGTTCCGGTGATGCGGTAAATGTCGCCGAACCGCGAGGCATAGACCCCGAAGCCACCCTTCAGCCGCACCGCCTGCCCCACTGTGAAGCTGTGGGTCGACACGTCGCCCAGGTTGACGCCTGCGCTCGGGCTGGAGCCGGAACGCGTGCTCGGGCTGGGACGTGCGCTGCGGATCGGCACGGTCTTCGCTGTCATAATGGCTTGTGGTCCTTGTGGCGGACGGACGGCAGGCAGGCGGATCCCAGACGGCCGGAAACATGGGGAGGCATGGGTCGGCGCCATGGGCCGCGCCAGGCATCGCTTGCGAGAGATCACCATGGACGGACCGGCCAATCCGACGCCGCTCAACCCAATTCGGATAAATCACAAGATATTATTCATACATCCAGATGGGGATTTCATCAAGCCGCATCGGTGTGACCGCTTAAACCGCGAGAACGCGCGCAGACGACAAAAATAAAAGCCTGTGCGAACTACATCCCCCGTTCAAGATTTTTCTGCGCAGATGCGCTTGCCGGAACGGCGAGGATGCCTGAGCCGGCTTTCGAATATTTTTAGCTCAGGAACCGAATGATTTGGCACTCCTATCATTCGAGTGCCAAAGTCGCTATATAAATTGTGCGATCGGCCCGTGCGCCGTCCGCAGAAAGAATCCGATGTCATTTCGTCCCATCCACGACCGCGTCGTCATCCGGCGCGCGGAGGCCGAAAGGCCGGAGACCTCATCCTGTTCGGCAAATGGTCCGGCACCGAGATGAAGCTCGACGGGCAAGACCTTCTGATCATCAAGGAAGCCGACATATTCGGCATCGTCGAGACGGCGGCCTGACGCCCGCTCCGATCCCGACCCGCCTTATCCCAAGACGAACTGCAAGACCGAACTGGACGAACGCCATGGCTGCCAAGGAAATCCTGTTCTCCAACGCCGCGCGCGACCGCATGCTGCGCGGTGTCGAACTGCTCAACAACGCGGTCAAGGTCACGCTGGGTCCGAAGGGACGGAACGTGGTGATCGACAAGAGCTTCGGCGCGCCGCGCATCACCAAGGACGGCGTCACCGTCGCCAAGGAGATCGAGCTCGAAGACAAGTTCGAGAATATGGGCGCCCAGATGGTGCGCGAGGTGGCCTCCAAGACCAACGACCTCGCCGGCGACGGCACCACCACCGCCACCGTGCTGGCCGCCTCGATCCTGCGCGAAGGCGCCAAGCTGGTGGCCGCCGGCATGAACCCGATGGACCTGAAGCGCGGCATCGATCTCGGCGTCGCCGAAGTCGTCAAGGAGATCCAGGCGCGGGCCAGGAAGGTCGCCTCCACGGCGGAGATCGCCCAGGTCGGCACCGTCGCCGCCAATGGCGATGCCGAGATCGGCAGCATGATCGCCAAGGCGATGGACAAGGTCGGCAAGGAAGGCGTCATCACGGTCGAGGAAGCCAGGACCGCCGAGACCGAACTCGACGTCGTGGAAGGCATGCGGTTCGACCGCGGCTATCTCTCGCCCTACTTCATCACCAATGCCGAGAAGATGCGCGTGGAACTGGACGACCCCTACATCCTCATCCACGAGAAGAAGCTCGGCAATCTGCAGGGCCTGCTGCCGATCCTCGAAGCCGTGGTGCAGACCGGCCAGCCGCTGCTGATCATCTCCGAGGACGTCGAGGGCGAGGCGCTGGCGACGCTGGTCGTCAACAAGCTGCGCGGCGGCCTCAAGGTCGCGGCGGTGAAGGCGCCGGGCTTCGGCGATCGCCGCAAGGCGATGCTGGACGATATCGCCGTGCTGACCGCCGGCGAGATGGTCTCGGAGGACCTCGGCATCAAGCTGGAGAATGTCGGGCTCGCCATGCTCGGCCGCGCCAAGCGCGTGGTGATCGAGAAGGAGACCACCACCATCATCGACGGCGCCGGCAAAAAGGCGGCGATCAAGGCGCGCATCGCCCAGATCAAGGGTCAGATCGATGACGCCACCTCGGACTACGACAAGGAGAAGCTGCAGGAGCGGCTGGCCAAGCTCGCCGGCGGCGTCGCGGTCATCCGGGTCGGCGGCACCACCGAGACCGAGGTCAAGGAGCGCAAGGACCGCATCGACGATGCGCTCAACGCCACCCGCGCCGCGGTCGAGGAAGGCATCGTGCCGGGTGGCGGCGTGGCGCTGCTGCGCGCCCGCTCGGTGCTGAAGGCGCTGAAGGGCGTCAATGCCGACGAGACCGCCGGCATCTCGATCGTTCTCAAGGCGCTGGAAGCGCCGATCCGGCAGATCGCCGAGAACGCCGGCGTCGAAGGCTCGATCGTCGTCGGGCGGCTGACCGACAGCACGGACCACAACCAGGGCTTCGACGCCCAGGCCGAGGCCTATGTCGACATGATCGAGGCCGGCATCGTCGATCCCGCCAAAGTGGTGCGCACCGCGCTCCAGGATGCCGGATCGATCGCCGCGCTGCTGATCACCGCCGAGGCGATGATCGCCAATGCTCCCGACCGGGAGCCGGCCCCGCCGGCCGGCGGCGGCATGGGCTACTGAGCGAGGCTTCGGGACGTTCGGCCGGCTCCGCGCCGGACGTCCCGGGCTCGATCATTGCGTAATATCCCACAGAATACCGTTTGCCTCCTGAAATACCTCCGATTCACAATTGCGTTTGTCTCCGTGTTTTCTGAATGACAGCTTGTAATACATCGGACACAGGCGCATATTGAAACCGTCGATAGACGGTCGGACGACTTGGCTTTGCGTGTTTTAATTCGCGCGCCGCTGACAATCTCTTCACCTGAAATTGCGACCTGAACAGGTCGGCACTCCTGCCGGCCAGCCAAACTCTATGTTTTTGAAAGGGGTTTCCGTGACCAAGGGAACCGTTAAGTGGTTCAACGCCCAGAAGGGCTTTGGATTTATTGCCCCCGATGACG
>JBGGNI010000063.1:0-49530 GCA_041287585.1 Xanthobacteraceae bacterium
AACCCGTTTAACCTCCGGCAACAGGGCGGCATCGCGCCTCGCCCGGATCGAGAGTTTGGCCGGATCGCCACGCCGCGAGGCATGAGCGTGGTAGGTTGACGGGGCGATCGGCAGCACTCTGCAGATCGGCTCGACCCCATAGGCCCTTCGGTGATCGTCGATGAACGCGATCATCGCTTGAACGGGCGGTCGAGCTCCGCCTGGGCAAAATACGCCGACGCCTGCGCAGGATCTCGTTCGCCTGCCGTAACTCCCGGTTCTCGCGTTCGAGAGCCTTGAGTATGGCCGCCATGTCCGTCGTCAGGCCGGGCTTGCGCCCGCTGTCGACCTCGGCCTTCTTCACCCACTCGTTCAACGTCTGCGCCGTGCAGCCTATCTTGGCCGCGATCGACATGATCGCCGCCCAACGGGACGGATGCTCGCCCTCGTGGTCCAGTACCATCCGAACCGCGCGGACCCGCACCTCAGGAGAAAACTTGTTCGTCGTCTTGCTCGTCATGGCTCAACCTTCTCAGGAGTTAGAGCCTCCGACAAACCCGGCGCGGTTCAGCGAGGCGATTCAAGACACTGTCAGTATGGCTGTCCATACTCACAGTGCTCAACGATTTGCATCACCCCGCGCAAGGCGGCCCACGCCGGATGCGTGCCGCTCATCACCACTGCGAAACTGAACGACGTCGACCCGCAGGCCTGGCTTGCCGACGCGCTCGCCCGCATAGCTGGGACGCCGCAGAGCCGACTGTCCGAGCTATTGCCCTGGAACTGGCGTGCCGATACCGCCGAGCACAGGGCAGCCGCCTGATCACAGCCCGTCGTCGCCCAAAGCCGATCGCCGTCAGCCCGTGGCCTACGCCGGATGGATACGGCAGGGTAGCCGCGCCGCGTGCGACGGCGTCGGCGCCCAGACCGGTCTTGAGCAGACGCGGCAGGTCCCGTTCCGTGAGTGAGATGGACACATGCAGCGGCTCGACCTTCGTAATCACGGCTTCGATCAGCCATTGCGGAGCATTGCCGCCAAACATGGTGGTCTCTGGATCGAACAGGACCTCGGAGGGTGTGAGCAGGCGCGGAGCGCCGGCTCTTGTTTCACCGCTTCGGATTCAACGCGTCATTCAGCGCGTCGCCGATCAGGTTCAGGCTCAAAGTGGCGAGAAACAGGGCGCCCCCCGGAAAGGCCGCCATCCACCAAGCGCGGTTGAAGAATTCCTGCGCGTTGTGCAGCATCGTCCCCCAGCTCATGACGTTGGGATCGCCGAGGCCGAGAAAGGCGAGGCTGGTCTCTAGCAGGATGGCGCCGGAGATCTGCAGCGTGCCGTTGACGATGATCGGCGGCAGCGCATTGGGCAGGATCTCGCGCACGATGATGTCGCGGTGCGACATGCCGAGGCTGCGCGCCGCCTCGACGAAATCGCGCCGCTTCAGCGTTAGGAATTCCGCCCGGATCAGGCGGGCGGTCACCGGCCAGGCGAGGATGCCGATCACCAGCACGATGTTCCAGATGCTCGATCCGAACAGCGCCACGATGACGATGGCGAGGAAGAACTGCGGCAGGATTTGGAACAGCTCGGTCACGCGCATCAGTACGTCGTCGACCCACCCGCCGAAATAGCCGGCGATGCTGCCGAGCGTGATGCCGATCACCGAGGAGGTGGCCATGGCGCAGATGCCGACCATCAGCGAGGTACGCGCGCCGAAGATTATGTTGCTCAGCACGTCGCTGCCGAGGCTGTCGGTTCCCAGCAAGTGCTCGGCCGACGGCGGCACGAAGGAGCGCCCGATATCGAGCAGGCCGTAAGGGGCCAGCCACGGGGCGAAGGCGGCGGTGAACACGAACAGCGCGGTAACCGCCATGCCGAACAGCGCGGCCTTCTGCCGACGCATGCGACGCCATGCGCGACGGCCCGGCCCGGCGTGGGCTGCGGTGGCGACGGGGATGCTCATCGACATGGCGGCCTCACCGGTAGCGGATGCGTGGATCGAGCAGCCCGTAGATGATGTCCACCATCAGGTTGGCTGCGATCACGAAGAAGGAGATGAAGATGAACATCCCCATCAGCAGCGGATAGTCGCGCGAGTTGATCGCATCGAAGGTCAGGCGCCCCAGCCCCGGCCAGGCGAACACCGTCTCGGCGAGCACCGCGCCGGCGACGAGGCCGGGGATTTCCAGCCCGACCACGGTGACCACCGGCAGCAGGGCATTGCGCAGCGCGTGCCGCAGCAGCACGGTCCGCTCCGAATGCCCCTTGGCGTAGGCGACCTTCACATAATCCTGCCCGACCACCTGCAGCATGCTCGCGCGGGTCAGCCGCGTGATCAGGCCGAGATTGAAGATAGTAAGCGTCAGCACCGGCAGCACCATGTGGTTGGCCACGTCGAGCGCGTAGCGCCAGCCGGTGTAGCCCTCGCGCAGATTGCTCATGCCCTGGATCGGGAACCAGTTGAGATGGTAGCCGAAGCCGAGGATCATCATCTGGCCGAGCCAGAAGATCGGCAGCGAGAAGCTCGTCAGCGACAGGAAGGTGATGGCGGTATCCACCGTTCCGTTCGGCCGCCGCGCCGCCAGCACCCCGAGCAGCACGCCGAAAATGGCGGAGAGCGAGTACTGGCTCACCATCAGCAACAGCGTCGCCGGGAAGCGTTCGAGTATCAGGTCGAGCACCGGCGCGCTCGACACCAGCGAGTAGCCGAGATTGCCGCTCAGCACCTGCACCACGTAGCGCCACAGCTGGACCAGCAGCGGCTGGTCCAGCCCCATCTCGGCCCGCAGGCGCGCGACCACCTCGCTGTCGGCACCAGCCTCGCCGATGATGTAGTCGACGGGGTCACCCGGCGCCGCGTGGATCAGGATGAAGATGACCGTTACCGCACAGACCAGGAGTGGCACCATGTAGAATAGTCGTCGGATGACGAATATCAGCAAACTCATGGCCCACTCCCGTTCCGTGCCGGCAACGGCACGCTCAGTTCTTGCCGGAGATCTGGTCCAGCGTCCCGTAGCCCGTCACATCGTCTGTGATGCCGACGATGTTCGAGTTGAAGGCGATCGGATAATAGCGATCCCACAGCCACCAGTGCGGCGCATCCTCGGTGATCAGCGCGGAAGCCTCGTGGTAGAGCTTGACGCGCTTGGACTCGTCGAGTTCCTTGGCCGCCGTGTTGAGCAACTCGTCGACCTTCGGATTGCAGTAGGCCGAGGCGTTGCGGCCGAACAGCGGCTCGATGCGCGAGCACAGGAAGAAAGTCTGCGCGCCGATCGCCGGATCCGGGCCGCTGGCGAACGAGCCCATGGTGATGTCGAAGTCCCACTTGACGAAGGCGCTGTCGCGCCATGCGCCGGCATCCATGCCCTGGTCGACGAGATCCACCCCGACGGCGGCGAAGTTCGAGCGCATCAGCCGGGCGACGTCGTTGAGCGGGCCCTCAGCCAGCGAATAGCTGACCCGCAGCGAGAAGCGTTTGCCGTCGGCGCCGCGCGGAAAGCCGGCCTCGTCCAGCATCTTGTTGGCAAGCGCCGGGTCGAAATCATACTGGCGGACCTTCTCCGTGTAGAAGATCGGCTGCTCCGAGGAGATCGGCCCGCCCTTGGAAACCTTGCCGAAGCCGAAGCCGGCCTTGACCAGCATCGCCTCGCGATCCATCGCGTGATAGAGCGCCTGCCGCACTTCCTTCTTCGCCAGCGGTCCCTTGCGGGTGTTCAGGAACGCCTGGTACTGGCCGGCAATGACGCGCTTCTGGAAGGCGACGGTGACGTTCTTGTTCTCGCGCAGCCGGTCGACTTCGCCGAGCGGCATCGAATTGTACGTGATGAAGTCGATGTCGCCCTTCTCCAGCGCGAGGCCGCGCGAGGCCTCGTTGGGGATGATCTGGAACATCAGCCGCTCGATGTGGGGCTCGCCCTCGACATGGTAGTCGGGGTTCTTCTCCATCGAGATGAAGCTGCCCTTCTTGTATTCCTTGAAGATGAAGGGGCCGGTGCCGACCGGCTTCAGGTTGGTGGCGTTCTTCCGGGGGTCACCGCCATCGTCGAAGATGTGCTTGGCGACGATGGTCGACGAATTGAAGTAGGCCAGGCCGCGCAGCAGCGGCGGATAGGGATATTTCAGCTTGAACACCGCCGTGATCTTGTCCGTCGCGGTGATCGATTCCACCGCCTCGAGCAGGCCGGAGGCCGGGCCGTTGTACTTCTTGTTGACGTTCCACAGGCTCCAGGCGACGTCCTCGGCGGTGAAGGGCGTACCGTCGTGCCACTTGATGTTGTCATAGAAGCGGAAGGTATAGGTCAGCCCGTCCGGTGAGATTTCCCAGGACTTCGCCAGTGACGGCACCACGTTGCCGTCTTTGTCGAGGCGGATGATGGTGCTGTAGATCTGGCCGCCGACGATGCTCGAGGAGATGTCGGTGGTGATCGTCGAGTTGATCACGGCGACATCGCCGGGGATGCCGACGACGAAGGTGCGAATGGGCTTGCCCTGGGCAAAGGCAACCGATGGCGCGAGCGCACAGAGCGCGGCGGCGGCGACGAGGAACGAGGGGCGTTTTATCGGCATGGCGATGCTCCACAATCGGACGGATGGATCGATCGTCGGGGCGCGGGACATCCCGCGCCCGCCTGCGCTAGGGGGCGTGCCGGTCGGATTGCACCGCAATCCGATCGGCTGACGCATTCTCTTTCCTGACGTTTCGAGGTCGATCCGCCTGGATCGTGCTCTCGCGGTCACATCTTCCAGTAGACGACGTCGAAGGCGCCGTAGCCGGTCGGGTCGTCGAGCAAGCCTTCCAGCTTCGCGCTGTAGGCGATCGGGTAGTAACGATCCCACAGCCACCAGTGCGGCACATCCTCGACAAGGATCTTCTGAGCCTCGTGATAGAGAGCCACGCGCTTGGCCTCGTCGCCCTCGCGGCTCGCCTTGTCGAAGATCTCGTCGAGCTTCGGGTTGCAGTAGCCCGAGGCGTTGCGGGCCATCAGGCGCTCGATGTTGCGGCAGACATAGATGCGCTCGACGCCGACGGCCGGATCCGGCCCGGTCGAAAAGCTGCCCATGGTGATGTCGAAGTTCCAGTCCTTGAAGGCCGTGTCGCGCCACGCGCCGCTGTCCATACCCATGATCTCGAGATCGACGCCGACCGCGGCGAAGTTCACGCGCATCAGGCGCGCGACGTCGTTCATCGGGCCTTCCTTGAGATCGAAGCTCACCCGCAGCTTGAAGCGCTTGCCGTCGGCGCCGCGCGGAAAGCCGGCCTCGTCCAGCATCTTGTTGGCCAGCGTCGGGTCGAAGCCGTATTTGCGCACGTCCTCGCTGTAGAAGATCGGCTGCTCGGAGGAGATCGGCCCGGCCGCTACCTTGCCATAGCCGAAGCCGGCCTTGTCCAGCATGTCCGGCCGGTTCAGCGCGTAATAGAGCGCCTGCCTGACTTCCTTCTTCGCCAGCGGTCCCTCGCGGGTGTTGAGGAACGCCATGTATTCGCCGGCGATCATCCGCTTGGCGAAGGTCACAACCATCTTGTCGTTCTTGCGCAGCGTCTCGGTCTCACCGAGCGGCATGGCGTAATAGGGAATGAAGTCGATGTCGCCCTTCTCCAGCGCGATCGCCCTCGCGCCCTCATTAGGGATGATCTGGAACACCAGCCGGTCGAGATAGGGCAATCCCTGGAGGTGGAAGTTCGGGTTCTTCTCCAGGATGATGTGGCTGCCCTTCTTGTATTCCTTGAAAACGAAGGGGCCGGTGCCCACGGGCTTCAGGTTGGCCGGGTTGTTGCGCGGGTCCTGGCCGTTGTCGAAGATGTGCTTCGGCACGATGGTCGACGAGTTGAAATAGGCGAGCCCGCGCAGCAGCGGCGGCGACGGGTACTTCAGCTTGAACACGACGGTGTTCGGGTCGGTGGCGGTGATCGATTCCACCGGTGCGAGCAGGCCCGAGGCCGGTCCGTTATACTTCTTGTTGACGTTCCACAGGCTCCAGGCGATGTCTTCCGCCGTGAACGGCGTGCCGTCATGCCACTTGATGCCTTCGTAGAGATGGAAGGTGTAGGTCAGCCCATCCGGCGAGATTTCCCAGGACTTGGCCAGATAGGGCAGCACCTTTCCGTCCCGGTCGAGGCGCACGATGGTGCTGTAGACCTGGCCGGAAATGTTGCTCGAGGAGATGTCGGTGGTGATCGTCGAATTGATCACCGGCGGGTCCCCCGGCAGGGCGATTAGCATGGCTCCGCCATCCTTGCCGCCGGGCGGCGCGGCCAGTGCCGTCAGCCCGGTGCTCGCGGCAAGGGCTGCCGAGATGACGGCGACACGCACGCCCATGGCGCTACACCGCAGGCCTTTCGCGATCATGCTCTTCATAACGGGTTCCCTATGCTCTGGATTTTGCTGGGTTCTTGGTATGGAAGCGTATCGAGAAGCGGGTAGTGACAGGCGGCGAGCCGACCGGGAGCGTGTTCACGCAACGCCGGCGCCTCTACCGCACAGCGGTCGCGGCTGTAGCGGCAGCGCGGGTGGAAGGCGCAGCCGCTGGGCGGGTTCACCGCGGAGGGGATGTCCCCCTTCAGCACGATACGGGTGCTGTCCTTGCGCGGCCCGAGCCGGGGCACCGCCGACAGCAGCGCCTCGGTATAGGGGTGCAAGGGACGCCGGTAGAGCGCCGCCGTCTCGCTCAGCTCGACAATGCGGCCGAGATACATGACGCCGACGCGGTCGCTGATGTGGCGCACCACCCGCAGGTCATGGGAGATGAACACATAAGTCAGCCCGAGGCGCTTCTGCAGCGTCACCATCAGGTTCAGCACCTGCGCCTGCACCGACACATCGAGCGCCGAGACCGCCTCATCGGCGACCACCAGCTTGGGATCGAGCGCGATGGCGCGGGCGATGCAGATACGCTGGCGCTGGCCGCCGCTGAACTCGTGCGGGTAGCGATGCACATGCTCGGCGCGCAGGCCGACCATCTCCAGCAGGTCGCTCACCCGCCGGGCACGCTCGTCCGCGCCGTAGAGGCCGTGGATGCGGTAGGCCTCCGTCAGGATTGAGCCCACCGACTTGCGCGGATTGAGCGCCGAGTAGGGATCCTGGAAGACGATCTGCATGTCGCGCCGCAGATGGCGCATCTCGTCCGGCGTGAGGGCGGCGAGGTCGCGCCCTTCGAACAGCACCTGCCCCGAGGTCGGCGGCTCTAGATGAAGAATGGCGCGCCCGAGCGTGCTCTTGCCACAGCCGGATTCGCCGACGAGGCCGAGGGTCTCGCCGCGACGGACCGACAGCGACACGCCGTCCACCGCCTTCACCCCGGTCGCACCCGTCTTCAGGAAGGTCTTCCGGCCGGGAAAATACTTTCGCACCTCGACCAGTTGCAGCAACGGCACGCCCTCCTGCGAGTCCGGGCGGTCGAGCACAGGCGCGTTGGCAACGTCGGTTTGATCAGGCCTCATGGAGCCAGCACCTGACTTGCCGGGAGGAATGGACGGCGCTCAACGGCGGTTCCTCGGTCAGGCACCGCGCGTGCACATGCGGGCATCGCGTCTGGAACGCGCAACCGATGGGCAGTTCCGCGAGGTTCGGTACCACGCCGCCGATCACCGGCAGCAGCCGGTCCTCCGGCAGATCGCCGTCGAGGCGCGGCAGCGATCGCAGGAGGCCGATCGTGTAGGGATGCAGCGGCTCGTCCAGCAGCGTTTCGACGTCGGCGATCTCGACGATCTGGCCGGCATACATGACGGCGACGCGGTCGGCCGTCTCGGAGATCACGCCGAGATCATGGGTGATCAGGAGGACCGAACAGCCGAAATCCCGCTTGAGATCGCGCAGCAAATCGAGGATCTGCGCCTGGATGGTCACGTCCAACGCGGTGGTCGGCTCGTCGGCGATGATGAGTTGCGGCCGGCAGGCCAGCGCGGCGGCGATCATCACCCGCTGTCGCTGGCCGCCGCTCAGCTCATGGGGAAAGTTGGCGAGCCGCGCTTCCGGGTCGGGAATACCCACCCGCCCGAGCAGCGTCTTCGCCTCAGCCAGCGCTTCCCGCTTCGAGAGGCCACGATGCAGGCGCAGCACATCGGCCACCTGCTCGCCGATCCGCAGGACCGGGTTGAGCGAGGTCATCGGCTCCTGGAAGATCATGGCAATCCGGTCGCCGCGCACCTTCTGCATCTGCCGCACCGAGGCGCGGGCGAGGTCTTCGCCCTCGAACAGGATCTGGCCCTCAACGATGCGCCCGGACGGCGGGATGAGGCGCATGATGGAATGGGCCGTCACGCTTTTGCCGGAACCGGATTCGCCGACCAATCCGACAACCTCGCCGCGGCCGATATCGAGATCGACGCCGCGGACGGACTTCACGACACCGTCTTCCGTGCGGAAGTGGGTGTGAAGGTTGCGGATGCTGATGACCTCCTCGGACAACCTGACCTCGTCGCTGCGGGCGAAACTATTTCCGGGGAACGACGGCGCGCGCCGGTGCGAGCGCGCCGTCGTCCTATGCGTGTGCCGTCAGATCTTTTCGTCGCTCTTCACGTACTCGACGCGCTTCTCGTCGCTCAGCTGCAGGCGCCATCCGTCGGGGTCGCGCAACAGCGCGTTCTTGCGGCCGGTCGAGGGCGAGGCATGCACGTCCTTGTAGAAGGTGATGCCCTTGCCCACGAGGTCGGCATGGGTGGCGTCGATGTCGCGCACCTTGAACGAGATGTGGTTGATCCCCGGGTTTTCCTCGGTCAGCAACTGGTGGATCTCGAAGATCGGCTGGTTCTCGCCGGGCAGCTGAAGCTCGGCCGAGCCACCGTGATGCTCGGTCCAGCTCAGCAGCTTGAAGCCGAGCTTCTGGTAGAATTCGACGTATTCCTTCACGTCGCGGACGATGATCTCGATGTGGTCGATGCCGACGATCATTGGATGCTCCAGATGGTGAAAAGCAGACACGGCGCGCGCGGCGAACCGCGATAAAGATTCAGGCAACCTTCACCTCGAGGCTGCCGACACCGGAGACGAAACCCTTCATCACGTCGCCGCGCACGATGGCGCCGACGCCTGAAGGCGTGCCGGTGTAGATGAGATCGCCCGGGGCGAGCGTGAACAGCCCCGAGAGATAGGCGATGGTCTCGTCGACCTTCCAGATCATCTGGTTGAGATCGCCGGTCTGGCGGCGCTGGCCGTTGACGTCGAGCCAGATCTCACCGGCGCTTGGATGACCCGCCTCGGCCACCGGCAGGATGGCGGAACAGGGCGCGGAATGCTCGAACGCCTTGCCGATTTCCCAAGGACGCCGCAGGTCCTTGGCTTCACCCTGCAGGTCGCGGCGGGTCATGTCGAGACCGACGGCGTAGCCGAACACATGGTCAAGCGCGGTCTCGACCGGGATGTCGGTTCCCCCGATGCCGATGGCGACGACCAACTCGATCTCGAAATGGACGTCGGACGAGCGCGAGGGGTACGGGAACACGCCGCCGCCCAGCAGGACGTTATTCGGGTTCTTCTGGAAGAAAAAGGGCGGCTCCTTGCTGGGATCGTGCCCCATCTCGACGGCGTGGGCGGCAAAATTGCGCCCGACGCAGTAAACCCGGCGCACCGGGAACGACTGGCTGGTTCCGATGATCGGCAATGCGGGAATATCGGCCGGCTGGAAAACGAATGTGTCGTCGGAAGTGGGAGGCGTGGCGACACTCTGCGAGGTCTTCACCTAGTAATACTCCGTCTCTATTTTGGCACAACCGAAATTGACCACGAATCGTCCACGAGGATGTGCGGAAGCTCGGAACCAATTTCCTAACCAATTAGAATACACATTCAGATTGGTTGGCAAGCGGTATGCGCGTGCATTATTCTCCAACGCTTGACAGCGATGGTTGTGCTGCCCATCAAACGGACCTGAGCCGAGCTCAACTCTTGTGATACGGAGATCACGGTGAAAGTCGCGGATGTCGCGGAGCCTCGTGAGACCGAAGTCGGCGAAGGCCACGCGGCCTATACCCAGCTTCAGGCCTATCTTGCCCAACCCCATTTGGTTGCCAATGAACGCTTGCCGCCGGAACGCGAGCTCTGCGACCTTCTGGGCGTCTCGCGTGGGGAATTGCGCAAGGCGCTCGCTATCGCCGAAGCCGACGGCCAGCTGTGGCGCCATGTCGGCAAGGGCACCTTCATGGGGCCCCGGCCGACGGAGAGCGTGACGGAGCTCGTCAACATCGCGCATCTGACCAGCCCGGCGGAAGTCATGCGCGCCCGAGTCCTGTTCGAGCCGATGATCTGCCGCGAGGCGGCCTTCAACGCCAATTCGGCCAACATCGCCGAGCTGAAGATGTGCATCGCCCGCAGCCGCGAGGCTACCACTTGGCGGCGCTATGAGAACTGGGACAACCGGTTCCACCGCTCGATCGCCGAATCGACCCGGAACCCGCTCCTGGTCGCCATGTTCGACATGCTGAACACGGTGCGCCGGGCCGTCGTCTGGGGACGCCTGCGGACCGATCCGCAGGGTCCCGACCCCGCCCACCACAGTTTCCAAGAGCACGACGACATCGTCCGCGCTATCGCCGACCGCAACGGCGAACGCGCCGAGAAGCTGATGCGCGGCCACCTGGAGTCAGTAACACGGAAAATAGTACTTTTCTAACTACGAGATCCACCTCAAGAGCGACTTCGACGGCCAGCCGATCGCCTTACACCTGACAGGCGGCGAGGCTGGTGACAGCCGCGGGCGGCGCTACCGGGGCCGCGCCCGCATCGAGCCATACTTCGGAAAACTCAAGCGCTTCAAGCGCCTCGCCCTGCGCTGCGAGAAACCCGAGTGCGGCTTCGCCGCAATCGTCGCTCTCGCCTTGAACTTCATCCTCATCAAATCCCTTCACACCGCCTTAGCCATGTCGAGCGGTGGTTTGATGTCCGGCGGGATCGGGCAATCATAGGGCTCTCCCCCCAGGCGCCGGGCGAGGTCGCGCTTTGCCTGTTCGATCAGCTCCGGCTTCTGCAGAGCCGCGACAGCCGTTGCCGCCATGACTTTTGCCGCATGAATCATACCCTTGTGGGCGTGCCCGCTTTTTCCCTGCGCCGTCATCTGCCAAGAGTGCAGCGGCGTCCCGACGGCGCAGGTCGCGCCATGGAGTTGAACCAGGGGAACGACCCAGGACACGTCTCCGACGTCCGTCGACTCCAGCATCATTGTCCGTCGCGTCCCGCGCGGCACGATGACATCACAAAGCTCTTTGCCCGCGGCAAAAGGCAGTCCGACTGCGAGATAGGCCGACCGGATATCCTCCGTCGTCAGCGTCGCCTGGATCTGCCTCGCATAGGCCCTGTCGCTCTCCTCGAAGCGCGGTGGGCCCAGCAACTGCAGTTGGGCGTCCATCTCCTGTTCAAGAGGCTCATTGCCGAGGAGATTGGAGAGTGCTGAGACGATCTCTACCTTGACCGACGTCTCCGTCATATGAGCAGCGCCTTCCGCCACCCTGCGCACCCGCTCGACAAGCAGGCGCATGGCCGCAGTGCTGGAGTGGCGAATGACGTAGCGCAGCTTCGTCGCGCTCTGCACGACATTGGGCGCAGGTCCGCCGGCGTTCAAATAGGCGTAGTGAATGCGGGCTGCGCCTTCCATGTGTTCGCGCAGGTAGTTGACGCCGATGTTCATCAATTCGGCTGCATCCAGGGCCGAGCGACCGAGGTGTGGTGCCGAAGCCGCATGCGCGGCGCGGCCGGCAAAGCTGAAATCGATGCGGATATTTGCCAGGGATTGCGCCGGCGCGACCTCGAGGAAGCTCTTGGGATGCCAGCTGATCGCGATGTCCACATCGTCGAACAGCCCTTCGCGAACCATGAAGGTCTTTGCGGCGCCACCTTCTTCGGCAGGACATCCGTAGTATCGGACGCGGCCCTTCAATCCATTGGCGCCCAACCAGTCCTTCACGGCGGTCGCTGCGAGCAACGCGCCCGCGCCGAGCAGATTATGTCCACAGCCATGCCCGAGGCCGTGATGATCCGGGACAGGTCTGGGCTCGGCAATGCCTGCCTCCTGAGACAGGCCGGGCAGCGCATCGAACTCGCCAAGGATCGCTATGATCGGACCCTCGTCACCCGCCTCGCCAATGATGGCCGTGGGAATGCCTGCAACGCCGGTCTGAATACGGAAGCCCTGGCGCCGCAGTTCATCGATGTGGGCGGAGGACGACCGCACCTCGTTGTAAAGTATTTCCGGAGTATCCCAGACGCGATCGGCCAGATCGACCATCTGCCCGGACTTGGTATCGACATGTCGCCAGATATCGAGTGAATTGTGCATGACAGGGATAACCTATTCACGACAACACTTTAGCGTGCTGTGATCTTGATAGAAACTCTGTGTAGCCGTCAGAATTCGCCCATGATCGATTTGGTTTCCAGATATTCCTCGATTCCCCATTTTCCATATTCGCGACCGTTGCCGGACTGCTTGTAGCCGCCAAACGGCGCGCCCATGTCGCGAACCGGATAGTTTATCTGCACGATGCCGGCGCGCATTTTCCTTGCCACATGGCGCGCACGCGCCGGGTCCGACGTCTGTATGTATGCGGCGAGCCCGTAAGACGTGCTGTTGGCAATGCGGATGGCATCGTCGTCATCTTCGTAAGGCAATATCGAGAGGACAGGCCCGAAGATCTCCTCCCGCGCGATCTTCATCCGCTCCGTCACACCCGCGAAGATCGTCGGGCGAACGAAATATCCCTGCGCGAGGGGCTCCGGCCGGTCGGACCCGCCGGACACCAGTTCGGCGCCCTCCTCGATTCCGCTCCGGATCAAGGCCTGGACCTTCTCAAACTGGGCGGCGCTCACAAGCGGGCCCATCTGCGTGCCGTCTTCGTATGGCGCCCCCACCTGAATGCTTTCGGCAACGGTCTTCGCAATCGCCTTGACCTCGCCATGACGCTCGCGCGGAACCAGCATCCGGGTGGGAATGCTGCAGGACTGACCGGCATTGACCATCGAGGCAAGCACGCCCTTGGCAACAGCGGTCGGAAAATCGGCGTCGGAGAGCAGTATATTGGCAGATTTCCCGCCCAGTTCCTGCGCGACGCGTTTGACCGTGACCGCTGCAGATTGCGCAATCAAAATTCCGGCTCTCGTCGAGCCGGTGAAGGAGATCATATCGATATTCGGGTGTGCGGACATCGCCGCGCCGACACGGGCACCGTCGCCCTGAACCATGTTGTACACGCCAGCCGGAACGCGGGCTGCGTGCATCACTTCGGAAAATATGATCGCGCTCAGCGGCGAGATTTCGGAAGGCTTCAGCAGCATGGTGCAGCCGGCGGCGAGCGCAGGAGCCACCTTGCAGACGACCTGATTGAGGGGCCAGTTCCACGGCGTGATCAGCCCAACGACGCCGATCGCCTCGCGGGCGATCACCGTGCTGCCGGATCGATGCTCGAAGTCGTAGGCTTCCAGCGCCTTGATCGTCTCGACGAGATGGGCGATCCCGGAGCCGACCTGCTGTTCGAGGGCAAAGGCCTTCGGAGCGCCGATTTCCTCGGTAATGGCGGCGGCCAGATCGACGCGGCGCCGTTCATATTCCACGAGAATCCGGCGCAGAAGCTCGATGCGCTCCTCTTTCGCGGTGAGGGAGAACGACGGGAAAGCCGCCCGGGCCGCGACGACAGCGCGATCCACGTCCGCTCGTCCGCCTCCAAGTATCGTTGCCGTCGTCTGCTCGGTCGCAGGGTTGATGAGCGGGATATCGATCGGATCGATCGGATCGGACCATAGGCCATTCACATAATGCTGGCGCAGATGCTGCATGGCTTACTCCTGAATTTCAAGTATCGCGCGGGGCGTGAGACGAACAGGCGGGGCGTGGTGGGAACTCGTTGTTACAAGCCAGGCGCAATGCGGCGATACTCCCCTGCCAAGGCGGTCGGCAGCGGCGTTGCGGGTGTGAACCTGACAACGGCGCAGCCGCTGCCAGGTGTTCTCGACGCGGCTTATAGCGTCATACGGCCTGGCAAAGCTGCTCGGCCCTCGCTCCCGACGGAAGGTCGTTGGCGGAGAAGCCATATCGCTGCAGGATCGTCGTTAGCGAGCCATTGGCCGCGAGCTCGGCGATGCCGGCGCTGAAGACCTGGCGCAGGTCGTTGTCCTCTGGCCGAAAGGCGAAGGCCGCATGGCCCAGCTTCTCCTCGCCATTGGGCAGAATGGCGCCCTTGAAGGGCATGGCGCGTTCAAGGCCCTTCACGTTGGGGTCGCGCAGCAGCGCGACCGCGAGGCCCAGGGAAAATGTCGCTGCATCCAGGCGATCGGCCAGCAAGGCACTCACCACCGATTGCGCATCCGGAAGCAGCAGCATGCGCGACGTGGCCACGCCTGCATATTCGGCGTTCTGCGCATTGACGCTACCGCGCGAGGCGCCGAGCCTCAACGCCGGGTTATCGGCGATATCCTTGTAGCTGTGAATGTTCTGCGGATTGCCCGCCTTGACGATCACGCCATCGGCCACGCGCAGATATGGATCGGAAAACGCAACGAGCTTGCAGCGCTGCGGCGTGATAAACAAGCCGCCATTCGACATGTCGAAGCGGCGGGCCTGAAGGCCGGGAATGAGCCCGTTGAACTCGGTCGTGGCGGTTTCGATCTCGACGCCGAACTTGCCCAGCACGGCGCGAATGATGTCGGCCTCGATGCCGACGATCTCGCCCTTGTCGTTCCGGAACGACCAAGGCTGGTTGTTGACGAAGCCGACGGTCACTTTCTTCGTCGACTTGATCCGATCCAGTGTTGTCTCCGCGCGTGCGGTGCCGGCGAGCGAACTGGCGGCGAGCCCGGTGAGAAGCGCCAGGGTGGTACGACGTGTCATGGTCTTCATGGTGGATGATCCCCTCTTTTATAAGAAGCGCTTGATCGAGAACGGTTCGATGGGCACGCCCGGCGAACCGGTTGCCATCAGCTCAGCCATCGTGGCGCCGACGCCGGGGGCAAGCTGGAAGCCGTGCCCGGAGAAGCCGAACGCGTAGAACAGGCCCGGTACCTTTCCGCTTGTTCCCATGACCGGCAGGTCGTCCCGCAGATACCCTTCGACACCGCCCCAGGTGCGGATGATCCGCAATTTGGCTGCAGGCGGCAGCAGGCCGGAAAGATGGGACATTTGCCGCAAGGTGCTCATCGGATCCAGGGTCGCACGCTTCGTGACGAGATCAGCGGCGCCGCGACGTCCGCCTCCGAACACGATGTTTCCACGCTTGACCTGCCGCGCATACATGACGTCCTCGATGCGATCCGTCGCGACGCCCATGACCGGCTCGATCCTGTAAGGCATCGGCTCGGTCACCCCCATTTGCGGAGAGGCGGCTTCGAGCGGAACGTCCTCGCCCATGGCAGCCGAAAGAGCGCGTCCCCAGGCCCCAGCCGAAACCTGGACCATCGGGGCGCGAAAGCTTCCGCTGCCTTTCGTCTCGACGACAAACCCTTCGCCGTCACGCGTGATGCCGAGGACCTCGGCATTCTCGACGATGCGCGCGCCGTCCCGCCGCGCCGCATGTCCAAATGCCGGCGACGTCAATCTCGGATTGGCATGCCCATCGGTCGGCGAGTAGCTGGCCATCAGCGCCTTGGGAGACAGGAAGGGGAACCGGTCGCGCATCGCATTGCCGCGCATGAGTTCGAGATCGAGGCCGTAGGGTGCGGCATCGCGAGCGTATTGCTCCGCCTTTGCGGCTTGGATTTCATCGAACGCGACGCGGATGTGGCCGCTGGGCATGAATTCGACATCGGCACCCAGAAGTGTGTTCAGCTCGCCCCAGAGCGCGCGCGAACGATGCGCCAGAGCCAACTGAGGCAGAAAGCGCCCCTGGCGGCGAACATTGCCGAAACTCGCATTGCTGGCGGCCTGCCCCAGCAGATCGCGTTCCAGAAGGATGACCGACAACCCGCGCTGGCGTAGGAAGAAGGCCGTGGACGTGCCCATCACGCCACCGCCGACGATGATGACATCTGCCTTGTTCTCGATCATGCGACGCTGTCCGGCAGGCGGGCCGTGATGGGAAGCGGCTTCACCGGCGCCGCGCCGCGCAGGCGACCAACGGCTTCCACGGATACGCCGCGTGCCGCAGCCAGAATTTCGGCGGCGGCGAGCCCGCACATGCGACCTTGGCAACGGCCCATGCCGGGGCGCATCAGCGATTTCGCCCGATTGAGCTCGGGGGCATCGAGCCCCTTGGCGGCATGCCGAATGTCGCCCGCGGTCACGCCTTCGCAACGGCAGACCATGGTCTCGTCGGGGATGGTAGCCGCCAACGCAGACGGCCAGGGAAACCCTGCCTCGAGGCCATTCCTGAAGCGCGACATTGGAACGAGCTTGTCACGCAAGGCTTGCATCTCATGACCGGGCACGGCCCGGCCGGCATCGGCGAGTGCAGCGCAGGCCGCAAGCACACCGGCGAGTTCGGCGGCATCCGCGCCCCGCACCAGCGCACCGTCGCCGGCCAGATAGACGCCGCGAACGCTGCTGCGCCCATCCATGTCGACGGTCGGAAGCCATTGCCGCGCCCGCGCGTCAAAGGAGAAGTCGCATTTCAATAGATCGGCGAGCTGGGTTTCGGAGCGAAGCCCGTAGCCCATGCCCAGGGCATCAGCGTGCGTGAGCTGCTCTCGCCCGGACCGATCGCGCCATGCGATGCCCGCGACACGTCCGTCTTTCGCATCCACGCGAAGCGGCACGATCCCCGTCTCGACGCGGACGCGGGCCCGCTTCAGGTCGGCGAGATATCGCATGCCCTGGATCAACGTGCGTGGGCGTGCGGCGAGCTGCTTGAGCGCAAAGACCCGTTGTCGGAAGCTGCTGGTGTCCAAGATGCCCTGAACGGCGACGCCGGCTTTCAGGTACTGCCAGGCCACGAGATAAAGCAGTGGCCCGGTCCCGAGGAACACGGGCGCGCTGCCGATCGCGCATGCCTGCGCCTTCAGCGCGATCTGTGCGGCACCGAGGCTGAAAACACCGGGTACGGTCCAACCGGGGAACGGCATAATGCGATCAGTCGCGCCGCTCGCGATGATCATCTGATCATAGGCGACCTCTTCAACGCTGTCGCCCGAAACGGTCAGCAGCGTGCCGGGGCGCACGCCCCAGGCCAGGGTGTTGGGCCTGTAGTCGATCTGAGGTCTAAGGGCTTCGAAATCCCGGTGCAGCGCAACGGCCTTGCCGGCCTCGCTGCCATAGAGCGCAGAAGGCGGACGACGAAAATTGTCGGGCTGTCGGCGGTAGATCTGGCCCCCCTGGCGTTCGCTTTCGTCGATCACGACCGGGCGGATGCCATCCTTGACAAGCCGTTCGGCGGCTCTCGTGCCGGCCGGGCCGGCGCCGATGACGATCACGGCCATGGGACGGCTCCCGTGACAATCCTCATCTCGGGCATGACGGTGGTGGAACATGCCCGCAGACGATCGCCGGCCTCCGTCCAGACCCAGCAATCCTGGCACGCACCCATCAGGCAGAACCCGGCGCGGTCGCCATCGCCGAATTCTCCCTGCCGCAGCCGGGTGCCCACTGTCAGAATCGCCGTCAGCAGCGTGTCGTTTTCCAGGACCGCGACTTCCGTGCCGTCCACCGTGATCCGAAGCGTCTGGCGCTGATCCTCGGCGATCCTCCGAAGCAATCCGCTCATGCGCACGTCGAACCGTTCTGGCAGTAGGAACGATAGCGAGACTGCCGGCGCCCAGAGCCCTCAGGCCGACAGATATGTCCGTCTGTACCGAAGTCCATCCGTTGAAATGTCCTGAAAGCCCGAACGCCGCGGGATCGCCGCTTCAGCAGGTCACGACACTGTCACGCGGCCGCGCAGATCGACTAGACCAATTCTGGAATGACTCCATAACCGATAGTTATCCTAAGCGGTGGTCGGAACGACCCGCCGGTCGGGGTTCCGTAGCGAGCCGTTGCGAGGGCTGGGACGGCTCCAAGGCGCCGCACGTGGAGGCGACCTCGTCGATCGGATCCTTCCACGCTGGCCTTGGCCATCGGCGCAAGATCTACCGCGAATGCGGCGCGCGCATTGTCAGGACAACGTCCGCAGTCGCCGCTTGAAGAGCTCGATGAAACGGACGGTGCGCTGGACGCGGCCGCTCCGTGATCTGAACACGGCGACGATATCGACTGCCGGCAAGGTCCAATCCGGCAGAAGCTGAACCAGGGCGCCGTCCGCCAGTTCATCGGTGACATCCCACTCCGACCTGACCATCAATCCCAGGCCAGCCATCACCCACTGCTTGACGACCTCGCCGTCATTGCTGGTCATGACGGGCCTGATCCTGACCGCCGTGCTTTGCTTGGCCGCCCGCTTGAAGGTCCACAGCGTCGAATCCTCGCTGTTCTCCCGGATAACAGCGCAGACGTGATTTTGCAGGTCGTTCGGACGGGTCGGCGCACCGTGCTGGGCGATGTACGCTGGTGCAGCACAGAGCAGACGCTTGTTTGCCGCGAGGCGGACGGTCGTCAATGTCGAATCGGTCAACATGCCCACATGGATCATCACATCCCACGAATCGGGACCGACCATCAAAGGGTCGTCGAATAATGACAACGTCAGCTCGAGCTCGGGATGGGCGGAGCGCAGCGCTGCCATGGCCGGCGCGACGTGTTTGCGGCCGAAGCCAAAAGGAGCTGCCACGCGCAGGTGGCCCGACACGGCGTTGCGCGCCTCGCTGAGGGTATCTGCAATGTCATCGAGCTCTGCGAGCACGCTGGCGCCGCGCTCCGCCAGAAACCTGCCCTCGGCGGTGATCTCAAGGCGCCGGCTGGAACGATTGAACAGACGAACCCCGATGCGCTCTTCCAGACCGGACAGGCGCTGGGTGACGGCAGATGGGCTTATGTTCAGCAGCCTGGCCGCGGCGGCCAACGACGACGACCCGCTGACAGCACGAAAGAATGCGAGATCCTGGGAGCTGATCATTAAGTTGGGCCTTAATCCAGACAGTGAGTCATTGCCATAACGCATCGTTTTCGCTTCGTGTAGCCTTCAAAGTCATGGAGGCTGAGATGGCCGCGGAACGATCGCACATTCCCAATCGATCGGGGGGTGCTCACGGCGGGAAATCGCCGCGATTGCCGGCTCTTGCGGAACGCCACCCGGCACCTGAGCCTAGTTCAACCGCGATCGCAACCGGCGCTCCGTTGCTTGCGCCACGGGTATAATTTCGAAACCCCGTTTCAATATTCAAGGATTGATCGATGCGGAAGCGGATGCGGCTCGTTGCTTATCTCAAAACTGGCCCCACGGCTAACCATTCGGGTGGCTGGCGGCATCCCGCAGCCGTGGTGAACGACATTTTCGAGCCGGAGCGTTACGAGAAGATCGCCATGCTTCTCGAAGAAGCGCGCTTCGATGCCGCCTTTTTCGCAGATGCCGTCGGCATACCCGATATCCATGGCGGATCGTTCGAGACCTATCTCGGTCTCGGCGGACAGATCAGCTTTCTCGATCCGATGGCCGTGCTTCCATACATGATGCGCGTGACGAAGCATCTGGGATTGGGAGCGACTCTCTCGACGACCTTCAATCACCCGTTTCATCTGGCCCGGATACTCGGCTCGATGGATGTCCTGAGCGGGGGGCGGATGTGCTGGAACATCGTGACGTCGGCCCAGGATTATGAGGCCAGAAACTATGGCGGGCCGGGAATTCCGCCGCGCGACGAGCGCTATGATCGCGCCGACGAAGTTGTCGAAGCCTGCTGCGCGCTGTGGAACAGCTGGGACGCCGGCGCATTCGTGATGGACAAGGCCAGCGGCCAGTTCGTCGACACCAGCAAGGTGCGATACGCCAACTACACCGGCAAGCATGTCAGCACCAAAGGCCCCCTCCCGACACCTCGCAGCCCGCAAGGGCGGCCTGTCTTCATGCAGGCCGGCTCATCCAATAGAGGCCGTGAATTCGCGACCCGCTGGGCCGAGGTGATCTTCAATACGCCATCGGCGAAAGAGGACGCCCAAGCCTATTATGCCGACATGAAGAAGCGTCTCGGCGACGATGGGCGCGATCCGGACGGATGCGCCATCCTGCCGGCGATCGCTCTCGTCGTGGCCGAAACCCGGTCTCTCGCCGAGGAGAAGGCAGCCTATCTCGCCGAACTGACAAATCCGGAACTTGTGCTGGCGGGCAACTCCAACACCCTTGGCATCGACTTCACGAAACCGCTGCCCGACGGGGCCTCTCCGTCCTCGAACCAGGGTATTCAGGGCTCGCTGGATCGGGTCAAGGCGCGGGCCGCGAGCGAGGGCATCAGCCTGGCGCAGGCGGCGTCGAAATCGCGCAAGCTTCTGGTCGGCAGCCCTGACGACATCGCCGATCAGATGCAGGACTGGTTCGAAAGTCGGGCCTGCGACGGCTTCGTGCTGTGGCCGACGATCAGCCCCGGCATGTTCGAGGATTTCGGCCGCATGGTGGTACCGGTGCTTCAGCGTCGCGGCTTGGTGCAGCGCGAATATGCGCATGCGACGCTTCGCGACAATCTGGCCGGCTGAACGGCGTGCGTTTGCCGGCGAACCTCGGGCACGCCGCGATGACGCTCGACGCCAGCGCTTTAAGGTCAACCCGCTTGATGTCGCATTCTGGACACTATTGAAAATCGGCACAGGACAATGAGTTTTATCGGCATCATCGGTTGGATCATCTCGGGACTTAACGTCACGCTGCTGGTGCTGCTGTACACGGCCATCGTAGCGTTCTGCTTCGCGTTTCCGCTGGGCATTGCCGAATATTTCCTGCGCGGATGGGCACGGACCATTGTCTCCGGATTTATCGACATTTGGCGGGGTTCTTCCGTCGTTTTGCTGCTGTTTTTTTTATACTACGTACTTCCAGCAGCCGGGCTTTACCTGAATGCCTATGCGGTCAGCGCTATCGCTATCGGCTTCAACATCGGCGCATATGGCTCCCAGGCCCTACGGTCGTCTCTTGAATCCATCCCGCGCGGCCAGATCGAGGCCGGCCTGTCTCTCGGGCTTCATCGCAGCCGTGTCCTATTGCTGATCGAATTGCCTCAGGCATGCAGGAAGATGATACCGATCATCGGCAATGAGATCATTGCTATCATAAAGACCAGCGCAAATGTTTCACTCATCGGTCTTGCCGATATGACATTTCGGGCGAAGGAAATCATGCAGACGACGTACCAGCCCGCGCAAATATATTCAGGTCTTCTTTTGGTTTACCTGATGATATGTCTGCCGATCGCTCTGGTCGTCCGCAAATTGGCCCGTAACGAGCGGGTTCGCTGATATGGGGTTTGATGTCGATTTCTTCCTGGAACTCCTTCCGAAGATCCTCGCGGGATCGCTGATGACCGTCTGGGCGGCACTGCTCGGGTCTGTCGGGGCCGTGGCGTTCGGTCTCGCGCTGGCGATTGGTCGTCGCAGCGGCGGCGTGGGACGGGTCGGAACCATCTGCTTTTCCGAGGCCGTTCGCCTGAGCCCGTTCCTCGTTCAGCTATACTTTCTCTATTTCGTGCTCCCCACCTGGGGGATCGTGATCAGCGCCACCGCGGTCGGGGTTCTGGCGCTGTCCCTTCACTATGGAGCCTTCCTCGGGGAGGTTTTCGATGCCGGATTGAGCGCAGTTCCGCATGGCCAGATCGAAGTCGGCAATGCGTTGGGGATGAAGCGGTGGCAGATCATGTGGCTTGTCATGCTGCCGCAGACGTTGCGCTTCGTAGCGGCGCCGTCAGCGAACCATTTGATCGGACTTCTCAAGTCGACGCCATATCTTGCAACGATCGGTGTCCATGAGATGCTCGGCTCCGCCTTCGACGTCGCTTCCGACACCTTTCGATATGTGGAGCCGCTGACAGCCGCAGGGCTGCTGTTTCTGGTTTTCAGCGCGATCGTCGGCAGCCTGGTGAGAGTCGTGGAGACGCGTCTGCGCCCATTCTGACGCGTCGCCAGAGGCCGGCTGCGCATTGTCGCCCGCCGCGGCGGCAGCACGGCCGCCAAGTCCAGGACCTCGTTACCCAGACAGGCGAACGTCTCGCCACCGGTCTCCACGCGGAAAACCTTTCAGCCTTCACGGCCCCAGCGGTCCGAGCGCTGCTTCATCGACACTCTCTTGCGGCCAGGCGCGCGGGAGGGTCGGAAAGAGGCGCGAAGTACCGAGCAAGCCATCGACCCAAGATAACGCAGAGGTATCAACCGTGAGCACTCTCCTCAAAGCGATGGATACTCCAGCGCTCATCCTCGACGAGCCGCGGATGAAAAAGAATGTCGCGCGGCTGGGTGCGCATCTCTCATCCCTGGGCGTCGTGTTGCGGCCGCATCTCAAGACCGTCAAGTCGGTCGATGCCGCGAAAGTCGTCCTGGGAACCGACTTCGCGCGAGCGACGGTATCGACCCTCAAAGAAGCCGAGATCTTCGCGAGCACCGGCGTGCGCGATATTCTCTACGGCGTCGGCTTGTCTCCCGACAAACTCGGTCGCGTTGTTCGCATTCGCGAGCGCGGCTGCGATCTGACGGTGGTTCTCGACTCGATGGAGCAGGCTCGGGCGGTTGGCTCGGCCGCGCGCGAGGCCGGCGATCCGATCCCGGTCCTCATCGAGATCGACAGCGACGGACATCGATCGGGACTGGCTCCAGACGACCGGGATATTGTCGCGATCGGCCGGGAGCTTACCGCCAACGGAGCAAGCCTGCGTGGCGTCGTGACACATGCCGGCGAGAGTTACAGCGTCGAGGGCGGCGCGGCCCTTGCCGCATTTGCGGAGAAGGAACGCGCGGCGGCAGTCGCAGCCGCTGACATGATGCGGGCTGCCGGCCTGTCCTGCCCGGTCGTCAGCGTCGGCTCCACGCCGACCGCGCACTTCGCCGAGGCACTGGCGGGAGTGACCGAGGTCAGGGCTGGCGTCTACGCCTTTTTCGACCTTGTGATGGCTGGAATTGGCGTCTGCGAGACCAGTGATATCGCCCTGTCGGTTCTTGCGACGGTGATCGGCCGTCAGCGAGAACGGGGCTGGATCATGGTCGATGCCGGATGGATGGCGCTCTCCCGCGATCGCGGCACCGCTACGCAGCGGGTCGACCAGTTCTACGGCATGGTCTGCGACGTCGACGGCAAGATCTACCCCGATCTGGTCGTCAAGGCTGTCAATCAGGAGCATGGCATCGTTGCGTTGCGACCGGGAAGTCATGCGCCACTTCCCGATGTGCCGCTCGGCACGAAGCTTCGCATTCTACCCAATCACGCCTGCGCGACCGCCGCCCAGTTTGATGCCTACACCGTGCTGCAGGAGGGGGCGTCGACCCTGGCGCACTGGCCGCGCTTCCGCGGCTGGTAAGGGAGGTTGGTGATGCTTTTCATCTCAGAGGCGGAATCGGCGGCCCTTATCGGTCACGACCTTGCGTTCAGGGCAGCAAAGGAAGCACTGATCGACGTCTGCAAGGATACGACGACGTTTCCTGCCGTGCTCGGGCATGGATCGGAAAAGCAGAACAGGTTCTCGATTAAAGCCAGTTCGACGTCTCGACTGGCTGGCCTGAAGGTCGGATCCTACTGGCCGGGCAATCAAGACCTTGGCCTGCCACGCCATAATTCCCTGATCCTGCTCTTCGACCAGCAGCTCGGGCGGATTTCCGTCGCGATGGAGGCAGGCATCGTCAATGCCTACCGCACGGCAGCGGTCGATGCCGTCGCTGCATACGTTCTGGCACGGCCCGACTCGGCAACGCTGGCGATCTTCGGCGCGGGGAACCAGGCGAGGTTCGAATGCGCCGCCATCGCACGTGTTCGGCCCATTCGCCGTATCCTCATCGTTGCACGCGATGCCGCGCGCGGACAGGCTTTAGCCGAGACGCTTATGACGGCAGACATCGACGCGCGTGTCGCCGATGCGCAATCGGCGTGCGCCCAGGCCGACATCATCGTCACGGCGACGGCCGCTCGTTCCCCGCTGTTCCAGTCCGAATGGGTGCGAGACGGCACGCATGTCGCGAGCATGGGGTCGGATGCGCCAGGCAAGCAGGAATTGCCGCCGGAACTCCTGGTGCGGAGCGAGCTATTCTGCGACCTGCCCGAACAATCGCGCCGGATCGGGGAGTTTCAGCATGCGGCGCCAACGCAGCCGATCACAGCGCTCGGCCATGTGCTTGCAGGTACGGCAACGGGGCGGCACGATCCCGCCGATATCACGGTGTTCGATAGCTCAGGGCTGTCCCTGCAGGATCTTGTCATCGCGCAATATTTGCTGGAGGCCCGCCGAGAAGGCGGAGCCTGAACGTCCCGGAAGCCGGCGGTTTTGAGCTGGGCTGCGCTGCGCGCATGATCGGGCGAGCTACTATGCGCGACGATCGAAATTTGCTTAGGCTGGATTATGAATGTCAGGCAACTTGAGATTTTTCGCGCCGTCATGCGCTGGGGATCGATATCGACGGCTGCTGAAAACCTGCAGGTGTCCCAGCCAGCCGTCAGCAAGATACTGAAGCATTTCGAAACGCAGCTCGGCTATGCTCTGTTCGATCGTGTGGGAGGCCGGCTGATCGCGACGGCCGAGGCCAAGCTCCTGTATGCCAATGCCGACCGCCTTTTCCGCGAGTTCGAGGTCGTACGCGATCTTTCGGTCCGCATCCGGGAGAGAAAGGTCGGGCTCCTGCGTATCGGCGCGAGTGGCGCGCCGTCATTCACCGTGCTTCCCGGCGCCGTGCTGCGTTTTCAAAGCCGGCACCCCGAGGTCAAGGTCATCATTCACACATTGCCTGCCCGAGAGCTGGGCGAGATGATCAGCGTGGGCGAGCTCGATCTCGCCCTTTCCGTGTCGGGCATCCACCTGCCGAATGCGACGATGGAGGTTTTGAAGGCCGCACCCGTCATGGTCGTCATGCGTCACGGCTATCATCTGGCATCCAAAGCGGAGATTACGGCAGCGGACCTGACCGGGGAGAGACTGATCTCGTTCGGTTCCCATACGGATGTCGGCCTCGCGCTCGATCGCGCCTTCGAAAGGGCGGGCCTGGCTCGCAGGGTACAAACTGAGATATCTCTCTCGATTGCCGCGATCCCTCTGGTGCAGGCCGGCGTGGGGATCGCCTTGCTCGACGGACTGGTCAAATGGGCAGAATTTTCCGGGCTGGTCGCTCGGCCATTCGCGCCGACGCTTCTGACGAGCCTCAGTCTGGTGACGAACGGCGGCCGGCCTTCTGCTCGCCTCGTCCGCGAATTCATCGCCGATTTGCGCGCCGAGATCGGCACCGAGAGCGTGCCTGACACCTAAGTCGGATTCGCTACCTTCCGCATTGTGCTGGATCAGCCGCCGCAGGACCACGAAAGGCTTGGTGCGAGCCATGCCCGTGGTGATTGTCTCATGACGGTGCCCGATGCCCAATTTCGGGTTTGGGTTCGGTTGCGAGCTTGCGAAATGAGCCATTGAGGTAGACGAGCGGATCGACGTCGCTGTCTTTGCAAACCATGGCCTTGATGCGGCCAATGAAGATGGTGTGGGTCTCGTAGCTGATCGCCTTATCGACGACGCAATCAAAAGCGACCGCCGAACTTTGCAGCACAGGCGCACCGGTTTTGAGGCTCTGCCACGCACCTTCGTCGAAACGCTCGTGACGGCGCTGGGAGTTGCTGAACAAGGCGGCCAGAGCGACATCCTCCTGTTCGAGCACATTAATGCAGAAGATGCCCGCTTCGCTGATCTGGTCATGGCAGGAAGCGGAACGATTGATACAGACGAGCAGGGTCGGCGGCTCGCTCGTCATGGCGCTGGCTGAGGTCGCGACCAGTCCATATGGCACGCCGTCCTTGACCGTCGTGATCAGCGAGACGCCGGCGGCCAACCTTCGCATGCCCTTCTTGAACTCGTCAGGCCCGATCATGGCAGAAGTGTCCTTGAATTTATTATCGGTATGGAGCGCTCGATGCCGACGGCCGATCAATCGATGCGAAGAGCGATGACAGCCAGACCTCACGGTCGAAAATTTCGTCGTCCCGACGCCATCGAGCCGTGGCGCCAGATACGAGCATCAAGGCCGTTCCACCATGAAACGGCTGATGCCGGATCTGATCGCTTGGGCTGCACAACGTGTGCCATTCGGAACTTCGACAGCGCTCAGGCTACACCACGCGCTGGCAGCGCGTTATGTCGAAGTCTCACTGTCTGCGTTAAGGCGTAGCTTAATGATTTGCTTGACCTGCCAGAGCCACGCTCACAGGAGCGCCAGCTGATCGCCCTTGCGACGGGCCTATGTCATTATCGAAGACGATAGAACCGCTCGGCATTGTCGTGGAATAGCGCGCTCCGCTCCGAAGGGGAAAAACCGCGCGAGATATCCTTGAACGCATTCATGATGGAATCGTAGCTGGAAAAGAGCTTATCAACGGGGAAATTGCTCGCGAACATGCATCGCTCGGCTCCAAACGCCTCGATCGCCTCCAGGAGGTAGGGTCGGATGCTGTCCGTCGTCCAGGAAAAATCTCCCATGCCGAGGCCAGATATCTTGCAGGAGACATTGGGGGCTGCGGCAAGGACCCTCATCCCTTCCCGCCAAGCCTCGAAGTGCTCCGGCCCGTCCACCTGCATGCCCGTGTGGTTCAGGACGATCGGCACGTCGGGAAAATCGCGGGCAAGCTCGTATGCTTCCGCCATCTGGGGATAGTAAATCTGGAGGTCGAAGGACAGGCCGAGTTCCCGCAGCACGGCAAACCCCCGCCGCCACTCGGCCTCCCGGCTTACGCCGGGCCGGTTCATATAGGTTTTCGCCGGATCCTCATGGTAGTTCAGGGATTGACGGATCCCTCGGAAATTCGCGAACGCCATGTGCCCTTCGAGGATCTCGCGCACATCCGGCCTCGACAGGTCGGCATAACCCACGATGCCGTGAGGGTACCCGTATCGGTCCGCGATTGTCTGGAGCCACCGCGTCTCACCGACCGGATCGGACGGGTCATAGCCGACGTCCAGATGCACGGACTTCACGACGTTCTGGTTGGCGACGTCGGCGAGGTAGTCATCGATGAGATAGCTTTTGCAGAGCGCCGTGTAGTCGCCGAACGCGGCGGGCTTCACGTTGTCCTGGAGCCAGGGATAACGGTTGTTCTCAAGGTCCCACAGGTGATGGTGGGGATCGATGATCGGAAAATCGTCCATGACGCACCTCATCTGGCTCAAGCGGATGACCGGCCCGTCGAATGGACGGGCCGGCCGGGCCGTATCGCTGCTCAGTAGGAGCCTGCCTCCGGCGGATAGACGCGCTTCAGCTTGGCCTGCGCCTCCGGCTTGTCGATATCCTTGTCGGTGACAAGTGGTTCGACGAGTTCCAACGCCTTCTGCGTCGGCTGGCCATCGAGCGCCTTGCTGAGCTGGTCGACGGCCTCGATGCCCTGCCCCGCGGCCTCCTGCAGGAAGAGGCCCTGGATCACGCCGTCGCGCAGGAGCTTCACGGTGGTGGGGCTACCGTCGGCGGTGACGACGGCCACCTTGCCCGTGAGGCCGCGCGTCTGGAGCGCCTTGGCCGCACCGGTGGCCGCCTCGTCATACATGCCGTAGATCGCCGTAATGCCCGGATGCGCGGTCAGCAGGTCATTGGCCTGCTCGACCGCCTCGCGCACCGTCAGCCCCTTCGTCTGGAGGACCTGGACGAGATCGCACCCCTCAGCCCCGAAGGCTTCCTTGGCACCCTTGAGGTATTTCTGCGCATTCTCGCGGTCCTGAGGCAACGACAGCATTCCGACCTTGTTGCCGCCGCGCTCCTTGGCGAGCGCGCACACGAACGTCCCCTGCGCGCGGCCCGAATCATAATTGTTCGCCGTCACCGCCGAAACGTAGTCGGTTTCCCCCGGCTGCGGCCCGATGCCAGCGAAGGCGATGGGCACATTCTGCTGCTTCAGGTAACGCAGGATCGGCGGTGTCGATGTGGAGCTCACCGGGCCCATGACGATGGCCTTGACGCCGCGCGTGATGGCGGTGCGCACATTATTCATCTGCTCGGCAGGCGAATTGTGCGAGTCCATCTCGATATAGTCCATGCCAAGTTCCGCGGCCTTGGTCTTCGCGCCGTAGCCCACCCACTGCCAGTAGGAAATGTCGAGCGAGGGCGCGATGTACGCCACCGTCGGCCTTGCCTTCTGCGCGAAGGCGGATCCCGTCATCAGCATCGCCGAAGCCGCAAGGGCGAGCGCGGCAAGCCGACCCTTATTGTATGATGTCATTGTTATTTCCTCCCGTTTGGTTGTGTTCTTCGAAACCGGGTTCTCAGCCCCGGACCTTAGCGACGCGGTCGATCAGGACGGCGACGCAGATGACCAGCCCGGTGACCGAGCCCTGCCAGAAGCTGTTGATACCGATGAGGTTGACCCCGTTCTGGATGACGGTGATCATCACCGCGCCCAGCATGGCGCCGATGGCCGAACCCGTTCCCCCGAAGAGGCTGGCGCCACCGATGACACAGGCGGCGATCGCCTGGAGCATGAGGCTCGAACCGGACGTCGCCTCGGAATTGCTGATATAGGAGAGGCTGAGCAGGCTCGCGAATGCGGCGAACAGTCCGCTGGAGACGTAGACCGAGAAGCGGATCGCCGAGACCGGGATGCCGAGCAGCCGCGCCGCCTTGTCGTTGGAGCCGATGGCGTAGACCCAGCGGCCGACGACGAGCTTGCGCAGGAAGATCTCGACCAGCACCACGAAGCCGAGGCAGAACAGCAGATAATTGACGACGCCCGGCACGATCGAACCGCCGTTGAACTGCCAGAAATCTGGGTCGAGGATGGCGATCGAGTGGCCATTGGTCACAACGAAGGCAAGGCTTCCCGCCACGGCGTAGGTGATCAAGGTCACGACGAAGGGCGCGAGCCCGACAAAGGTGACGAGGCCGCCATTGACGGCGCCCACGCCCGCTCCCACGAGCAGCCCCGCCAGGCACGCCGTCGGCCACGAAACCCCGGCGGAAAAGCCAAGTCCCGCGATCATCCCCGTCAGCGAGAAAGTCGATCCGACCGAGAGGTCGATGCCGCCGGTGATCACCACCAGCAGCACGCCGAGCGACATGAGGACGAGCGGAGCGGAGGCTTGAGCGATATTGGCGATGTTACCGAAGGAAAGTGCCTGCGGCGACCAGAAGCTGACGACGACCTCTATCAGCACGATCGCGATCGCGATCGCGATTTCGGTCCGATAGGCCAGCAGCAACCGCTTCGGCACCGATGCGCGGGCGGGAGGCGCGGCGGGGGAAGACGGGTGCGCGGCAGGGTTCGCCGCAGAGACGGGCGTCATGGTGTTCTCCTGAGTGTCCGGGAGCGGTGGAAGCGTGTCAGGCCGCCATGCCGGTTGCATGCGCGAGCGCGACCTCATCGACCGCGTCCCCGGTAAGTACCGATGCCGGCCGGCCCTCATGATCGAAGGCGATGACCGTCCGGCATAGGCCCGCGAGTTCGGCGAACTCGGTGGACCACCACACAACGACGCACCCGCTGAGCGTGAGGCGCCGTATGATTTCGTAGATTTCCCGCTTGGTGCCGACGTCGACCCCGCGGGTCGGCTCCTCAAGGACGAGAATGCGCGGGGGTTCCTGCAGCCACCGGGCGATCAGCAGTTTCTGCTGGGTGCCGCCGCTCAGTGTCTGCGGCAGGGCGTCCAGCGACGGGGCCTTGATCGACAGGCGACGGAGCGCCTCGCTCGCCGCCACGCTCTCCCGACGGGTGACGAAGGTCCAGCGCTTGGCGACGCGCGTTCCCGCCATGATGTTGTCGAGGATCGGCAGGCTCGCGAGGATACCCTTCGAACCCCGGTCCCCGGACACATAGCCAACCCCCGAGCGGACAGCTGTCGCAGGGTTGCGCGGCGCGGACACCGACCCGGCGAATTCGATCCGCCAAGTCGCGGACGCATGCGCCCCTATCAGGACGTTGATCAGGTCCATCGGACCCGGAGGCGGGCCCGCCAGTCCGACGATCGAACCCGGCAAGGCGCGGACTTCGAGGCTGCCGGCAGTCAGGCGAAGCATTCCATCTGCGCTATTGCGTGCCGCCGCCTCGGGGCGGTCGGACTCGACGTGCTCGATGGCCTTCTGCCCCATGGCCTCGATGATCTCGACATCGGAGATTGCCGACAGGCTCCTGCGGTCGACGACCGTGCGACCGTCGCGAAGGATGGTGCACACATCCGCCACCGCGCGGATCTCGTTCATGCGGTGCGACACGAGAACGATGGCGATCCCCTGTCCCGCGAGCCGGCGCAGAATGGCGAAAAGCCGCTCGGACTCGCCGAAGGTCAGGTTCGCCGTTGGCTCGTCGAGAAGCACGAGCCGTGCGCCGGATGCCAGCGCCCGCGCGATCTCGACGAGCTGGCGCTCGTGGAGGTCGAGCGAGGCGACGGGAAGGTCCAAGGCTCGCGCCGCAAGACCCGAGTCGATCATGGCGAGGACGCCTGCAGCGCGTTCGCGGCTTTCCCGACCCCTTACCAGGCCCAGCCCACTGCGACGGTTGGGCAGGTCGATGTTCTCGGCAACGCTCAGATGCGGAAGAAGGGCCAGTTCCTGGAAAACGACGGCGATGGCGCTCCGGTCGAAGTTCTCGGCCCCGCCGACGCGGACAGTTCCGGCATCGGCAGCCACCGATCCCGATACGATACGGATCAACGTGGACTTGCCCGCGCCGTTTCCACCGAGGAATGCGTGAATTTCGCCGCCGGCCACGCGAAGGTCGGACCCGCGCAACACTTTCGTGGGTCCGTAGCTCTTTTCGATGCCGAGGCATTCGAGCGCGAAGGGCGGATCGATGCTCACGCCGCCTCTCCCGAAGACGGACATGCAATGAAATGATACGGCCTGGCGCGGCGCATCAGAAAACCCTCCCGGATTTCGCGGAGATCTCTGTCCCCATTCTTGATGGGCAATCGATCAGATATGCGAAGAGAACCGCAAGCGGATTTTCTGCATCTCATGATGAAGGAAATTCACCTAGATATCCCTGAACTCCTCGGCGCGCTCGGTAGCATCGAGCCCCAGCTCGGTAAGCAGCCATTGTGAGAAGAGGCGCAGCGTCCGTCGATGGTGGAACGCTTTCGGATAGACCAGGCGGTGACCGACATAGCGCACGTCATTCGCCCGGCCTGCCAGAGGGGCGACCAGGCGGCCCGACTTCAGTTCGCGCTCGGCCAGCCTCGTCGATTCCAGGGCGACCCCCAGGCCGTCGGCCGCCGCGGCGATGGCCAGGAACGACCGGTCGAACCGGGCGCCGAAGACGTGGGGCGGCTGCGCGCCGTTCGCGCCGAACCAGTCGGCCCAGCGCACAAGCTTCAGGTCGCTCTGGATGAGGACCACGGAGGCGAGGTCGTCGAGGCAGGTGATGCGTTCGGCCATTGCGGGCGAGCAAAGAGGCGTTATCAACTCCTCGCCGAGCGGCGTTACATGAACTCCCTCCGCCCGCGGCTGGCCGTAGACGATGTCGACGTCGAACTCATCATTGGTGAAATGAGCGTAGTCGGTGCTGGCGGCGATCCTCACCTCTATGTCCGGAAACTTGGAGCGGAACTCCAGCAGCCGGGGTGAAAGCCACTGCGCCGCGAAGCTGGGAGCCGAGTGCAGCCGCAGCAGCCCGGCCCCCCGGTTGGTGATCGTCTCGATCCCGCGCCGCAGCTCGTCGAAGGCGACCCCGACATGCCGCATGAGCGCCTCTCCGTCGGGACTCAGCCGGACCTGCCGATTGTCGCGGACGAAGAGTTCGGTGCCGAGGGCCTGCTCGAGCTTCATCACGGCGTGGCTGACGGCGCTGGGGGTGAGGTTGAGCTCCGCGGCAGCCGCACGGAAGGAACCGAGGCGCGCGGCGGCCTCGAAGGCACGGATCGACGGGAGGGATACTTGCCCGAGCATGGAACAAGTGAACCAAATTCAACAACTCATGTAAACTTCGCGTTTGTCGTCGCCCTGGCTTCCCCTGCAACCTCGCCTCAAGCGAATGGGAAAGGGAGCTGCCTCCAAAAGCACCGTTCCATCCGCTGTTTATGGATCCTCGCCGCTCGTGCGGGGACCCGGGAGGAATGAAAAATGCTTCTAAAAGGAAAGACCGCCGCCATTTCGGGGGCGGCGAGCGCGCGCGGCATTGGCCGGGCGACCGCGCAGCTGTTCGCCGAGCACGGCGCCAGGGTCGCGATCCTCGACCTCAATGAAACGGACAGCGCCGGGGCAGCCGACAGCCTCCCCGGGACGGGACATGCGGGCTTTGCCTGCGACGTCACCCGGCATGGGGACTGCACGTCGGCGGCCGAACGGGTCATCGAACGCTTCGGTCACATAGATATCCTCGTCAACAATGCCGGCATCACCCAGCCGGTGAAGACGATGGAGATCGACGAGGCGAGCTGGCGACGGATCCTCGACGTGAACCTCACCGGTGTCCTCCATCTCAGCCAGGCCTTCATTCCCCATATGAAATCCAATGGCGGCGGCTCGATCGCCTGCATGTCGTCGGTTTCAGCCCAGCGCGGCGGCGGGATCTTCGGCGGCCCCCACTACTCCGCGGCAAAGGCGGGCGTGCTCGGCCTTGCCAAGGCAATGGCCCGCGAGTTCGGCCCGGACGGCATCCGCGTCAACTGCGTCACGCCCGGCCTTATCCAGACCGACATCACGGGCGGCAAGCTCACGGACGAGATGCGGGCCGAGATCATCAGGGGCATCCCCCTCAATCGTCTCGGCGACGCGATCGACGTCGCGCGCATCTACCTGTTCCTCGCCTCCGACCTGTCGTCCTACGTCACCGGCGCCGTCATCGACGTGAATGGCGGGATGTTGATCCATTGAGGGAGGATGCCGTGTCAGACATGATGAACCGCCGCACAAGCAACGTCTCGCTCGCCGAGCACGCCTACCGGATCCGCCGCAATGCTCTCCAGATGGGCGAGGTCCAGGGTCAGGGCTATATCGGCCAGGCGCTCGGCGTCGCCGACATTCTCGCCGTCTCCTATTTTCACGCCCTGGATTATCGCGCCGACGACCCGGAGTGGGAAGGCCGCGACAGGTTTCTCCTGTCCATCGGACACTACGCCATCGCGCTCTACGCGGTCCTGATCGAAGCGGGTATAATCCCCGAGGATGAACTCGAGACCTATGGCTGCGACGACAGCCGGCTGCCCATGTCCGGAATGGCCACCTACACCCCCGGCATGGAAATCTCGGGCGGATCGCTCGGGCAGGGTCTCGGCATCGGGGTCGGCATGGCTCTCGGGCTGAAGCGCAAGAAGTCCTTGAGCTTCGTCTACAACCTGATGTCCGACGGAGAGCTCGGCGAAGGATCGACCTGGGAAGCCGCCATGTCGGCAGCCCATTTCGGGCTCGACAACTTGATCAGCATCATCGACTTCAACAACCAGCAGGCGGACGGGCCGTCGACCACCACGCTGAGTGCCGAGCCAGTGACCGACAAGTTCCGCGCCTTCGGCTGGAACGCCGAGCGCGTCAACGGCAACGACATAGATGCGGTTCTCGCGGCCTTCGACCGGGCCCGCAACGAGAATGCCGGTCGTCCGAGCGCTATCATCTGCGACACGCGCATGTGCAAGGGCGTTCCATTCCTCGAGACGCGCGACCTCACCCACTTCATCCGCGTCGAGCCGAACGAGTGGCAGCTGGCTATGGAAGCCCTCGATGCCGGGAGAGCATCATGAACCGGAAGTTCGCAGCCCGCCCCGCCGCTGACCCCTCCAAGCCGCGGCTCACCACCTCGGCGATGATCGCCTCCATCGCCGGAGAGGGGCAGCGCACCATGCCGGCGCCCTTCGGCCACGCGCTGGTCAAGCTCGCCGAGGCCCGGCCCGAGGTCGTCGGCCTCACCGCCGACCTCGGCAAGTACACCGACATGCACATCTTCTCCAAGGCGATGCCCGATCGCTTCTACCAGATGGGCATGGCCGAGCAGTTGCTGATCAGCGCCGCGGCGGGCCTTGCGCGAGAAGGCTTCATGCCGTTCGCGACGACCTACGCGGTGTTTGCCGCCCGCCGCGCCTACGACTTCATCTGCATGGCGATCGCGGAGGAGAACCTTCCTGTGAAGATCGTCTGCGCCTTGCCGGGCCTCACTTCCGGCTATGGCCCCAGCCACCAGGCGACCGAGGACCTCGCCATCTTCCGGGGGATGCCCAACCTCACGATCGTCGACCCGTGCGATGCGCTCGACATCGAGCAGGCCGTGCCGGCGATCGCCGATCATCCAGGCCCGGTCTATATGCGCCTGCTGCGCGGACAGGTGCCGCTGGTGCTCGACGAGTACGACTACCGTTTCGAGCTCGGCAAGGCCAAGCTGCTGCGCGAGGGCGGCGACGTTCTTTTCATCTCTGCCGGTTTCATGACCATGCGTGTCCTCGATGCCGCGAAGGAGCTCGAACGGAACGGCATCGGAGCGGCGGTCCTGCATTCTCCGACGATCAAGCCGCTCGACGAGGCGTCGATCCTCGCCGCCGTCCGCGCACAACCGGGGCGCCTGGTCGTCGTGGCGGAGAATCACTCGGTAATCGGCGGCCTCGGAGAGGCGGTTGCCGCCACGCTCCTGCGCAATGGCGAAGCCCCGCCGTTCCGTCAGATCGCGCTGCCGGATGCGTTTCTGGACGCCGGCGCCTTGCCGACCCTGCACGACCGCTACGGCATCTCCACGCCGAAGATCGTCAGCGCGGTGACTGCCTGGACGGCCTGACCCGCGTAAGTGCGCGATGTCGGAAGGCATCGAGCAGACGACTTTCGGCCGTTCCCGGCCAATCGGAAAAGTCCGGGAACGTGGCCATCCAGATTTGGACGATCACGTCGCGGCTCCGGGCGGCAGACGCAGGTAGTGCCCGAACAGGCGCTGACGGCCGATGTCCCCGGCAACTCTTCACTTACGGGAACCTCGCTACCCAATATCCAACAGAATACGTCAAGGCCAAAGGCCGACAAAACGGAGGAAACGAACATGACGCCCACACGCATCACGCGACGCGGCCTGCTGGCCGGGAGCGCGCTCGCCCTCGCCGCACCGGCGGTGCTCTCATTGCCGCGGCGCGCCGGCGCAGCAACGACCCTGACGCTCGGCCACGGGGCCGCGCCGGGCAATCCGCGCACAGTCGCCGCCAAGAAATTTGCCGACCTGGTTTCGCAGAAGACAAACGGACGCATCACCATCAACGTGGCGGGTTCGGAGACCCTTGGGTCCGATTCCGCCATGCTGACCAGCCTTCGCACCGGTGCGCTCGACCTCACGGCCAACAGCCAGGGAGCCGTATCCGCCCTCGTCCCAGAGATCGCCGCGCTCGGCCTCCCCTTCCTGTTCGACGATGCCGATAAGGCCATCGCCGTGCTCGATGGCCCCATCGGCGAGACGCTCGCCGCGCGCTTCAAGACCGTGGGCATCGTGCCTCTGGGATACTGGAACAACGGCATTCGCCACCTGTCCAACTCAAGGCGTGCCGTGAAATCGCCGGCCGAGGTCGCCGGCCTGAAGATCCGCACGCCCGCCGACCCGATGACGATCGACATCTTTCAGGCCCTGGGCGCCTCGACGGAGCAGATCGCTTTCGGCGAGCTTTATGTGGCGCTCCAGCAGGGCGTTGTCGATGGCCAGGAAAACCCTCTCGTCAACATTGCCAGTTCCAAGCTCTACGAGGTCAACCGGTTCATCAGCCTGACCGCGCACAAATGGGAATCGACGCCCTTCCTCATGTCGCAAATCGCACTCGCCCGCATCGGCGGAGACCTCGACGCCGTGAGGGAGGCCGCCCGGGAGGCCGGCAAGCTCCAGCGGGAGCTTTCGGCCACGGCGACGCAGGAGACGCTGGCAGCCTTCAAGGCCAACAGCGCGATTGAAATCTCCGAGGTCGACCGTCCGGCGTTCGTCGCGGCTACCCGATCGGTTGCGGACGGCTGGAAGAAGAAGGAGTTCGGCGCCTTCGTCTCCGCGGTCGAGGAGGCCGCCCGCAGATGACCGGCCGCCCCGAACAACCTGCCGCCGGACATGACGGCCGTGCCGGAGCGGCGGGCGGCGTCCTCGCGCTGGCCGACCGTACGGACCGCGCGATCGGGCTGCTCTGTCGCGTGGTCATCGTCAGTACCGGAGTGACGCTGACCGCGGTCATGACGGCAAATGTCGCAGCCCGCTACATGCTGTCCACCGGCGGGTTCCGGTGGGCACAGGAGCTTCCGATGCTCCTTTTCCCCTGGTTCATCGTTGCCGGCATCGCGCTGGCGGCGCAGGGCGGCTCCCACATGGCCGTCGAGTGGCTCTATGACAAGGTACAGGAACGCGGCAAGGCCGCCGTGTTCCTGTTCAGCCATGTCTGCGCGGCCGCAAGCTTCCTCGTCCTCGCCTACCAGTCGACGGTTGTGGCCGGCATCGCAGGAATCGAGCGCAGCCCGATCCTGCGCCTGCCCAACAGCATTGGCTACTACGCCCTCGCCCTGGGGGCCGCCCTCGTAGCCCTGGTCACACTCCTCGCGGCGCTGCGGGTCGCAATCCTCGGATGGGCCGCGCGCCCCCGCTCCAATGTCGAGGAGATGCCGCTATGACCATCGTCATGATCGTCGTCTTCTGCGTCACCATGATCCTCGCGATCCCCGTCGGCTATGGGCTGGTCATCGCGGCGGGCGCCGCCGTGTTGTGGAACGGCTTCGTGCCTCTCTCCATCGTCGCCCAGCAGGTCTATGACCAGACGCAGTCCTTCCCGATGCTGGCGCTGCCGTTCTTCATGCTGGCGGGTACGCTGATGCTCGGGGGGAAGCTCGGGCAGCAACTCCTTGAGCTCGCCAGCCACGCCATGCAGCGGTGGCGGGGCGGTCCGCTTTCCGCCACCGTGGTCTCGTCGGTCGTCTTCGGCGGCGTGTCGGGCAGCGCCGTCGCCAACGCCTCGGCCTTAGGCTCGGTACTCATCCCCTGGCAGAAGCGGCAGGGCTATCCGGGCGCACTCTGTGCCGCCAACAATGCCACCTCTGCGGTGATCGACGTCCTCATACCGCCGTCGATCCCTATGATCCTCTACGCCCTGGTCAGCGGCGTCTCCGTTGCGGATCTCTTCGTTGCAGGGATTCTGCCGGGCATGCTCATGGCGGCGGGATTCATCGGGGTCTGCTGGTGGATCTCCCGTCGCCGCGGCTATCCGGTCGGACGGAGCGATGCCGGGAGGCGGGAGTTCCTGCTGCTGGCCGCCAGAAGCCTGCCGGCGATTCTCCTGCCGATCCTCATCATCCTCGGACTTCGCTTCGGTTTCGCCACGCCGACCGAGGTGGCCGTCCTTTCGGTGGTTTACTCGCTGATCCTGAGCATCGTGTTCTATCGAGACCTCACCGTGCGGCGGTTCTGCAACAACATGGTGGAAGCCGGCATCGCGACCGGCGTCGTCATGCTCGTCATCATGGGAAGCTCGGCTGTCGGCTGGATTCTCACCTTCGACCAGGTGCCGCAGAACTTCGCCGAATGGGTCGGAGCTCATGTCTCCAACCCACTCCTCATCATCCTGATGATGAACATCCTGATGCTGGTGGTCGGCATGCCGCTCGACCTTCCGCCGTCCATCCTTCTGCTCGGCCCGATCTTCGTGCCGCTGGCCTACTCGATCGGTCTCGATCCCGTGCAACTCGGCATCATCATGGTGATCAATCTCGGCATCGGGCTCTATACCCCGCCGATCGGGACGACGCTGTTCATCTCTGCCTCGATCGCCAAGGCACCGCTAGGAGCAACGACGCGTGAGCTCTGGCCGTTTTTCGCCGTCGCCATGCTTTTGCTCGCTGCCGTCAGCTACATCCCGGCCCTGACCGTCTATTGAGTCTCGAGACCTGATCGCGGCGCGCTTTCCGAGTGAAGCTCGTCTTTCATGAGCGAGCTTGGTACCTGCATTGGCAGGAAACCAACCCAAAGCTGCTCGCGCGGCTGAACACGCTCATAAAGGAATCCAGCCCCGCACTCTTCACTGGTATAGGTAAACCGGAACCGCTCCGGGGGCCAGCTCCCGGGCTGGTAGTCCAGACGTCTGACGCAGGAACACAGGCTGGTTTATCGCGTGGAAGGTGAAGCGCTGCTCAACGCACGGTGCCGGTACCACTACTGACCAAGCATCCCGCATTCCTGATGGACCAGGTTCACCACGGGATCAAACAACCAACTCTCCTCGTCGACCTCAACAGTCTCCCCGAGATCTTCGCCGCCGCTGTCCTCGACCATAAGCCCAAGCGGAATATCCACCGCCAGCAGCCTGTCTTTGCTGAGCAGGCCGGCATTCTCGAGTGTTTCCATGTCGGGCAGGTCGCGCAGTGTGTTGAACCCGTAATGCGACAGAAACTCCCTTGTCGTCACATAGGTGTAGGGCGCGCCGGGCTGTGGCGCGCGCGGCCCGGCCGCGATGAAGCCGAGCGCGCGCAGATGACCGGTGACGTCCCGGCTGACCTCCTTGCCGAAGAACTGGTGACCTGAGCCCCTGATCCTCCTCCAGAATCCGATAGCGTCTGTCGATCATGGAGACGGACGATGCGAGCCTCGTCGGCGGCGATCACTAGGAGATGTGCGAGATCAAGGAACTCATGAACATGGGCGAGCGCAATCTCGTTCCCGTGCTCACCTATCTGTTCCGCCGTATCGAGAAGCGCCTGACCGGCGCGCCGAGCCTGATCATTCTCGACGAGGCCTGGCTGATGCTCGGATACCCGACCTTCCGTGCCAAAATAAGGGAATGGCTGAAAGTCCTGCGCAAGGCCAATTGCGCGGTCGTCCTCGCCACCCAATCGATCTCGGACGCCGAGCGCTCCGGCATCATCGACGTGCTCAAGGAAAGCTGCTCGACAAAGATCTGCTTGCCGAACGGATCGGCACGCGAGCCGGGCACCCGCGAATTCTACGAGCGCCTCGGCTTCAACCAGCGTCAGATCGAGATCGTCGCGAGCGCACTGCCCAAGCGCGACCATTTTGTCGCTTCACCCATAGGCCAGCGCTTGTTCGATATGGCTCGGCCCAGTCGCACTCGCCTTTATCGGCGCCTCGGAATGAATATCTGAAGAAGATCAGCAATCTTCGCGATTAGCATGGGATAGACAAAATCAATAGTTGGCGCCGGAAAATTATCGCAAACAACATTATTTAGACAGTTATAATTAATATACTTATAGTATCTTATAGACTGGCGATTTCTAGATATCACGAGGGGACGAGGCGCCACAATAACCACCAAGAAGCGAACATGCGCCGTGGCCTTCGGCAGGCCAAAAAGTGATTCAGTTCCCGAAGAGGCACGAATGTCACCCGCGGCCCTGTTCATTCACAAGAGAATGAGGCTTTCCGAGCACGGTGGTTGCGTACCTTGTGGCGGTTGCCACACAGCGCCATGGAACACCAGCGCCGCGCGCCATTGCGCGAGGTGTCGTAGAACACCAGCGTGCAACTCGGCTCACTGCAATGCCGCATCCGGGCGGGCTCATACGCGCGGATGAAATCGGCGACGTCGTCAGCGACCGCGGCCAGTGGCGACTGAACGCCGCTGAGATATTCGTGAACGTCAAGCCCACCGTCGCGGCGCTCGATCCGTCGACGCACCGTGACGTTTTCGAGTTGATGGTTGAGTTGGTCGACGGCCGCCTGCGTGGGTGCGCGTTCCCGGCTCAAATCCTCGAACAACCCGGCGAGCGCGTGACGCAACTCGCGCGCCGCCTCGGCCTCTGCGCCATCCGGCGGCACATGGAAGGCGGCGCCGGCTGGACCGGCGGCCGCCGCCCAGCGCGCCCATCCCTCCGGCGTCGCAAGAAAATCACCGAACGCGCGCGGCGCGGAATTGACCAGATCGATCCACAGCCGCCCGCCGACGAACGGCATGCCGTCGCGGATATCCCCTGCCTCGTCGCCGCTCAAGCTGAACTCTCTAACAACATGTTGAACGGTTACCAACCGGACACCGCACCATAGCCACCAGCCAGACATGTGCAAGGCAACGCCGCTTTGGGACGGGCCGTAACCACTGAAATAGATATTGACAGGTTTCGTTCAAGATGACACCTTCAACCTGCTCTTTCACTGGTTACGAGGCTAACCATGCGCACCACCTCTCCCTCTCTGAATGCCCCCCGCTCCCTTTGGCGCAACTCCCTGCTGGCCTCGACATTGGCGGTTCTGTTCGCCGCCGGCACGGTCACGCTTGCGCTGCCGGCTCCCGCCGCCGCCGCGGATGTCCAGGTCCTGTCCAGGACCGCGACCGTCGACGGTCTTGAAATCTTCTACCGTGAGGCCGGTCCGAAGGACGCACCCGTGGTGCTGCTGCTGCACGGCTTTCCGTCGTCGTCGCACATGTATCGCGACCTGATCCCCAAGCTCGCCGGCACGTACCGGGTGATCGCGCCGGACTTTCCAGGCTTCGGCTACAGCGCAGCGCCGTCAATGGACACGTTCCCCTATACGTTCGCCGCGCTCGCCGACGTGATCGATGGCTTCACTGCCGCCGTCGGAGCGCGCAGCTATGTGCTGTTCGTGCAGGATTACGGCGGCCCGGTCGGCTTCCGGCTGGCGCTCAAGCACCCCGAGCGCGTGCGCGGGCTGATCATTCAGAATGCGGTTGCAAGCGTCGATGGATGGAACCCGGATGTCGTGGCACAACTCGCTCCCTTCTGGAAGAACCGCAACGCGGAGACCGAGAAGCCGATCCGCAACCTGCTCACACCGGAAATGACCAGGTTCGAGTACACACAGGGCGCGAAGCGGCCCGAGCGCCTGTCCCCGGACGCCTGGACCATCGACCAGGCTGGCCTCGACCGGCCCGGGAATGTCGATATCCAGCTCCAGTATTTTCAGGACTATCAGACCAACGTCGCCGCCTACCCCGCCTGGGGCGCGTATCTGAAGACAGCCCAGCCGCCGATGCTGATCGTCTGGGGCAAGGGCGATCCGTTCTTCACGTCCAAGGGTGTCGAGCACTTCAAGGCTCTGGTGCCGAAGGCTGAGGTCCATCTCTACGACGCCGGGCACTTTGCGCTGGAGACCCATGGCGAGGAGATCGCCGCCGCGTCGCTCGACTTCCTCGCCCGCCTTCCCAACGCTCGCTGAGCCCCTCCGGCGAAGGCGGCGCCGTGCCGATCGGCACGGTGATGTCACGGCTGGCGCGGGCGTGCCGGATATTCGCCGTGCAGTGGCTTCGCCGCTACGGCTGGCCGGAGACGGAACGATGAGCGCGCGCGATCATGGCCCCAGCCGCGACTGGGAGATGCGGCTGCACATGCTGGTGGACGGCGAACTCGACGCCGCCCATGTGCTGGAATGCGAGCGGCACCTTTCCGAATGCCCGGACTGCGCTGCGACGCTCGCCCGCATAACAGCCACGCGGCGCGCCATCGCGCAGGAGGCGGTGCGCTGGCCCGCATCCGAGAGCCTGCGCGAGTGCATCCTCGCGGCCATCGCCCGCGAGAGCCAGGCATTGCCGCCGGCGCCCGCCCGACCGCTCCGGCACGGCGTCCTCGGCCGCCTCGGCGGCTGGAGTTTCGTGCCCTCGCTCGTCGTCCTGGCGGCGGGCCTGTTTCTGCTGCTGTCACCGGTCAAGGTCAGCCCGACGCTGGAGAACGAACTGATCGCGAGCCATGTCCGCTCGCTGCTTGCCGATCATCTCACCGACGTGGCGACCTCGGACCAGCATACGGTCAAGCCGTGGTTCAACGGCCGGATCGACTTCTCGCCACCCGTGGTCGATCTGGCGTCGCGCGGCTTTCCGCTGGTCGGCGGCCGCGTCGACTATATTGGTGGGGCACCGTCGCGGCGCTGATCTACCGGCGCGACGGGCACATCATCAACCTGTTCGTCTGGCCGCTGACGACGACATTCGACACGATGATCGCGACCGAGGGCTATAATCTCATAGGCTGGACGCAGGCCGCACTGCACTTCTGGGCGGTTTCCGACCTGCACGGGGTCGAACTCAAGGAGTTTCGGGAAGATTTCTCTGCGGCGACGCCGAGATGACGCCCGGCCGCCGCGAGGCGGGCGCAACGCGGCTCAGGCGTCCGCATCACGACCGGCGCTCGATCCATCGGCAAGAAGCGCCATAGCGCTCCGCACGATCCCTTCCAGCAGACCGCGCTCCGGGCGTACACGCGCCAGGACGCGAAGGCCCATCAGGACGCCGAGGAGGTGGCGGGCCAGATCCTCGGCGGGCTGGGCGCGGGTGATCGTCCCGTCGGCTTGGCCGGCCTCGACCTTGTCGCGAAAGAAGGCCTCGATCCGGTCGAGAACGCTTGCGACGGCTTGCGTGAACTGCGGATCGTCCGGCGTGACATCCAGTGCCGCATTCACCAGCATGCAGCCCTTGTGCTCGGGATCGCTCAGGGAACGCGCGAGAATCTCGGCGAAAAAGCCGGCGATCGCCGCACGCGGCGCCTTGTCGGCGCACCGCCGGATGCGATCGGTAATGCTGTTCTCGACATAATGATCGAGCGCCTTCCGGTACAGCGAACGCTTGTCGCCGAAGGCGTTGTACAGGCTCGCTCCGGTGATCCCCATGCTTCCGGCAAGATCGCGCACGGAGGTCGCCTCGAAGCCGCGGGACCAGAAACACTGAACCGCGGCGTCGAGCACCGCCTCTTCATCGAATTCCCTGGGTCTTGCCATCACGCCATCCGTCGCGCTCGTGCCGAAAGCGTCTTGCCATCCTTGCCGCACTGCTCCATTCTAGATCAAACGATCTAGAATTCACACAGCGATCCCTCCCCGTCCGACCAGGCGCACGGAGCGCGCAATCCGGGCCGGGCACCTGAGAGATACAAGCATGAACCTTGAAGGTAAGCGCATCCTCGTCACCGGCGGCTCCAGCGGCATCGGGCTCGCCATTGCCCATGCCCTGGCGGCCAAAGGCGCGAAGCTGGTGATAAGCGGCCGGCGGCCGGAGCGTCTCGCCGCTGCCGCCGGCGAGTTCGACCCCGGCCATGCCCTGCTCGGCAGCGTCGCGGCCGATGTCGCCACCTCCGAAGGCCGCGCCGCGACGTTGCGGCAGGCCATCGAAGCGCTTGGTGGCCTGGACATCCTCGTCAACAATGCCGGCGGGGTCCGGGCCGGGCGGCTGGAGCACACATCCGAAGCGGAAATCCGGGCGATGATCGAAGTCGATCTGGTCGCCCCGATCCTGCTGACACGTGCCGCACTGCCCGCGCTTCGTGCCAGTGGCGATGCCATGGTCGTCAACATCGCGTCCGGCATCGCCCTGGTGGGTGCTCCGTTCTATTCGACCTATGCCGCCGTGAAGGCGGGGCTGGGCCGTTTCGGCGAGGCATTGCGCCGCGAACTGAAGGGCGAGGGCATCCACGTGCTGACCGTCTATCCCGGCGGCACCGACACCCCCATGATGTCGTCCAATCGCGCCGGTGCCGACCTCGGCTTCTCGCGCGAGCCCGCCTCCGCGGTCGCCGATGCCGTGGTCGATGGGATCGAGACAAGGCGCTTCGAGGTTATTCGCGGTGGCGAGGCCCGTGAGCGGATGATCGCCCTCAACCGCGACGATCCTGCCGCGATCGATGAGCGCTTCCTCGGGCTGAAGCCGGCCCTGGAGGAAGCCGTCAAGGATCACTCGGCGCTTTGATGCGATCGTCCGCCCCCCCATGCGTGCCGTATCCAGGACCTATGCGTGATCGAGGGCGGAAAGATCGCCGGACATTGTGGGGCGCGTCGGCGGCGGGCGCTTAGCGACATCGAACGTGCCCGCCACGACCTGGCTTTGGAAGAGATCGAGCGCACTCGCCAGCCTGGCGTCGATGAGGTGGAGATAGTCCGTCCAATCCTCCATGCGGGAAAGTTCGCTGCGCCCGTCGCTGATGCCGCGCAGGCCGATGGTCGGCAAGCCGAAGCGTTTGGCCGCCCGCAGGACAGCGAAACTCTCCATGTCCACCATGTCGGCCTCGATGGCATCATAGGCGGCACCCGACACGATCGAGGCGCCGGTGGCGAGCGATGCGGCCGGGATGCCATCGATCGAGTGAGGAATGGCAATGGTCGCGGGCTCATCGAGAAACGGCGTAACGCCCTTCTCAAAGCCGAGTGGAGAAGCATCCATGTCGCGATAGCTCACGCTCGCCATCTGATAGACCACGGCATGATCGAGCCGCCTGGAGCCCGCCGAGCCCACGGTGAAGACGAGGTCGGGCACCCCGCCGGCCTGGCGGAGCAGCGACAGCGCCATGGTCGTCGCAACGGCGGCCTCGACCGGGCCGACGCCACAGATCAACGGGTCGATCCGCGCACGCAGCTGCGTCCCGTATTCGTGCGGCGCCGCCATGATGAACAGCACGTCCCTCCCGGACATGGAAACGACGTGTCGGCGGGGATCCTGCATCGTGTCGGCTCCGTTTTTTCAGGGCGCGGCCGACGCCGGCGTCGTCGCGATGTAGATCCGCCAGGCGTCCGGCTCGGTCTCCACCAGTCGGTAGAACGGGCTTGCGGCGAAAGGATCGCGCGACCAGGCAGGATCCAGCGCAGTCAGCAGGACCGCACGGCAATCGTAGATGTGGGCCATGAGGCGGATATCCTCCGGCGTTCCCCGCCCGGCGAACACGTCGAGGAACCGACCCGCCAGAGTGTTCCGCCGCTCGCGGGTCAGGGGCGCGAAGGCGATCGCCAACTCGTCGCCGGCAAAGCAGGAGCGGCGATCGGCCAGCAACGCCCAGGAGATATTGACCGGCCACGGCGTCATGTCGGCGAACAGGGCGGGATTGTTGGCCACGCGCGCGTCCGCCGGCACATGCCGGCGCACCGCCGCCCACATGGCGGGCGCACGCGTGAACCACTCCGCCGAGGGCGAGGGCTCGCCGCGCGCATTGCCCAAGAAAATGTCGGCGCCTGCCGGCACCGTCGCGGCGAAGGCGGTCAAAGCGATCGCGACGGTCAGGCGGGCACGGGCTTCGATGGCGCGCGCGAGACCGGCTGCCGCGGCCGCGGTGAGCACAAGAAGACCCGGCAGAACCGCCCGCCAGCCAAGATCGTTATTGTCGCCGACCGTGCTTACCAGAAGCCAGCTCGCCACCAGGCTGGTCGCAGACACTGCCGAAAGTGCCCACAGGTCGAGACGGCGCTGCGCGCATTCTCCGCGATCCGCCGAAAGCCGCGCGAGGGTCCACAGGCCTGCGATATAAACAACTGGAAATTCGACAACGAGCAGGACGAGCCAGTAGGCGGCGAGGTTGGCCGCCCTCCCGAGGCTGCCTGCCGCTATCGGCCCGATCACCTCAAAGGGCACGATCGTCACCGGGCTGCCCGCACCGCGCTGAAGTGCGGCATAGTACTGCGCGAGCAGAAGCGGCGAGACGAGCGCGGCGGCCAGCAGCCCGGCGCCGCCGGCCGCCAGAAGGAGCCGCCCGCGGCCGGCGCTGGGGGTGGCGCCCAGCAGCACGGGCGCGAGCACCAGGGCCGTCAGCATCATCACCACGCCGCCGATCCAGATGGAACTCTCGAACGCGGCGGCGACCACCAGAGCCACCACAAGGGTCACGAGCACGCTTGGTCCGCGCGCCAGGCGCGTCACCAGCAACACGGCAATGACGAGGCAGCCGGCAGAGGCGACGTGATGCGGGCTCCAGCTCGACTGGAACAGCCAGCCGGCAAAGCCGCTGGCCGGTCGCAGCACCCGTTCAAGATCGGCGCCGAACAGCATCTCAAGGACCGGTCGCAGCGACCCGGTGGCGCACAGCGCGACGGCGATGAGCGGCGCCAGGCGCGAGCCGCTCAGGCGAAGCGCAAGGCCCGCCATCAGCATCAGAGTCGAGAAGGCGGTGAACCAGGTCGCCGCCGCGTCCGCCTCCCAGCCGGTGGCGCCGGCGAGGCGGGCGAGCTGCGCGGCACCGAAATGCCAGAGATAATAATAGGAGACCTGCGCCGTCTCTCCCGCCGGCCCGTAGAACGGATTGACGGGAGGCACGCCGCTGCGCCGGATTTCGTCGATCAAGGCAATCTTCGAGTGGTCGAAGATTGCGGCGGCGAGAACGATCCCGTCACCCGCCGCCTTTGGCAGCACCGCGAGGGCGGGTATCACCGCCACCAGGGCGGCGGCGGCATAAACCCACCACGGCATGGACGGGGTGTCGTCCGAGAGTTCGGGCGCGCGGGGGGTGCGCAGCAGAAGCGTGCCGCAGAGGAGTGCGAAGGCGCCGAATATCGTCGCGACTGAGAACCCAACAGCGAGCGACAGGGCGAGCGCGACCACATTCTGCGCCGCCCAACCGAGCGCCGGCGCCATCGGCAAGGCGAGCGCACGTCCGAAACCGATACGGCGCGCCAGCGCATAACCCGACCCCGCCCAGAGCAGGAGGCCGAGCACTGCGCAAAGAGCCGTCATCGGAAGCGAAAGCATGGCTGACGCGTCCCCGCCCTGCGTCGTCCGCAGCGGTTTCCGGATACTGGAGCGACATTCACAGCCCGCTGAACCAGTTGAAGCCCTGCTTTTCCCAGAAGCCTTCCTGATAGGTGTTGGTGACCTCGATGGCGCGGATCCATTTCGGGTTCTTGAAACCGAGCTTCACCGCGGTGCGCAGGCGCAGCGGATAGCCATAGGGATCGGTGATCGGCTCGCCGGCATATTTGGTGGCGAGGATGGTCTGCGGATGCAGCGCCGACGCCATGTCGATGCTCTCCATGTAATCGTCGTTTCCGTGGAAAGCGACGTATTTCGCCGTGAGATCGGCACCGACCCGCGTCAGGAACTGCCGTAGGTTGGGGCCCGACCATTGGCCGATGTAATCCCAGCCTTCGACGCAGATGTGCTTGATGATCTCTTCCTGTTCCGGCAGTTCGTAGATCTGCTGCAGGCTCCAGGGTCGCTTGTCCACGACGAGGCCGGCGAGTTCCAGTTTCCAGCCGCCGATGTCGAGCGGCTTCACGTCCTCGATCTCGTAATAGGCGTTGAAGCGTGGCGGCTTCACCACCTGCGCCGCCGTGTAGGTCGGCGCCAGTCGGGTGGGATCGAACATCGCCGCCTGGACCCGGTCGTTGAAGGAGGAGACCGTGCGCAGCACGCTCTGCACCTGATCCTGCTCGGCGATGTCGCACCCGGTGAGCATGGAGACGGCGCCGAGGCTGACCGCGCCGCGCAGCAGCTTGCGTCGGTCGATCTCCTCGACCAGGGCGCGATTTTCCCGGAGGATCGTCTGGTCGGGTCCCCGGCGCGGGCGGAACAGCGACATCGGGCGTCGGATGATGGACATGGTCGGGCCCGTCACATGTTCGAGCTATGGGTGGGGATCGGCGCATCGGCATGATCGCCGCCGATGCGCGGACCCCCGGTGAGCATGGCGAGGATGGTGCGCGGCACCAGCAGCGCAAGCGCTACGTGCACCAGCAGGAACAGCACGATCGCCGTCATGCCTAGGAAATGCGCCAGCCGCGCGCCCTGGAAATCCGAGAACAGCGCGACCAAGAACGAGAACTGCACCGGCTTCCAGATCGCCAGGCCGGAGATCACCTGCACGATGATGATGAGGATCACCCCGACATAAAGCGTCTTCTGCACGGCGTTGTAGCGGGTGAGGTCGGCATGCGGCAGGCGGAAGGTAAGCGCGGCGATGGCCTCGCCGATCACCTCGCGCAGCCGGATCGGCAGCAGCAGCCGGCGGAAACGGCCGCTGGCCAAGCCATAGCCGAGATACGCCATGCCGTTCAGCACCAGGATCCACATGCCGAAGAAGTGCCATTGAAGCCCGTGTTGCGCCCACGGCCCCAAGGTGATCGCGTCCGGGAAATGGAGGAAGCCAAAGATCACCTCGTCATTGTATATTTTCCATCCACTCATGATCATGATGATCATGGCGACTGCATTCGTCCAGTGCATCACGCGAATGATCAGGGGGTGCATGCGATTGCCCGCGTTCATGTTATCACTCTTGTTATCTATTGTTGTTGTCTGATCCATACATTATTTGACATTTTCTCTCAGTGACGACATATATGTCGAATATAATCGCGCATATGAGGAAATATTCAATGATAAGGTCGATCATTTGCACGGTTGCCCTGAGTAGCCTCGTGCTGGGCACGCCCCTCGGCGGGGCGCGGGCCGACGACCCCAAGCCGATGCGCGCGGAAGGCGGCGCGCACACACAGCCGGGGCCGGAGGCGGACAGCCTGACGCCGCAGCAGCGCATGGATCGCCGCTTTCCGCAGAAGGTCCGGGTCGGCGATCTGGCCGGGCTGCCGATGCAGGACTATGACGACCGCATCCTGGGCTATGTCCGGCAGGTGGTCCGCACGGCCGATGGCCGGGTCGTGCTTGTGATGCCGTTCGGCGGCTGGTTCGGCCATGGCGGGCGCCCCGTCGGCGTTCCGCTCGAAACCGTCGCCATACTCGCCCGACACATCAACGTTCTCGATATCCCGCGCGAAGATTTTGCTTCTCTGCCCACCTGGCAGGACGGGGCCGGCACGCCCATTCCCGCTGACGACATCATCCGCATCGCTATTTCCCGCCGCTGAGCGGGGCGCCCGAAGCCGGCAAAGCACCGATGGTCCGGCCATCCCGCGGCGCGTCATCGAGCGCACGCCTCGATATCCGCGGCCAGAGCGCTTACCTCTCCGACGTGTGAGAAGCGCACGGGCTCAACGGCCAGCGCCCGGCCGAAACGAAGAGCCCGGCGTTCGCAATCCGCCCGCCGGTCCGCATCCACAATCGCCTCCAGCTCGGCGGCATGCGCGAGACCGAGAATGCGACGGTGGATTTCGATCCCCGCAAAACCCAGCGCGTCGGTCCAGATTTCGTCGAGCAGGGCGGCCAGCGCGAGATCAGGACCGGTGCCATCTCCCGGGCCGTCGAACAGTTCCCACCCGCCGAGGATGCCGGTGCGTTCCGTCCGCCAGAGATGGGTGAATTCCTCGACCAAAACGCGCCAGATGCTCTCCGCCAGGTCGAGGATCCACCGCCGATAGGCATGCGCGGCGGCGGGATCGGACCGCAGGCCGGCCTGCGCGAAGGCCGCCATCCAGATATTGGCGAGCAGCGAGCCAATGTCGAAGCCCATCGGTCCATAGGTCGCGAACTCGGCGTCGATGACGCGGCTGTCGTCAGCGCTCACCATCACCGAACCGGTGTGAAGGTCGCCATGCAGCAGGCTCTGCGCCACCGTGCAGAAGCGGCTCTTCATCCGCAGCGCCGCGAGCTTGAGGTCGCGGTCAGCGCGAATGGCGGCGACCTCGCGGGCGAGCGCCGGATTGTGCGCGTTGCGCGGACAGTCGTGGAATGGGTCGGTGAAGAACAGGTTCTCGGTGATGCCGCACAGTTCGGCATTGCCGGCGAACAGAGCGACGTCCGCCTTCCGGTGGGCGGTCTCCATCGACCAGTCCGACCCGCGAAAGAGCGTCCGGGCCAGATAGCGCCCGAGATGCCCGCCGAGATGGGGAAAGCGCGTGCCGGCGATCAGCCCCCGGCGCAGGATGATGTGCGGGTGAAGGTGCTCCATGATCTGGAGCGCCTGTTCACGGTCGAAATAGTGCAGAAGCGGCAGGCGCCCCGGATCGCGGCCACCGAGGCGCCGGGACGCCTCGTATTCGAAGAAGGCGCGATCGAGCGACATCGGCCAGCTCTCGCCGACCACGCGCGCATAGGGCAGCGCCTGCTTCACGACGAGCGATCCGCTCGCGCCTTCGACGATGAACACCAGGTTGAGGTTGCCATCGCCG